>CABSYW010000035.1 GCA_902482035.1 uncultured Collinsella sp. | reverse complement strand
GGAATACATAGTCCACTGGAACACGAGCCGGAGGCAGGTAAGATTGAAGGGCCTGACCCCGGAGGAGTTCCGGAATCAGGCCCTCGCGGCCTAGTCGCTATTTAGGGCGTCCAAGATTTGGGACGCAGTTCACTCGCACGCGCTGCAGGGTCTTTTTGCATGTCATGTTTAGTTGTTGCCAACGCCTTAGAGGGCGGCGACAACCTCGATCTCGACCAGACCGCCAGCCGGAAGGGCGGCAACCTGGAAAGCGCTGCGCGCGGGGAACGGGGCCTCGAACTTGGAGGCGTAGATCTCGTTCACGGCGGCGAAGTCGGCGATGTCGGCCAGGTAGACCGTGGTCTTGACGACATCGGCAAAGGTGGCACCGGCAGCGGTCAGCAGGGCCTCGACGTTGGCAAGGGACTGCTTGACCTGGGCCTCGACGCCCTCGGGCATCTTGCCGGTTGCGGGGTCGATGCCCAGCTGGCCGGACAGGAACACCATGTTGCCGGCCTGGATACCGGGGGAATACGGGCCGATGTCTGCGGGTGCGTTATCGGAAGACACGACGGTCTTGCTCATGTTTATCTCCTTACGATCAGTTGAGAAAGCGTGAGCGCGGCGTTCACACCGGGAGGCACAGTTCGGTCTGAACACCGCGCTTGATTGGGATAGTACTCAAGGTTTCCGCGCGATGCAAGATTATTATCACGCTGCGAGAATATTTTATCGCCCAACGGCGCCCGTTGGCAGCTGAACGGTTCTCCACGGGGTCAGCCAGCCCAAGCTGCTGAAGACTTTATCCCGCTTGGAGCACGGGCATCGCCTGCCGCAACGGCGCCACTATACTTTTGAATATCTGAGCATTTTGAAAGGCAGGATATGACCGCAACCGCCAGTCGAACCACCAACCGCAGACCCGAGCTCTTGGCCCCCGCCGGAGGCCCGGAGCCCTTTGCCGCCGCGCTCGCTGCCGGGGCAGACGCCATCTACTGCGGCATGGGCAGCTTCAACGCCCGCCGCAAGGCAACCAACTTTACCGACGAGGCCTTTGAGCAAGCCTGCCGCGCCGCGCATCTAGCCGGGTCGCGCGTCTACGTCACGGTAAACATCGTCATCAAGCAGTCCGAGATGAGCGATGCACTGCAACTCATCCGTCGCTGCTCCACGCTGGGCGCCGATGCCTTCATTATCCAGGACTGGGGTCTGTTCTTTGAGGTCAAGCGCACCATGCCCGGCATCGAGACGCACATCTCGACCCAGGCGAACATCCATGACGACCGCGGAACCCTTTGGTGCCGTGAGCAGGGCGCCGACCGCGTGACTCTCTCGCGCGAGCTCTCCATCGACGAGATCGCCGCCATCCACGACGCCGCGCCCGATGTGGACCTTGAGGTCTTTAGCCATGGCGCCATCTGCTTTTGCTACTCGGGCCTGTGCCTGCTTTCGAGCTTTGCCATGGCGGGACGATCGGCCAACCGCGGCATGTGCGCCCAGCCCTGCCGCCTGCCCTACGAGCTGATCGACGAGAACGGCCGCTCGCTCTCCCCTGCCGGTCGCGAGCGCGCGCTGTGCCCGCGCGACACCAACACTTCGCAGCTTGTTCGCCGTCTGTATGACGCCGGCGCCGCATCGCTCAAGCTCGAAGGACGCATGAAGGCACCCGATTACGTGTATTCCATCGTCGACGTGTATCGTCATCAGATTGATGACATGCTGGCCGATGTTTCGACCTCCAAGGATGAGGATGCAGCCCGCCAGCGCCAGCTCAAGCGCTGCTTTAATCGCGACTTTACGCACGCCTACCAGGATGGCACCTCGGGCGACGAGATGATGAGTTACGAGCGCTCCAACAACCGCGGCCAGATTGTGGGCACGGTGCTGGGCAGCCGCCTGGCCAACCGCGACGTGCGCGGCCTCAAGCCTGACGACCGCCGTCGCCGTGCCGCCATCGCCCGCATTGAGCTGTTTGAGCCCGTGGGCAAGGGCGACTTGTTGGAACTTCGCCACGACGACGAGTTCGATCAGTTCCTAACCACTATCGCTACCGATGATGCCGCCGCCGGTGACATCATCGAATGTCGCGTGCCCCGCAGCATGCCCGAGGGCTGCCGCGTCCGCGTGATTCGCAGCCAGCGTGCCATCGACGCCGCCGGCGCCGCGCTCAAGCGCGATGTGCTGCGCCGCCGAGCTGTTGACGTGTCTGTCGTGGCACGCCTGGGCGAGCCGTTTACCGTTACGCTCACCTGCTGCGACGACCCTTCGCTTACGGCCACGGCCACGGGCTTTACCGTCGAGGCCGCCAAGACCCGCGCCGTCGAGGCGGCAGACCTGGTTGAGCATGTGGGTCGCATGGGGTCCTCGCCCTTTGAGTCCGCGAGCTTTGATGTGGCGCTCGATAAGGGCTGCGGCATGGGCTTCTCCGCTGTGCACAAGGTGCGCGCCGCCGCCTGCAAGGCGCTGGAGGAGGCCATTCTGGCACCGTATGACGAGCGTGCCCGCACGCTCGAGCTGCCGGTGCTCGACAAATGTACGCGGCCCATGCCCGAGCACTACCGCGACGAGCCGCAGATCTGCGCCACCGTCACCTCGCTCGAGGCCGCCGAGGCAGCGCGAGCGGAGGGTGCAACGCGCATCTACATGACCACCGACGCGCTCGATGCGGCCGAGCTCTCCCCCGCCGACGCATTTGAGCAGGGCATCGTGCCCGTGCTCGACGAGGTCTGCCGTGCCGTTGACCACGTACGCGTCGACCCGTGGGTTGTTGCCGGCGCTACGGTCGCTATTGGCAACATCTCTGAGCTTGCCCTGGCCTCCCAGGTTGGCGCCACAGCCGAGATTCGCTCTTGCCTGCCGGTGCACAACACGCCCTGCATGGAGGCGCTTGCCAAGCGCGGAGCCGGTGCGTTTTGGCTCTCGCCCGAGATCACACTCGACGAGATTGTCTCGCTCGGCGCCGCCGCGCCCGCGGCTCTGGGCATCACCGTCTTTGGCCGCCCGCGCGTCATGACAAGCGAGCATTGCATCCTGCAGGTGGCCAATGGCTGCATCCACGATTGTGCCAGCTGCCGTCTGCGCGCCCGCAAGCTGTCGCTCAAGAATATCGACGGAAAGGTCATGCCCGTGCACACCGACATCCACGGCCGCTCTCGCTTGTACGACGCCTACCCCATCGACCTCACGCCGCAGGTACCGCAGTTGCTCGACGCCGGCGTCCGTCGTCTTATGGTCGACGGAACCTTGCTCGAGGCCGATGAGATTGGCCGTGCCGTCGCTCGCGTCCGTCGCGCCGTCGAGGCGGCTCAAGCCGGCCGCAAGCCCGCCGCCCGCCTGCGCGGGGCGACCTCGGGCTGCATGTTTGTGGGAATCAGCTAACCGAAAGGCTTACACGTGAACGAAGAACCTCAAGTCCTCTACTGCGATGCCTGGCTCATGGCCATCGACAAGCCCGCCGGCATGATCGTCCACGGCGACGGCACCGGTGAACGCACGCTCACCGACTACGCCAGCGACCTGCTGCTGGCGATGGGCGACGGCTTTGCCGCGACCGACATGCAGCCGCTCAATCGCCTGGACCGTGACACCACCGGCGTGGTGCTGTTCTCGCTCGACAAGCAGACGCAGCCCGCCTTTGACCAGATGGTCATCGACCACGCGTTCGAAAAGCACTATCTGGCGCTCGCCGAGGGCAAAATCGACTGGAACGAGAAGCTCATCGACAAGCCTATCGCTCGCGATCGCCACGATAGCCGCAAGATGCGTGTCGGCGCCAGCGGAAAGCCCTCTCAGACGCGCGTCAAGGTACTTAAGCGCCTTAAGAGCCGCCGAGGCCTGCCCGCGCGTTCGTATATCGATGTTGAGCTGCTCACCGGCCGCAAGCATCAGATTCGCGTGCACCTGGCCAGCGAGCGTCACCCCTTGGTTGGCGACGACCTGTACGGAACGCCGCGCCCCTGCGGCCTGATGCTCCACGCCCACAGCGTGTCCTTCACGCATCCCGTAACCGGCGAGCACATCCACATCGAAGCCCCCTGCCCCTGGGAGCCCTAAAGTCTCCCGAAAAGGGACGGGTTTATTTTGGCAGGTCTTATCTGGACAAACGTCAAAACCACCACAAAGGTTCCTGTCCCTTCGCGGTGGTTTTGGCCTTAGCCTGACCCCTGCTGTTAGACCGTGATGACGTTGTCCATTGCCCGGTACTTGGCGGGGACCTCGCCTGCGGTAATAATCGTTGCGTCGCGGAAGTCCGCGAACTTGACGGGCGCCACCATGCCAAATTTACTGGCGTCCGAGATTACGAAGCGTTTGGCTGTATGGCGCATCGAGATACGCTTGACCTGCGCTTCCTCGATATCGGGCGTCGTAAAGCCCTGCTCGGCGGCAATGCCGTTAGAACCCCAAAAGCCGCAGTTAAAGTTGTAGCGGTCTAGGGTTGCCAGAGCATCGGGGCCAACGAGCGCCTCGGTCTCGGGTTTAAGCTCGCCGCCCAGCACCACGGTGCGCATGCCGCGCACAGCGAGATACTGAGCATGGAGCACGGAATCAGTCACATAGGTGACCGATTCGAGATGCGGAAGATGCTCGATGAGTCTGAGCGTTGTCGAACCCGAATCGATGTACACAAAGCTCTCGGGCTCCACGAGCGCCGCGGCGCGGGCGCAGATACGCTCCTTGTCGTCGTTATGGAGATCACTGCGCTCACTGATCGTTAGGTCGCGCGTCACGTGCGCGCGCTCAAGACTTGTCGCGCCACCGTGCACCTTGGCGATGCGGTGCGCTCGGTCGAGCGTCTGTAGGTCGCGTCGAATGGTAGAGGCCGTCACGCCCAGGGCATCGGCAAGCTCGGGCACCGTTACCGAGCCAGCCTGCTGCACCATCGACACGATCGTATTGAGCCTATCTTCCGCAAGCATCGCTTACTCCTCCTCGGGGTAGACGACTCCCCAATCGGCGCGGAGCTTGGTCATGAGCTCCATCACATCAGAAGCATAATCCAGAAGCTCACGCTTGGAATCGTCGCCGGCGACGGCCTGCTCGAGGTCAGCCATCTCGTAGCACAGGGCATAAGCCTCGGTGCCCGCGGCGACCTCCTCGCGATGACCGTCCGCGGTCCACACGATCGTCGCGTGATCGGCGCGCGGATACTCGTTGACCTCGACATAGCAATTGTCAAAGCTGATAACCGAGCGCTTTGGCTGCTTGGAGTGGAGCGTAAGGCTCACGACGCCCAGCTGCTGCTCGGCATTGCGGCAGACGATGCCGCCTGCAACGTCCACGCCGGTCTCGCAGGTGTTACCCAGAGACACGACCTCGACGGGCTGACTCGCCATAAACAGGCGCATGACGGACAGGGCGTATACGCCAATATCGAGCATGGCACCGCCGGCGAGGTTGCGATTGTAGAAACGGTTGGTCAGGTCGCCGTACTCCTTGTAGCTACCAAAGTTGAGCTGAGCGAGGTTCATGCGGCCAAACTCGCCGGCATCCATGCGGCGGCGCAGCTCTTGATACAAGGGCATGTGGAGCACCGTGGTAGCGTCCATAAGGACCACGTTGTGTTCGGCGGCAATGGCGCGGGCCTCATCGAGCTCGGCGGAGTTGAGCGTGATGGCCTTCTCGCAGAGAACGTGCTTGCCGGCCGCCAGGGCGGCGCGCAGATAGGTGATATGGGTGTTGTGCGGGGTGGTGATGTAGACGGCGTCGATGTCAGGATCGGCGTAGAGATCCTCAACCGTGTCATAGACCTTCTCGACGCCGTACTGGTCGGCAAAAGTCTGAGCCTTGGTGAGCGTGCGGTTGGCAACGCCCGTAAGCTTGCGGCCGGCCAGGGCAAGGGACTGAGCCATCTGGTTGGCAATAACGCCGCAACCGATCACAGCCCAACGGAGCTCGGGAGCCGTAAAGATGTCGTTAGGGAACGGCTGATTCTGGACCGAGGCAAACGCCGCCTTTGCGGCTGCCTCGGCGTCGAGCGGAGCCTGTTTGGAATCTGCTATGATGTGCCTCCTGAGTCATCGGAAGTTCTTCATTTCTAACAACCCTATAGTCGCACAATTGCGCGCGTATTTGCTCGTGTTTGCGTATTTATTTGCTTATCGGTCATTATTTAGCCATAGTTGGCAGATGTTTGCGCGGCTATGCGCATTATCGCGCAATGCTATGCGCGTAAATACGCATGCGACGAACCTTGTGAAACATAAAGGGACGGAACACCAAAGCCCTAAAAGACAGACCCAGCTGTATTACTTCACCCCTCTGGGGGCATCAGACATCAAAGGATCGTCCCAAACTGCCGGCACATAGAGACTGTCCCCCCCCCAACGACTGGTCATTTAAGTCTGTCCCCAATGAATGGTCGTCCCCAGCTGCCGACAGAAAATGAACGCCCCCAGGTGCCGGCATTTCAACGGCCACTCATTTAAGTCTGTCCCCAATGAGTATGTCCCCAATGAGTAGGGATAGAAAAAGGCCCGGGTGCCGTGGGGCATCCGGGCCTTTGCTAGCAACTTGATGTTGCGGGCAGCTTAGAACTTGTGGCCGCACTTCTTGCAGACGCGCAGCTTGTTCTTGCCGTCCTTCTCGTGACCGACGCGGGTAACCTTACCGCACTCGGGGCAAACGAGATTGACGTTGGAGGCGTCGATGGGGGCCTCCTGCGAAACGATGCCGCCCTGCTGGTTGGCAGCGTTGGGCTTGACGGCCTTCTTGACGACCGAAACGCCCTCGACAACGACCTTGTTCTCGGCGGGGAGAGCACGCAGGACAACGCCCTGCTTGCCGCGATCCTTACCAGAGAGAACCTGGACCTTATCGCCCTTCTTGATATACATATATCTCCCCTAACTACAGGGTCTCGGGAGCGAGCGAGACGATCTTCATGTACTTCTTGTCACGAAGCTCGCGAGCGACGGGCCCGAAGATACGGGTGCCGACGGGCGAACCATCGTTGTTGATGACAACGCAGGCGTTCTCATCAAAGCGAATGTAGGAGCCATCCTTGCGGCGGATCTCCTTAACGGTGCGAACGACGACGCAACGGACAACGTCCTTCTTCTTGACGTTGGCGCCAGGGGTAGCCTCCTGGACAGCACCGATGAACACATCGCCGATGCCTGCATAACGACGCTTGGAACCGCCAAGCACCTTGATGCAGCGAATCTTGCGAGCGCCGGAGTTGTCGGCGACGTTCAGCATGGTTTGCATCTGAATCATGGTAGATGTTCCTCCGAACTAAGAACCGAAGAGAGGTGCGCAGCCTTTATGCGGCCCGTGGTATGCAAGCCAGGCATACGCACATCTTCGGAAACGTACAAGTCGTAAGAGCGACTGCTTATTTAGCGCGCTCGACGACCTCGATGAGGCGCCAACGCTTCATCTTGGACATAGGACGGGTCTCCATAACGCGGACGGTGTCGCCCACGCCAGCCGTGCACTCCTCGTCGTGAGCGTGCAGCTTCTTGGAGCTGGTCATCATCTTGCCGTACTTGGGGTGACGCTTGCGCTCGGTGATGGTGACAACAATGGTCTTGGCACCGGAGACGGAGGTAACGACACCCGTACGGACCTTACGCGAGTTACGCGAATCAGTCATGTTCTCTCCTTAGGTCCTACTCGGCGACAGCGGACTTCTCCGCTGCGATCTCGCGGGCGCGCTGCTCCGTGAGGACGCGAGCGATGTCCTTCTTCACGGTGTTGACGCGAGCGGTGTTGTCCAGCTGGCTGGTGGCCATCTGGAAACGAAGGTTAAAGAGCTCGGCGCGCATTTCCTTCAGCTTCTCAACGAGCTGAGCGTCCGAGAGCTCACGAATCTCTGCGGGCTTCATTAGTTCTCCTCCTTGGCGGCGGCGGCGTCCTCAGCAGCCCACTTGGCCTCGAGAGCGGCCTCCTCAGCCATCTCCTTCTCGATGCGCTGCTCAGCGTTCTTAGCAGCAACAATCTTGGTCTTGATGGGAAGCTTGTGCTGTGCAAGACGCAGAGCCTCGCGAGCGACCTCCTCGGGCACGCCCTTGACCTCGAACATGATGCGGCCGGGCTTGACGACGGCCACCCACTCCTCGGGGTTACCCTTACCAGAACCCATGCGAGTCTCAGCAGGCTTCTTGGTGATGGGCTTATCGGGGAAGATCGTGATGTAGACACGACCGCCACGCTTCATGTAACGGGTCATGGCAATACGAGCGGCCTCGATCTGACGGTTGGTGATCCAATGGGCCTCGAGAGCCTGGATACCAAACTCGCCGAAATGCAGCTCGGTATTACCCTTGGCCTGGCCCTTCATGGAGCCACGCTGCACCTTGCGGTGAAGAATACGCTTAGGGGCAAGCACTACTGACCCCTCCTCTCGGAGTTACGACGACGAGGACGGGAAGAGCCCTCGAGTGCAGGGTTGGGAACAGGCTGGCCCGGGAGCTTCTCGCCCAGGTAAATCCAGACCTTCACGCCGCAAGCGCCCATGGTGGTGCTGGCGACAGCCGTGCCGTAGTCGATCTTGGCACGGAGGGTGTGCAGAGGCACGCGACCCTCGCGGTACCACTCACGACGGCCCATCTCGGCACCGCCGAGACGACCGGAGCACTGGATACGGATGCCCTTAGCGCCGGCCTTGCGGGCGGACTGGACAGCCTTGCGCATAGCGCGACGGAAGGCAACGCGGCCCTCGAGCTGCTCGGCGATAGACTGAGCAACGAGGTTGGCGTCGAGCTCGGGGCGCTTGATCTCGACAACGTCGACGGAGAGCTGGCCCTTGGAGACGCCAGCGACCTTCTCGAGCTCGGTACGGAGGGTATCGATCTCGGCACCCTTCTTACCGATGACAACGCCGGGGCGAGCGGTGAGGATGATGACCTTCACCTTGTCGCCAGCGCGCTCGATCTCGACGCGGGAGACAGCTGCGCGGGAAAGACGCTTCTCGAGGTACTTGCGGATCTCGAGATCGTTACCGAGGGTCTTAGCGTAATCCTTCTCTGCGAACCAGCGGGAGCGCCAGTTCTCGGTGATGCCAAGACGGAAGCCGGTGGGGTAGACTTTCTGACCCATACAGCTTTACGCCTCCTTTCGAGGAGCAACGACGACGGTGATGTGGGAAGTACGCTTCAGAATGCGAGAAGCGGAACCCTTGGCGCGGGGACGGATGCGCTTAAGCGTCGGACCCTCGTCAACATAGGCAGCGGCGACAACCAGGTTGTCGGCACGCAGACCGTTGTTGTTCTCGGCGTTCGCAACGGCGGAACGGAGAACCTTCTCGACATCCACGGCGACGGCGCGGTCGCAGAAGTGGAGGATGTCGAAGGCCTGAGCGACAGGCTTGCGGCGGATCAGATCGACCACCAGGCGGGCCTTGCTGGGGGAAACACGCACGTACTTAGCGACGGCGCGAACCTCGGTGGCCTCAGTTTCAATAGACTTAGTTGCCATTTACGGTTAACCCCCTATTTGGCCTTGTGGCCACGGAACGTACGAGTCGGCGCGAACTCGCCGAGCTTGTGACCAACCATGGACTCGGTAACATACACGGGCACATGCTTGCGGCCGTCGTGGACGGCGATGGTGTGACCAACCATCTCGGGGAAGATGGTGGACGCGCGGGACCAGGTCTTCACGACGTCCTTCTTGCCAGCCTCGTTCATCGCGGTGATACGCGAGAGAAGGCGAGTCTCCACGAACGGGCCCTTTTTGAGACTTCTGCTCATAAGTGCTTTCTCCTAAAACTCGGTATCCGAAATTACTTCTTACGGCGACGAATGATGTGCTGGTTCGAGACCTTCTTCTTCTTGCGCGTACGAAGGCCCTTCGTCGGCTTACCCCAGGGGGTAACAGAGGGACGACCAGAGGTGTGGTTCTTGCCCTCGCCACCGCCGTGCGGGTGGTCGACAGGGTTCATGACGGTACCGCGGACGGTCGGGCGCACGTTCATGTGACGCTTACGGCCGGCCTTGCCGATGACGATGTTGGAGTGATCGGCGTTGCCGACCTCACCGACGGTGGCGCGGCAGGTAACGAGGATGCGGCGCATCTCGGAGGAAGGCATACGGACGATAGCGTACTTGCCCTCCTTACCCATCAGCTGGCAGGAGTTACCGGCGGAACGGGCGATAGCGGCGCCCTTGCCCGGCTGGAACTCGACGGCGTGGATGAGCGTACCGACGGGGATGTCGGCGAGGGGCAGAGCGTTGCCCGGCTTGATGTCGGCGTCAGAACCGGACATGATGGTCTGACCGACCTCGAGGCCCTTGGGGGCCAGGATGTAGCGCTTCTCACCGTCAGCGTAGTGCAGCAGAGCGATGCGAGCGGAACGGTTCGGATCGTACTCGATCGTGGCAACCTTGGCGGGCACGCCGTCCTTGTTGCGCTTGAAGTCGATCACGCGGTAACGACGCTTCACGCCGCCGCCCTGGTGGCGGGTGGTGATGCGGCCGTTGTTGTTACGACCGGCCTTCTTGGGCAGGGGCTCGAGAAGAGACTTCTCGGGCTTGGTGCAGGTGATCTCGGAGAAGTCGGAGATCGTCTGCCAACGCCTACCAGCGGAGGTCGGCTTAAGGTGCTTTACAGCCATTACAATCCCTTTCAATAGGAATCCGTTAGCCATCGCAGACAGGGATTCGAGGTTCTGCCTCGGGTGCGATGACACCGGACGTATACACGGTTCCGGGCGTGTCCATTTTATACGCCCAAAACCTTGAGCTCCCGCCTCCCCTATTTGGGAGGCATGAGCTCACTCAACAGCAGCGAGTCTTAGGCCTGGTTGCCAAAGACCTCGATGGTGTCGCCCTCGGCCAGCGTGACGATGGCCTTCTTCCAAGAACGGGTCTTGCCGGCGACATAGCGCACGCGCTTGGTCTTGGGCTTGACCGTCAGGGTGTTCACGCGAACGACCTTGACGCCGAAGATCTCCTCGACAGCGTCCTTGATCTGATACTTGTTAGCATCCTTGGCGACCTCGAACGTGTACTTGTTCAGCTCCATGCCGGAGAAGGAACGCTCGGACACGATCGGACGGATGATGATCTCGTGGGCGGTCATTTATGCAAGCACCTCCCCGAAGTGAGCGGCGATGTCGGCGGGCATCAGCACAGCGTTGTTGTTGACGAGATCGTAGGTGTTGGCCTCGTCAGCGGTGATGATGAACGTCTTGGGAATGTTGCGGAACGACAGGTAGGCGTTGACGTCCTCATCGCGAACGATGATGGTCAGACGCTTGCCCTCAAGGCCGAGAGCCTTGAGCATGGCGACGGCAGCCTTGGTGGAAGGCTTCTCGAAGCCGTAGTCGTCGACGAGCACGAGCTCGCCATCGGCCAGCTTGGCGGACAGCGCGGAGCGCATAGCCAGCTTGACCTCCTTGTTGTTCATACGCTTAGCGTAGGAACGGGGCTTGGGGGCGAAGACAACGCCACCGTGACGCCACTGGGCAGCACGGATGGAACCCTGGCGGGCACGGCCGGTGCCCTTCTGACGCCAAGGCTTCTTGCCGCCACCGGAAACCTCAGAGCGGCCCTTAGCGGACTGGGTGCCCTGACGCCAAGAGGCCATCTGGCACTTGACGATGTGGTGCATAACGTGGATGTTCGGCTCGATGCCGTACACCTCAGCGGCGAGCTCGGCCTCGGCGACCTTCTTGCCCTCGCTGTTCTTTACTTCAAACTTTGCCATTTAAGTGTTCTCCTTGGTATGACGCTGGGCTAAATGGGCTGGGCCCTTAGGCCATACGGATGGCGACGAGACCATTCTTGGCACCCGGGACAGCGCCCTTGACCAAGATGAGGTTCTGCTCGGCATCGATGCGGACAACGGAAAGGTTCTTGACGGTAACGCGCTCGTTACCCATGTGACCGGCCATCTTGACGCCCTTGAGGACGCGCGCAGGATAGGCGCACTGACCGATAGAACCGGGGTGACGCTGGAAGTGAGAACCATGCGTCATAGGACCGCGGCGCTGACCCCAGCGCTTGATGCGACCCTGGAAGCCCTTACCCTTGGAGGTACCGATGACGTCGACCTTCTCGACATCAGCGAAATCAGCGACGGTGACGACCTCGCCGACCTTGTGCTCCTCGCCGTTCTCGACGCGGACCTCACGAAGGAAACGGACAGGCTCGACGCCAGCCTTGGCGAAGTGACCAGCCATGGGCTTGTTCACGTTCTTGGCCTTGATGTCGCCGAAACCGATCTGGACGGCGTCATAGCCGTCGGTTGCCTGAGTTTTAACCTGCGAGACAGCGCAGGGGCCAGCCTGGATGACCGTGACGGGAACGACGTTGTCGTCCTCGTCCCAAACCTGGGTCATGCCAATCTTGCGGCCGAGAATCATGCTGATCAAGATATGATCCCAACTCTCGCGTGGTCTTGGGACAATGCGTACACCACCGAGCGTACGCCCCTAGAGGACCACTACTTACACGACGTGCTCCCCAGCCTTGTATTTCGCCCGGACTACCTGACAACCCTATTAAGCAGGCATTTTGTCCAGTCAGAATACTCCCCTGGTTTCACACAGCTGTTTAGTATACACGGCTGCGGGCGTATCCATCGAGATTCATATTTCACTCACATTGTTTACGCAGGTAAAGTGCGTGGCACGTTCCCAGTGTGCGGCGGAGGGGGCGGGCCTGAGGCATATTAAGGTTGCTGCGAGTTCCGCACGAACAGGAGAGCACTTAATGTGCTCTCCGTCGTGAGCAGGACTGTAGAGCAGCAACCTTAATATGCCTCAGGCCCGCCCCCTCCGCCGCACACTGGGAACGCCACGTTGATGTCTGCTAAACCTTGTTCGCTCAGGCTAATGACTTTGTTGGGGGTCCACTATTTGCTGGAGGGTGAACTTACATTGATGAGGCTCGCCTTCTGCTTGTGGCTTTGCCTCATCGAAATCGAAGATCATGATGGCGCAGTTGGGGAGTTTTGCTGGGAGCTCGAAGCCCTCTGGGGCTGCAGCCTTGATGAATTGGCGGCTGGCGCTGCCGTGGCTTACTGCTAGGAGGGTTTCGGTGTCCTCGGAGTCCATGAGATTAGTGAGGGTGCCTACCATGCGTTCTTGCAGTGCGCGGCTTCCTTCTCCTCCGAAGGGGACCAGATCCTCGCCTGGATCCCAGACGTCGGTGGGCAGAGCGTCGTGCGGGCCTTCTTCGAAGGAGCCGTAGCAGCGCTCGATAATGCCTTCGCAGGGCTCGGCTGCTGCGTCCGGGCCGAGGAGCTCGCATGCGACGAGCTGAGCTGTGTCCATGGCTCGGCCTAAGGGCGAAGAGACGACTTTGTCGGGGACAACGTCGTGGCTCTTGAGCCATGCGGCTGCCATTCCCGCTTGTTTGCGGCCCAGGTCGGTCAGCGGTGAATCGCAGCGGCCCTGGACCAGCTTTTTGACGTTGAACTCCGTCTGGCCGTGGCGGAGTAGATACAGCTTCTTCATGCTCTCCCCTTCTGCATAACCTGCTTTGCCGGCACAGCCTTACTCGTGGGTATGCCCTACGTAGTCTTCGTCGATCGTAATCTTGGCAATCGACTTGGGATATTCCGATTCGACCCGTTGTGCCAGCGCGTGCTTTAAGTCTTCGGCACTCATCTGCAGATCCGAGGGACGCACGCAGTCAAAGATCACGTTGGTGTGCGTAGGACCCGGCACACAGCGTAGGTCATGAATCGAGAGGCGGTTATCGATCTCCTGAGCCATTGCGTTGATACGCAGGCGCATGCTCGCCACCTTTGGATCGTCGGTCACGATGGGGTCGTAGTGAAGTGTGACAATCATGCCGTCTTCGTTCCTAAACGACTGCTCGATGTTATCGAGCGTGTCGTGGCTTTCCAGCGGGCTGGCCTCGGCCGCCATCTCGGCGTGCGCACTTGCAAACTTCCTGCCCGGGCCGTAGTCGTGAACCATCAAATCGTGAACGCCCAAAACGCCGGGATAGCTCATGATCTTGTCTCGGATGTGCTTGACCAGCTTAGGATCGGGCGACTGACCCAAAAGCGGGCTCACCGTATCCTGGATGAGTTCAAAACCGCTCCAGCCAATATAGGCGCCAACGGCAAGGCCGACCCATGCGTCAAGATTGATGTGCGTCACCTGCGAAACAATCGCGCACGCCAGCACGGCGCCCGTGGCTAGGACATCGTTCTTGGAATCCTGCGCGGTCGCATGCAGCGTCTCGGACTCAATGCGGTCACCGAGCTTTTGGTTGAGGGCCGCCATCCACAGCTTTACGACCATCGAAAGCACTAGAACTGCCACCAGGGCAAGCGAGAACTCGACAGGTTCGGGGTGGATGACGCGCTCGACCGAGGACTTCACCAGCTCAACGCCAATCAGCAGCACGAGCGCCGCCACGACCAGACCCGAGAGATACTCGTAGCGACCGTGGCCGTAAGGATGCTCGGGGTCGGCCGGCTTGCTCGCCAGCTTAAAGCCCAGCACGCTCACGATATTCGAGCTGGCATCGGACAGGTTGTTCATGGCATCCGCCACAATCGAAACCGATCCCGACAGCACGCCAATTACGCCCTTCGCAGCGCATAGTGCCACATTGGCGAGAATACACACCACGCCCGTCAACGTGCCCACGCGCGCACGGTCGCCCTGCGCGCGCTTAACAATCCACTCGACCATCTACATCCGCCCCCACGGTACTGCCTATATATCTATTGCTCAAACGGATTGTAGTGTAGCCACTTTGTCCCCCAGATACAAAAAGGCCGCGACCCACACGGGCCACGGCCTTGGAGCATGGCAAAGGAATCGTCCTTGTGTCGCACAGGTTTACGCGCTTACTTCGGCCACGCTCTTCGAGGTTTCGGGTGAATCGGCTCCGTCCCCCATCGTCTGTCCCTTCGCCGGCACCACGCCAAAGCAGTAGCTCAGCGCCGCAGACACCGCAAATGCCACACCGCCGGCAGCGCAGCACCACAGCAGGTTCGAGATGCCGCCCGTGGCAAAGCCAATGACCATGAGGACATTCGTCATGCCGATGGTATAGGCCGTAACGTGGCCCACGGCCGCAACAAGGCCTCCGACGGCGCCGCCAATGGCCATGCACGTCAGGCACCTGCCATATTTAAAGCCGCAACCGTACAGCGCCGGCTCGCTTACGCCGCCAAGAACACCCGAGATTGAATAGCCCAGCATGAGCGCCTTCTCGTCCTTATCCGCAACGCGAAGCGACGCGCCAAAGGGCATGCCCCAAACGGCGAACGTTGCCATCGTCGCGGCGATCAGGATGCACGAATCCGTTCCCACACTCATAAACTGCGCATAGGCGAGCGATAGGACAACGTTGCTGACGCCGGCGATCTTTAGGAACTCCCAGCCCGCGGCAAGCCCCATGAGCGTGAGCAGCGACACGATGCCACCGGAATTGCCAAGCATAAACATAAGCTGGCCCAACAGCATGCCCAGATAGCTGCCCGCCGGCGCCGTAATGCACAGCGAAACCGGAACCATGACAAGCATGGTTGCAAACGGAACGAACGAAAACGCCACGGCCTTAGGGATAACGCGCTTAAAGAAACACTCCACTCGCCATAGCACGGGCACCGAGATGAGAACCGGAATAACAGTCGTCGTGTAATCGTTGACCGGCGCGGGAAGCAGACCATACACGGAAGTCATCGATGCCCCCGTCGTCGATGCGGCATCGACGAGCTTGAGCAGATCGGGCGCAATCAATACGCCGCCCAGCATCATACCCAGCTGCTCCGAGCAACCGAGCTGGCGGGCGGCCGCCCAACCAAGATAGATGGGCAAAAAGTAGTAGCCGGCGTTATAGAGCCAACTGTAGAACAGGCGATAGATTTCGGAATCGGCAGACCACAGGCCCAGCATGCCTTCGCCCATAATGACGGCGACGGTGCGGAACAACGCCGCGCAGACAATAAACGGCAACGCCGACATCATGCTTTTGGACAGATAGTCCACCACGGCCATGGCGTTTGATGAAACCGTCGTTGCAAACGTGGTGTTAGAAACTTGTGACATGGAACGCCTTTCCCAATGTGACATGCGGGCTGCCCCTTTGTCACATCGTGCGGTACTGACCGATTGCGCGGTACTTTTCGTAGCGGAGGTTTGTGAGGGTCGCGTCGTCGAGCTGCCCAAGCGCATCGAAGGCATCAAATGCCGAGGACATGACGGCACCGGCGATCTCCTCATGCGACAGGCCCTTATCGTCAACAATGCCGTCGATGATGCCGAGCGCCAACAGATCGGGGGCCGTGAGCTTAAGCGCCTCGGCGGCCTCATTCGCGCGCTCGGTATCCTTCCACAGGATCGACGCACAGGCCTCGGGGCTCACGACCGAATAGGCCGAGCTCGAGAGCATCAGGATGCGGTCGGCCACGGACAGCGCCAGCGCGCCACCAGAGCCGCCCTCGCCTGTCACCACCGAGACAATCGGCGTCTTGAGGCCGCTCATCTCCATGAGATTCTGGGCAATCGCCTCGCCCTGGCCGCGCTCCTCGGCACCGATGCCGCAAAACGCGCCCGAAGTATCGACCAGACACAGAACCGGTCGACCAAACTTTTCGGCCTGGCGTATAAGGCGACGCGCTTTGCGGTAGCCCTCGGGATGTGCCATACCAAAGTTGCGACGCATGCGCTCTTTGGTCGTGGTACCGCGCTCGACGGCGATAACCGTCACGGGTCGCCCGTCTTTCCAGCCAATGCCAGCCACCACGGCGGCGTCGTCGCCAAAGTAACGGTCGCCATGCAGCTCCACAAATCCATCCAGGCCCAGCGAGATCATCTCGCCCGCCGTGGCGCGATCTGCCGAGCGGGTCTGCTTGACAATCTCGAGCGCGGTTTTTGGTGCGGTCGAGCGCTTGAACAAGTGTCCCAGCTTTTTGCCGCGACGACCCGTATGCACGATCTCATGCGGTGCCCCCAGGCCGGGCGCGTGCCCTTCGTGCAGTGCCAGCAGCTCGCCTACCGTGAGCGCAATCTCGCCACGCGGAACAACGGCATCGCAAAAGCCGTGCTCCAGCAAAAACTCGGAGCGCTGGAATCCCTTGGGCAGGCGCTTGTGCATGTTCTGCTCGATCACGCGCGGGCCGGCAAATGCCGTCAGGGCATCGGGCTCGGCCAGGATAATATCGCCCTCCATGGCAAAGCTCGCGGTTACGCCTCCGGTCGTGGGGTCGGTGAGCACCGTGATATACAGACCGCCCGCCTCGCTGTGGCGCCTAACCGCCGCAGAAATCTTGGCCATCTGCATAAGCGACGTCACGCCCTCTTGCATGCGCGCGCCGCCCGAAACGGTAAAGCCGACAACTGGCAATCCAAGCTCGGTCGCTCGCTCAAATGTGCGACAGATCTTCTCGCCCACCACGGAACCCATCGAGCCCATCATAAAGTTGGCGTCCATAAAGAAGAGCGCGGTATCGCAACCGCAGATTTTGCCCCTGCCGCACACAACGGCGTCGCGCTCGCCCGAACGCTCGCACACGCTCTTAAGCTTGTCGGCATAGCCGGGAAACGAGAGGAAGTCCTCCGACGCCAGATTGGCATCCCATTCCTCAAACGTGCCCTCGTCGACCGTCATGCGCATGCGCGCGCGACCGCTCACGCGAAAGTGTTTGCCGCAACGAGGGCAGACCTCGAGGTTGTCGTGCAGGCGTGCTTCATCGATCACGCGGCGGCACTCCGGGCACTTGATAAACACGTGGCGCGCGGGAAACTCGGCGCACGACTCGGTCATCGGTCCCTCGAGGACGTTGACCGTCTTCGCTTTTCTATTCATCAGCATAGAGATGCCCCATCAGATCGGTGTGATACATGCCCGACAAGAACTCGTCGTTTGCCAGCACGTCGAGCTGAAGCTCGCTGTTTTCGCTCACGCCCTCAATCACGAGTTCGCCCAGGGCCGAGCGCATCTTGCGAATGGCGCCGTCACGCGTGGGCGCACACACGATGAGCTTGCCAAGCATGGAGTCGTAGTACGGCGGAACTTTCGCACCGGTAAACATGGCGGAATCCCAGCGCACGCGCGGACCACCCGGCACACGCAACGCGGTGACCGTTCCGCATGACGGCAGAAAGTCCGGCGTTTCGGCATTGATGCGGCACTCCATGGCGTGGTTGCGGACCGGCATGTCCTCCTGCTCAAAGGGCAGAGGCTGGCCGGCCGCCACGCGCAGCTGCCACTTGACCAAATCGGTATCGGTCACAAACTCCGTAACCGGGTGCTCCACCTGCAAGCGCGTGTTCATTTCCATAAAGTAGAAATTGCCGTCGTCCGAGTACAAAAACTCGATGGTGCCGGCTCCCTCGTAGCCGACGGCACGAGCCAGGTCGCGTGCCGCCTTGTGCATGCGAGCACGAATGTCGTCGTGTCCGTCGAGGCACGGCGCGGGGCTCTCCTCGATTAGCTTTTGGTTGCGCCGCTGCACCGAGCACTCGCGCTCGCCGAGCGAAAACACATGGCCCTGCTTATCGGCCATAATCTGCACCTCAACGTGATGCGCCGGCGCGACGAACTTCTCCATGTAGCACTCGCCGTCGCCAAAAACGGCCTCGCCCTCGGCGCGTGCTTCAATAAAGGCCTTTGCCGCATCTTCCACGCGCTCGACCTTACGAATACCGCGACCGCCGCCGCCCGCACGCGCCTTAATAAGCACGGGGCAGCCAATGCGCTCAGCCTCGGCCGTTGCCTCCTCGGGACTTTTGAGCAAATCGCAGCCCGGCACGATGGGCACGCCCGCCGCGGCAGCCGTTCGACGTGCGGCGTCCTTGTCGCCCATACTGTCGATCACCTCGGCCGAAGGGCCGACAAACGCCAGACCATACTTGTCGCAGTCGCGCACGAAGCTCGCCTTCTCGGAAAAGAAGCCATAGCCGGGATGAATTGCCTTAGCTCCCGACTTTACGGCACAGGTGAGCACGGCATCGTCGTTGAGGTAGCTCTCGGCAAGACGCGGGCCACCGATGCAATATGCCTCGTCGGCAAGCTGCACGTGCAGCGCGTCCGCGTCGGCCGTGGAATAGACGGCGACGGTCTTGATGCCCATATCGCGGCACGCGCGGATAACACGGACCGCAACTTCGCCGCGGTTAGCGATGAGCACTTTGTCGAACATGGAGCCTTCCTTAACTTTCGTGCATGAGTGCAAAAGACATATCGGCGCGGCAGCAAACCTCACCGTTGACGCTCGCAGTACCCGTCGCAAAGCGGAACGGCCCGCGCGCACGCGTGATGGAGCACACCAGATCCACCGTGTCGCCCGGGCGCACCGGACGCTTAAAGCGCACCTTGTCCAGACTCGTGTAGAACGGCGTCGCGCCGCGCGCCTCCTCATCGCCCATCAGCAGCACGCAGCAGTTCTGGGCGAGCATCTCGCACTGAATCACGCCGGGGACGACCGGATTTCCCGGAAAATGCCCCTGCAAAAAGTACTCGTCGCCCGTTATCGTGATCTTGCCGTGGGCCTCGTCGCCCACTAGCTCGGCTTCGTCGAGCAAAAGCATCGGCTCGCGATGCGGCAACAGCTTCTTGAGTTCTTCTTTGTTCATGGATATCACCTATCCGATCCTCATGAGGCAGCTGCCAAACTCCACGAGGTCGCCGTCGGCCACGCAGATTTCGAGCACCTCGCCATCCGCCTCTGCCGTCACCTCGTTGAGAACCTTCATGGCCTCGATGATGCAGAGGGTCTCGCCGGCCTTGACCTTGGAGCCCACATGCACAAACGGCTCGTCGCCCGGCGCCGGGGCAGCATAGAACACGCCGACCATGGGGGCGGTCACCTCGGTGCCCTTGGGCTCCGGTGCGGCAACAGACGCCTGCGCGGCGGGCTCCGGTGCGGCGGCAGGCATGGCGACAGGAGCCACCGCCGGGGCAGTCACGGCACCCGGCATAGGCATGGGCACGGCAACCGGCTGTGCGGCGCTCGCGCGCTCGAGTTCGACCGCAGTGCCATCGGGCTCCTCAACGCGTACGCGCGTGAGGCCGCGGTCCTCCATAACATCGGCTATCTCGGCAAGTCTTTTGGAATCCATGCTCTAGCTCCTCGTATATCTACGCAGCGCGATGGCGGCGTTGTGCCCGCCAAAGCCCAGGTTGGTCGAAAGCGCCCAGGTAAGGTCGGCGCGAACCGCTCGATTAGGCGTGTAATCAAGATCGCAGACGGGATCGGGCGTGTGGTAGTTAATGGTCGGGGGCACCACGCCCTGCTCGAGCGCCATGGCACAGGCCATGACCTCGATGGCGCCCGTAGCACCGATCATGTGGCCGGTCATCGACTTGGTCGACGAGACGTGCGCGGCGCGTGCCGCGTCCTCGCCGAGCGCACGCTTAATGCCCGCCGTCTCGGACGAATCGTTGAGCTTGGTCGAGGTGCCGTGAGCGTTGATGTAGAGGCCCTCGGAAGGCTTAACGTCGCCCTCGGCCACCGCCAGCGATATCGCACGGGCGATGCCGGCAGCCTCGGGATCGGGGCTCGTGATGTGATAGGCATCATCGGTGTTGCCGTAACCCACGACCTCGGCATAAATGTGCGCACCGCGCGCCTGCGCATGCTCCATGCTCTCGAGAACCAGCACGCAGGCGCCCTCGCCCATCACAAAGCCGTCGCGGTCTGCATCGAACGGGCGGCAAGCCGTCGACGGGTCAGGATTAGTGGTGAGAGCACGACAGGATGTAAAGCCCGCAACGGCATCGGGGATGATTGCGGCCTCGGCACCGCCGGCGAGAATCGCATCGGCATAGCCATGCTTGATGGCGCGGAACGCCTCGCCCACGGCATGGGCCGAGGTCGCGCAGGCGGTCACCACGGGCAAGGTCGGGCCCTTTGCCTTATGGCGGATTGCGATATTGCCAGAAGCCATATTGGGGATCATCATCGCGATCATATAGGGCGATGCGCGGCGGGGCCCACGGTCGGCAATCGTGTGGACGTTGTCGACGAGTGTCTGCATGCCGCCCACGCCCGAACCCACGTAGACGCCCAGGCGCTCGCGATCGATGGCGCCCTCGACATCAAAGCCCGCATCGTGCATGGCCTCGTCCGACGCTGCCAGGGCAAACTGAACGCAGGGGTCCAGGTGCTTGGCGTCACGCTTACCAAAGTACTCGTTGCCGTCAAAACCCTTGACCTCGGCCGCCACCTTAACGGCAAACGCATCGGTATCGAAGTGCGTGATCGGGCCGATGCCGCACGTGCCGGCGCACATGGCCGCCCAGGTCGCAAGCGCCGTGTTACCGAGCGGCGATACGGCACCGATACCGGTGATTGCAACTCTCTGTTCCATCATGGTCTCCTCATTCAAGCCGTTGTTCGGCCCTAGTTTCTACATCGCCATTCCGCCGTCGACGCGCACGACCTCACCCGTAATGTAGGCAGCCGCATCACTCGCCAGAAAGCGCACTACGCCGGCCACCTCCTCGGGGCGCGCCATGCGCTTAAGGGGAATCTGCTCCTCGGTTACCGTACGCACCTTCTCCGAGAGCTTTGCCGTCATATCCGTCTCGACAAACCCGGGGGCAACCGCGTTCACTCGTACGCCGCGGGGCGCAAGCTCGCGCGCCACCGCCTTGGTCAGGCCGATCACGCCCGCCTTGGAGGCAGCGTAGTTGGCTTGCCCGGCATTGCCCATCAGGCCCACGACCGAGCTCATGTTGACGACGCAGCCGCCGCGCTGGCGCATAAAGGTCTTGGTGAGCGCGCGCGTCGTGTTAAACGTTCCTTTAAGATTGACATCGAGCACGCGATCGAAGGCGTCATCGCCCATGCGCATGAGCAGGCCATCGCGGGTGATGCCAGCGTTGTTGACGAGCGCCCAAATGGAGCCAAAGTCGTTGAGGACCGCTTCCACGCACGCGTTGACGGCAGCGGGGTCGGCCACGTCGCATTGATATGAGCGCGCCGTGGCGCCAGCCGCCTCGCAGGCGTCGCACGTCTCGCGCGCCGCATCGACGCTGCCGGCATAGACGACGGCGATATCGTAGCCATCCTCCGCCAGACCGATAGCGCAGGCGCGGCCGATACCCCGCGAGCCGCCCGTGACCAGTGCCACGCGACGTGAGTCGTTGCGCTCGAGCGCGCCATTGTTCAAGTTGCCCATGTCATTCCTTTCGGGTTACAGCCCTGTGGACTATGCGAGCTCGTCGGCAATAGCTGCGACCTGCTCGGCCGTCTCGCACGAATACACACGAACGTCGCTCAGCGTACGCTTGACTAGGCCGGACAGCGTTTTGCCGGGGCCGACCTCAATAAATGTGTCGATGCCTTGATCCTGCAGAGCATGCAGCGTATCGACCCAGCGTACGGCATGGCTCACCTGATTGGCCAAGACATCCGATGCCGTCTGGGGGTCCGCCGGATAGGGCGCCGCTGTCATATTTGCCAAAACAGGAATGAGCAACGGGGACGGCGCGTGACCGGCCTCAATATATGCGGCAAGGCCACAGGTCGCCTCGGCCATATAGGGGCTATGAAATGCACCCGACACCGCGACCTTCATGGCGCGGCCGCCAGCCTCTTTTACTAGGACGTCGAGGGTCTGCAGCGCATCGGGCGCTCCGGCCACAACCGTCTGCTGGGGACTGTTGTAGTTGACCGGCCAGCAGTCCTCGCCGGCCTGCGCAGCCAGGTTCTCGACTTGCGCAGCATCAAGTTTGATGACGGCGCGCATGCCGCCGGGGTGACGCTCGGCCGCCGTGGCCATCAATGCCGCGCGCTCACACACGAGCTCAAAACCCGCTCGCGTATCGAATGCCCCCGCAAAGGCGAGTGCAGCGACCTCGCCCAGCGAGAATCCCGCACAGGCGGCAGGCACCACGCCGCGCTCGCGCAGGGCGACGGCGACAGCCAAGTCGTGCACGAACACGCAAGGCTGCGTGTTCTCGGTCTGCGAGAGCTCCTCCTTGGAGGCGCTCCGGCACTGCTCGCTCGTCCCCGGGCGCACCTCATCGGCAATGGCGAACACCTCGGCGGCCGCCGGCGATGTCTCGATCAAGTCGACGCCCATCGCGGGGTGCTGGGCACCCTGGCCGGCAAACAAAAACGCTACGCCACCCATGCGCACGCACCCTTCAGGACGTGCTCGGCGCCATCGACCAGGTCGTCAACGATTTCGCGTGCGCTCTTGCGCTCGTTGACCATGCCGGCAATCTGTCCACACAAAAACGAACCCTCTTCGTAGTTGCCGTCCTTGGCGGCCTTACGCAGCGCACCGGTTCCCATAGCACCGAGCTCCTCGGCACTCGCACCGGAACCCTCGCTCTTGGCATAGGCGTTGGTGAAGGGGCTCTTGAGGGCGCGCACTGGATGCCCCGTCGAG
Source organism: uncultured Collinsella sp. (assembly GCA_902482035.1). Taxonomy (GTDB): domain Bacteria; phylum Actinomycetota; class Coriobacteriia; order Coriobacteriales; family Coriobacteriaceae; genus Collinsella. The sequence continues at coordinate 2,981 of CABSYW010000035.1, read as the reverse complement.
CGACCGGTCGCACGCGTCGAAGTGTCGTTGGCCTTCAGGACCATCTCTTTGTACTGCTCCGAGACGGTGCACTCATTCGCAACGAGAAAACGCGTACCCACCTGGACGCCGGCTGCGCCCAGCATAAAGGCAGCCGCCACGCCGCGGCCGTCGGCAATACCGCCGGCGGCCACAACGGGAATGTCGACCGCATCGACGACCTGCGGCACCAGTGCCATCGTCGAGGTCTCACCAATATGGCCGCCCGATTCGGTACCCTCGGCAACAACCGCCGTGGCTCCACGACGTGCCACGAGGCGCGCCAGCGCCACCGAGGCAACGACCGGGATGACCTTGATGCTCGCCTCGTTCCACGCCTTCATGTACTTGGCGGGATTGCCGGCGCCCGTCACGACGACCGGCACTCGCTCGTCAATCACGACCTGTACAACCTCGTCGGCAAACGGGCTCATGAGCATGACGTTGACGCCAAAGGGCTTATCCGTCTTGGCGCGCAGCTCATGAATCTGGTCGCGAAGCCAGTTGGCGTCGGCGTTCATGGCCGCGATGATGCCTAAGCCACCCGCCTCGGACACTGCGGACGCCAGCGAGGCATCGGCAATCCAGGCCATACCGCCCTGGAACACGGGCTTTTCGATGCCGAGCAGATCGCAGAGAGGAGTCTTGAGCATCTCTACTTCTCCAATGCCGCCTCGACCGTATCGGCGAACTCGCCGACCGTCTTGGGGTTCTCCTCGGTATCGAGCTGGATGCCAAACTCGTCCTCGACGGCAACGAGGATCTCGACGGTGCCCAGGCTGTCGAGACCAATCTCCTCGAGCGTGGACTCGGGCTTCATCTCGACATCGTCAAGACCGGCGGTCTCGCGGATAACGTCGCAAACGCGCTCGAAGGTCTTCTGATCTGCCATGGTAGTTCTCCTTTGGTTGTGCCCTAGGGCGTTTTTATTTCCTATGTGCGACTACTTCCAACGAAGCAGATAGCCACCTATATCCAGACCGGCGCCAAATCCAACCAAGGCGATGGTGTCGCCTGTGTGAAGTGCACCGGCGTTTGCCAGCCGGTCGAGGGCAAGCGGAATGCATGCACTCGAAATGTTGCCGGTCTCGCGCAACGTGCGAACCACGCGCTCGTCCGGCACGCCCAGGCGCTTGACCGCCTGGCTCAGGATTCGTTCGTTAGCCTGATGGAATACAAAATGATCGATGTCTTCGACCAAAATGCTCGCATCGATCGCAAGCTTATGGACCGTGTCGCAGATGGCGTTGACGCCGAACTTGAACACGCGGCGGCCATTCATGGACAGCACGCTCGCGCTATCTGCGGAAGCCTTAAACGGCGAGGTACCGACCAGACCGGGAACGCGCAACGTCTCGACGTCGGGCGCCGTCGAAAGCTCAACGGCAAGGGGGCTGTCTCCCCCAGCTTCAATCACTGCGGCGCCTGCCCCATCGCCAAAAAGCACGCAGGTGGCACGGTCGGTCCAGTCGAGCGCGCGCGTCATCTGCTCGGCAGCAACAACAAGCACGCGCTCGGCACGGCTGCGGGCGATATAGCCCTCGGCGACATCGAGCGCAAATACGAAGCCGGCACAAGCCGCCGAGACATCGAAGGCAGGGCACGTCGCGCCTAGTCGCTCAGCAACGGCACACGCCTCAGCGGGAACAAGGTGGTCACCCGTCGTCGTCGAGCAGACGATCAGATCCAGCTGGCTCGCGTCGATTCCGGACACCTGGAGTGCCCGCTCGCTCGCCGCTACGGCAAGGTCGTCAAGTGACTCGGCGGTGCAGACGTGGCGGCTCTTGATACCTGTGCGAGTAAAAATCCACTCATCCGAGGTATCGAGGAACTCGGACAGCTCGTCATTGGAAACACTGCGCTCAGGAAGTGCCGAACCTGTTCCAAGAATCGTGAAACCCATCACTAACCTCCTTTGAGTTGTTGACGTGTTTACATCGACCAAGAGAGGATAACGCATTTCAGTCTTTGTTGACGTGTTAACATTAAATTGTCCAAATGCGACAAAGGCTTCACATTGTGTCTATTTCTCGACACCATTACGCGATTGCCTTATTACCTTAGGAGGTACCAGCTGTTATGGATTTACGTTTAACAGTGGTCGACGTAACCGGATCGACCAACGATGACCTGCTCGAAGCAGGAAAACAGGGAGCGCTGCACGGCACAGGACTTGCCGCCCGCGCGCAAACGGCAGGACGCGGCCGGCGCGGCCACAAGTGGGATTCAACCGCCGGCAACCTATTGCTTTCGATTGTCCTGCGTCCATGCGTTAATCCCGCAAAGTACTCTGGTCTTGCCGCCGTCAGCGGCCTAGCGGTGCTCGAAGCACTCGAAAAGCAAGGCCTTGCAAGCGAAATAGCCCTCAAGTGGCCCAACGACCTGGTCGCGCGAGGACGCAAGCTCGGCGGCATTCTGGTCGAGGCCGCACGCGATAACGAAGGCAAACCTTTCGCCGTCTGCGGCGTTGGTGTCAACGTAAACTACACGCCCCAAGAGGTGCCCGATGGCGGCCTGGCGGCAATTGGCCTCTCGGACCTCAACGAGAGCGTTCCCGCCGTCGACATGCTCCTCGATGAGGTCTATCACGCAGTTATAGACGCTGTAGATACCTGGGCAGAGCGCCTCAACGCCATGGAAGAAAACGCCGGACCGCTCGCGCCCGTCCACGACGAATATGTCGCACACCTCAATTGGATTGGGGAGCACGTTATCGCCCGCTCCCCCGCTGGAGACGAGCTGGCACGAGGCATCTTTAAAACGGTCGATGACTTTGGTCGCGCGTGCATCGAAACGGAAGACGACTTGCGATCCTTCCATTTTGAGAAGGCATCGCTGCGTCCCTTGAGTGAATAGGGCGCCGCAACCACCTACTCGGCAGCATTACCCGGCAGTCCAAACCATCATTCAAAATCAGAACCACCCTTAAAAAGGGTGGTTTGCTCTTAGGGTATAACCCACGG
>CABSYW010000034.1 GCA_902482035.1 uncultured Collinsella sp. | reverse complement strand
GGGCTCGGAGATGTGTATAAGAGACAGACGTAAACGGAACCTTCCAGTCCGTCTGCTACCTGCCCGATGAGCTGCACTTTGAGCTGGCGTGCCTCTACCACAGGGAGATGGCCGACGTCATCGACCGGATGGCAAGAAGCGCCCAGGGCCAGGGGCGACAGCTCCGCGTGCTGGTCATGGGCGGCGGCGGCTATTCTCTGCCCAAGTACCTGGCGGCCTACGTACCCAACGCACGCGTAGAGGTCGTCGAGGTCGACCCGGCCATGACCAAGATTGCCCGCGAGCAGTTCTTCCTCGACGAGTGCCTGGAGGTCACGGGCGCCGAAGGGGACGGGCGCCTGACGCTGATCAACGACGACGCCTGGGGCTACCTGCAGCGCCAGGACGAGCTCTACGACGTTATCGTCAACGACGCGTTCTCCGGCAAGAGGCCGCTGGGTCCCATGAAGACCGACGAGGGCGCCCGCGTGGTGCGCGCGCACCTGGCCGACGGCGGTGTCTACCTGGCAAACGTCCGCAGCGCCTGCGAGGGGCGCCGCTCCGCCACGCTGCGCGAGGTGCGGGAGGCCTTCGGTCGCGAGTTCGCCAGCTGCCACGTGGTTCCGGAGTGGGAGGACGAGCCGGAGAAGCCTGGAAACAACGTGTTTATAGCCAGGTAGGCGGCCTCGGAGCCAACTAACGGCCAGGCCGTGACCTCAACTCGGCGGTTCCAATTTAGTCACCCATTTTCAACGGTTTCCCCGGATGGCACGCAGAAATAGGCCTTCCCCGCCCGACTCCGCCCCCGCGTTTCCGAGCGCTTGACTTGGAGCCGCTCCAGGGTGCGACAATCTCGTTGCTGCCGCGCGGCTGAGGGGCCGACGGCGCAGACACAACCAAGCGAGAGGAGAGCGCATGGAGCCGTCGAAGGTCTACTTCTGCGACCTGCACACGCACTTGGGAGATGGCCTGCCCAACAAACTCAAAAGGCTCATCAAGGCGGCCGGCATCGGCCAGATTGACTTCGAGAACAAGTTCGTCGCCATCAAGATGCACCTGGGAGAGCCGGGCAACCTCAGCTACCTGCGGCCCAACTACGCCCGTGCCGTGGTCGACGTGGTCCGCGAGCTGGGCGGAAAGCCGTTCATCACCGACTGCAACACGCTCTACGTGGGCGGCCGCAAGAACGCCCTGGACCACCTGGACAGCGCCTACGCCAACGGCTTCAACCCCTTCCAGACCGGCTGCCACACCATCATCGCCGACGGCCTCAAGGGTCTCGACGAGGTGGAGGTGCCCGTGGAGGGCGGCGAGTACGTCAAGAACGCCAAGATCGGCCGCGCCCTCATGGAAGCCGACGTGGTCATCAGCCTCACCCACTTCAAGGGCCACGAGCAGGCCGGCTTTGGCGGCGCCATGAAGAACCTGGGCATGGGCGGCGGCTCGCGCGCGGGCAAGATGGAGCAGCACGCGACCGGCAAGCCCAGCGTCGCTCAGAAGAAGTGCATCGGCTGCCGCCAGTGCGAGAAGATCTGCGCGCACAGCGCCTTCTCGTTTGACGAGGTACGCGAGCACGAGTTTGCCAACGGCAAGGTGCGCGAGGTCCACGTGGCCAGCATCGACCACGACAAGTGCGTGGGCTGCGGCCGCTGCATCGCCGTGTGCAACCAGGATGCCATCCACCCGAACTACGACCAGGCCGTCGAGGTGCTCAACTACAAGATCGCCGAGTACACCAAGGCCATCGTGGACGGCCGTCCGTGCTTCCACATCAGCCTGGCCATCGACGTGAGCCCCAACTGCGACTGCCACGACGAGAACGACAAGCCCATCGTCGGTGACATCGGCTTCTTTGCGAGCTTTGACCCCGTGGCCCTTGACCAGGCCTGCATTGACGCCGTCCAGGCCGCCGTCCCCCTGCCGGACACCGAGTACACCCACATGCACGAGAAGCTCGAGGAGGCCGGAGAGCTCGACGAGGCCCACGCCAACGACAAGTTCCACATCACCCATCCGGACACCGACTGGAAGTCCTGCATCGACCACGCCGAGATGATCGGCATCGGCACGCACGAGTACGAGCTCATCCGCGTGAAGTAGACCGGGCCAAGCAAGACAAGGGGGGCGGGGTGGATGTCTCATCCGACGAGGCGTCCACCTCGCCCCCTTCACCGGGGGGCGGCCATAATTGGCGGCACGCTGCTGACCTGCGGTTTTCTTAACGGGTCTTGCCGGCGCGTCCAAAACCGCGAACCCAAAACATTTTTTAACCCCGGTTAAGCACCCCGTTGGCACCGCAGCGGGCGACCGCGAGAGATGCAGGGGCGCCCCGGAAGGGCAAAAACGCTGCGCGCCACGTCCTCGAGACGGGCTTGACGCTCCCGGCGCTCCCCCGCGCCAGCGCGGCCCAGCGCCGCGTCATCGTCCAGGGCAATGGCAACCAAAAAGATCCTCCCCACCGCCGTGTTCGGCACGTTCCAGCGCATCCTCGACGTCGTCCTCATGAGAGCCCCTTCTCGCTTCTGGCCTGGCCCAAGCGCCCGGCGCATGGCCCGATGGTCTCCCACGCCGTGAGATCTCGGTAGGTTACAAACGTCCCAAACTTGGCGTCAGTGCTGGTCAGATGTACCATCCTGCGGCTCGGGAGCCCAGTCAAAGAAGAAATGCATGAGCTCCACGCGGTTTGCGGTGCCGGTCTTGGCATTCATGCTGGCCACGTGCCGGTAGAACGCCGTACGAGAAAGGCACAGGGTTCGCGCGAGGTCCTGCACGCTCTGACGCGAGGTCACCATGGCCTGGAGCACCTTGATTATCGACTTTATCCGAACACCTCCCTCATTCATCCGCACATGTGCGGATGAATGTGGGAACCCGATACCCTGAGGGCCGGGCCGGCCGGCCCCGGGAGATCGGAGGACAGCATGTCCGGAAAGAAGAGAAAGGGCTCCGCGAGGGCGGTCCCGAGGTCCTACGGAAGGCTCACGAGGCACGAGCGGGACACGGTCCAGAGGATGCTGGAGCGCAGGGCGTCGTGCAGGGAGATCGCGAGGGAGCTGGGCAGGTCGCCCTCGACGGTGAGCGCCGAGGTGGCGTCGCACAGGTTCGTGACGGCGCCGAAGGCCAGGCGCGGCGAGCGCGTGGACGCCTCCGCCGACCTGTCGGCGGCCTGCCCGCGCCTGGCGGCGTGGCCGCGATGCTGCAACGGGTGCGGGCGGTACCGCGCGATCGGCTGCAAGCGCCGCCCCCACGTCTTCTACGAGGCCCGGGCCGCGCAGCTGTGCGCCGACTCGGTCCTCGCCTCGTCCAGGCGCGGGATAGACGCCGACGAGCCCGCCGCGGCGGCCAGGCTGGAGGCGATAAGGGACTGCCTGCGCCGGGGGCTGTCGCCCGAGCAGATGGCGGCGCGCAACGGCGGCCCGGTGGACCTGTCGCCGTCGACCATCTACCGCTGGGTCTCGGCGGGCTACGACGGCATGACCAACATGGAGCTCAGGCGCAAGGTCGGCTACAGGCCGAGGAAGCGCGCCGCGGGCCGGGCGGCCACGCGCCACTCCGCCCGCAGGTCGCATGCCGCGTTCCTCGCCCTCGGGGAGGACGCGTGCGCCGCGGCCTGGGAGATGGACACCGTCGAGGGGGCCCGGGAGGACTCCGCCTGCCTGCTCACGCTGCTGCACCGACCCAGCAGGCTCCAGCTCGCGCTGCCGCTGGAGGAGAAGACCGCCGGGCGCGTCGCGGACGCCCTGGAGGGCGTCCGGGCCATCCTCGGCGCCGACGGCATGGGCAGGGTCTTCCGCGCCGTGCTCACCGACAACGGCGCGGAGTTCTCCGACGAGGGCGCCATCGCGGCGCTCATCGGCGAGGGGCCGGGCGAGACGAGGCTGTTCTACTGCGACCCCGGGCGCAGCGACCAGAAGGGCGCCTGCGAGCGCAACCACGTCGAGATCAGGAAGCTGCTGCCCAAGGGCGCCGGAATCAGGTTCGACCGGCTCGCCCCGGCCGACCTGGCGCTCGCCATGTCGCACGTGAACTCCGAGCCCCGCGGCGCGCTCGGCTTCGCGACGCCCGCGCGCGCCTTCAGGGCGATGCTCGGGGAGGACGCGGCGGCGCTGCTGGACGCCTACGGCGTGGGGGACGTGCCGCTCGGCGATCTCGACCTGACGCCGGGGCTCATCGAGAGGGCGCGCGCAGAGAGGGGCGATGCCCCGCTGGCCTAGCCTAGAGGAAAAACGGAATAGACGGACCGACCGTCCGGCTGAGTCTGGGAAGAGGTGCCGGGCGGCGGGCGGAGCATGGCCACCGGACCCATCGAAACACATCTCCACCGTTCCTTCAACTGGGAAAACGACGCCCCCGTGGCCTGAATGGGGCCTCGGGGGCGTTCGGCTAACTGCGGGAACGGCCTATCCGCTCAATGTGTTCGGCTGAGATCGGAAATCAACCATATTATGGGCACAGTCGGCAATTGGGTTGGATAGCCTCGCACCGGAGGAATCAACATGAGTACAAGTAGCTACAAACCGCAAAAAGGCCGTGGCCTCCCGTGGCCTTTAGACACGGACGCTCCATCGGTTGCCGATCAGGCCGAGACGCCTAGCGAGATGGAGGCGGCGCTTGACGTTCGACAGGATGAGATTGCAAAGAGCGAGATCCTGAGTGGAATCAACAGGCCATCCTACGACTCATTATTTGCGGTCGCGAAGAATCGCGTCCAGCTTGCGATTCTGATCATGATTTGCTCCTTCCAGACGTCCAAAGGGCCTAATAGGAAGGATGCCAACGGAAAAGAACTTACAAAAGGTCTTTTCATGCGTCAGGACAAGCTCGAAAAAAAGTCTGTTCGACTCAACCGACTGTATCGAAAGCTCTGGGCGAGCTGGCTCATCGAGGCATCATCATGAAGACCGATGGGGTGTGGGTCATCGTTTGGGCTCAGCTCGATATTCAAGCGCGTGAGGCCGGATGGGATCCGCGCGCGGACGCGGGCGGCGAGGTCGGACGTGAAAGCCGGACCGCAGAGGTATCGAGCGCACGCGGCCAGGGCCTCGAGGGCGCCTGGCGGGTAGGGAGATCCGAGCATGAGGCAGGACAACGCGCAGGCCCGCGAAAGGTTCACGAGCTCCCCCGCGACGCGGCTGGACCCTCGGCTGCCCCTCGTAAAGGATGCAGAAGACACGGTCGAGGTCCGACGGTTCGACCAGGCTGTACCGGCAGTCCGCGTACAGTGCGCAGCCCCTCCCGCGCGGGTCGCCGTCCGAGTCCTCATCCGGCTCATGATGGCGCACCTCAACCCAAAGGCCCTCCAACACGTCGTCGAACCCGAAATCGAGCTCCGCCTGGACGCTCTCGCCGAGCGCATCGCCCAGGGCGAGCTCCGGCACCTTCGTCACACGGCCGTCCAGCCACTCAATCTCTGTCATCGCGCGCATGGTGCAAGCCCCTTCCGACACGGGATTGTCAGCTCAACCCGACCCTTACCCATACGGACGAACATAACTCGCCAGGGGGAAGCCCCTGAAGGCCGTGCGCCACAACATGAGGCCGAATCCGCCCCCGGCTGGACAGGCCAACAACGAAGGAGCACACGGAACCGGCGCGGCGTTACAACCGTCCCGGCAAGCGTGTCACTTGGCCAAGTCATGATGCCGACAAACCCGGAAATGCTCCAACGGAGCGCCGAACGAGCGTAACAATATAAAGCCGTGCAACACGTGTTGGACGACCGGAACATCCCAAACAAAGGCCTGTAGGTCCCACCTTCAAGCCCAATAGCAAAATGTGCATCAGCGGATTTGCAGCGATACAAGTCTCAACCGTCACCATCACACCGCAGCGCGCCTAGTCCCACTCATCCTACTGCAAATGTCCCAGAACGAGAAAACGACCAGCTTAACATGCCAACCTTTATATCCGCACGCGCGTAATTCAACTCATAAGGACCGGCTATCCCTTACCTGTGACACAATCTCAAACGCACAGAACAGAATCATCAGTCCAATCATCGTATAAGAGGCAGCCGAACCTTCAAGCACTATTCCACAAAGAACAATCTCCGCGCAGCCAATAAGAACTGTTATCAGGCGCTCTGCCTTTTTGCTCTCGCCGCTCGCATAAAAAGGCGGCAAAGCGCACAAGATCACATATAGCCCGGGAAGGGAATACAGGATCGATAGTCCAAGTCCCCCATCAACCGCAGTGCTTTGCGTAAGAATCAACTGAACCCAAACGGCAATTATCACTGAGCAGGTTGTCGATAAAAGAAGACTAGAAATATAGCACGCAACAAAGTCCCGTCGCGTTCGAGCAGAGAAATCCGCGAACTCTCTTCGCCGCGTGGAAACAATAAGGTACACAGAAATTGCAATAGAACCAATCAGAGAAAACAGCGGAACAACCAGCAATTCAAGCTTATTACCCCATCGATCAACCACACCCCCACTCCAATGAGCGGGAATTGTATCAGGGAGGACTGACCAAGCCGCCCATAGAATCAGAAATGGAAGAATAGAGAGGATGAAAGATGATAACACTGCAGTAGTTTCTTTTGAGGCTCTCATCGATTCCGCATCTCCTTGCGCGCCCACATTCCACTCCGCCTTAAATCAAGTATACGTTTTGGAACGGGATGTCACTCCGAACGCCTTACCCTCTTAGTGTGAATGCCGCTGCGGCATTGTTGACTCATCCTTAGTAATCGCGTCTATCCTCTGCAGCATCAGCCAAAGCAATCCGAGAGGAGCCGCACATGCATGCAGCGGAAATTCCTTTCGGGGGGGGGTATCTCCCAGATTTACCCGCCGCCCGAAGGGGCAGTCGACAGTCGAGTACGTACTGATCATCGCGATCATCGTCCTGGTGGTGCTGATCGCGGGACCGTGGGTCTCGTCGGCGATCACAAACCAGTTCAACACGGTGGCGGGGACGCTCGGCAACGGAATCTCAAAGGGGAGCTGGGAGTCGGGCGGCACGGGCGGCGGCAACGGGTCGTTGACCGACGCCGACATCGTGGACCCCGTTCACGGGATAGCGTTCGCCGTGTACTTGGAGGACGACCACAGCCTCATGTTCTACAAGCGCCGCGGGGTCCCCAGAGTCGGTGACATGCTCAACAGCCGCCGCATGACGGCGGTGTATACGGGGTTCGAAAATGGATACGCCACCGCGACCGTGGGAAACGACGGCAAGACGACTGCCCCCTGGTGGCCTAACAGAAGTAATATCGTGGCCGTAAAGGCCATTGACGATGGCATAGAAATCCACTCGTTGGCATTTTGCTTTCAGTACATGGAGAACTGCAAGAGCTTTGATCTGGCAAAGTTCGACATGTCGAACTGCACAAATCTGCAGCACGCATTCGCGTATTGCGGCAATGCGACTTCCTTCAGTATTTCAAGCTGGGATACGTCCTCGGTCGTCGAATTCGACTCGGCGCTCAAAAACCTTTACAAGGTCGAGGAGATTGACATCTCCGGATGGTCGACGCGGAAAGCCGGCGATTTACGTCTCCTTTTTTCCACCGACAGTTCGCTGAAAAGCGTGAAATTTGGACCAGGGTGGAAGACCTCAGATGTTATGGATATGCTCGGCATGTTTAGCTATTGCAAAAATCTAAACCTCGACTGTTCCGATTGGAATGTCCCAACCTATGCCAATCATAGTGACTTCAATCACTGCGCCCCCGGCGTTATCCTCCCGAAGGCGTGGCAGTAGGTCTAAAGAAACAAAACGGCAAGCAGTTTATGTGGCGCGGGCACCCGTGCCGCCGTTGCCTCAGCGGCACGTTACGAGCTAGTCGGTTCGCTTTAACGTACGCTCTGCATGCAATATCAATCCCCATGCGAAGGGAGTGTCGCATATGCATGCAGCGGCAATTAACCTTCGGGGGGTGGGTATCTCCTAGGAATACCCGCCTCCGAGGCCAAGGAGCCATCGAGTACGTTCTGGTCATCGCGATTATCGTCCTGGTTGTGATGATAGCCGGCCCTTGGGTCTCGTCGGCAATCAGGAACCAGTTCAACACGGTGGCGGGAGTATTGGTAAACGGGACAGCAGGTGGGACTTGGGAACCGAGCGGTTTCGGCAGCGGTAACGGCGCGGGTTCCGCGACCGTCCAGGCGGCGCTCGCCAAGGACGCGAAGGACACGCGAAGGACTGGACCCTCGGTGAGCAGAAGGCAGTTGCCGAGGACATCGCCGCCAAGGGCGAGGCGTCGCCCGCCTACGCCAAGGCGAAGGCCGCGATGGATGCCGGCACCGAGTTCTCGATGAAGCTCACCGATGGCAAGACGCTGACTTACCGCATTATCGGCATCAATCATGATGACCCTGCAGGCGGATCCGGCAAGGCGGGCCTCACGTTCCTCACCACCACGACGGGCATTTGGTCCCCCATGAACGCGATTGACACCAACGCCGGCGGTTGGGAGAAGTCTGAACTCCGTCAGAAAATGAACTCCGGCAAGATCTGGAATCTGATGCCCTCCGATTTCCAGTCCAAGGTGAAGGCCGTCAAAAAGCTATCGAACAATGTCGGGGGCGGTGATGAGAACAAGAACGCCGCCGTGACGGCTACCTCGGACAAGCTGTTCCTGCTCAGCTACTCTGAGATCGCCCCCCACCTCCTATTGGGCATCCTATCCCTGGACTTCCTCCGAGGGCACCCAGTACGAGGCCTTCAAAGGCAAGGTGACGGAGAACTATTCTGTTAATGCCTGTCTGAAGATTGGCAGCAGTTGGTGGGAGCGCTCGGTGAATCCGAGCAACTCCTACTACTTCCTCAATGTCGACAGCAGCGGCGACCCGACGTACGCCGACTACGCGGGGTACTCGTATTGCGTCTGCCCCGTTTGGTGCTTCTAGCTCAAATTTGATCTGATGTAAGGCCCGTGCAATCCTGCATGGGCCTTTCTTTTGGCAATTGCTCGACCGATTCGTGGCTTGAAACACAAATTATCGAGTTAAGGAGACATGGGGTCATACAGCGGCTCTCAGGGCGCCCGTAGCACTCCTCCGCCATTACCTCTGCGGCGTCCTCGCATAGAGCCCGTCCTGCTTGGCGTTTCGTTGCAACAGCCCACTTGTCCACCGATCAAGTGGGCTACTGGAATAAATACAGGGACACGCTTGTTCGATACAGTGGCTATATCGGTGTATATCGCCGCGATAAATACAGCCCGTTCTTGGCGTGTACCTGCTGCGCGTATGTAGAATCATATCGCGTTAATAAATCGGCTCAAGCGCGTGTAAAACGCACAAGTAACCGCAAAAGGCGATTATCGCGCAGGTAGATTTTTGGCACCCTGTTGCTTAATCAAAATTAAGCAATTGCTTAAAACAAAAAAGGTCAGGCACTAGGTGCCTGACCTGCAAACTTCTGGTCGGGACGACTGGATTCGAACCAGCGACCCCTTGACCCCCAGTCAAGTGCGCTACCAAGCTGCGCCACGTCCCGAAGCTTTTGTTTGTTGCTCTGCTCTCGCTCGCAACAGGGAGTATATTAACCCGAAACTTTAGACTTGTGCAAGAACTTTTTTACAAATTTTGAAGCAAGTCCAAAATTGTATCTGCGAGCTGGGGTTTTGTTAGTACGGGAAGTTCTTGCGTACCCGTTGTGCTCACAATCCAGGCCTTGTTGGTGTCGGTCCCAAAGCCCGAATCGGTGCGTGAGACATCGTTGGCGATTATTACATCGCACCCCTTGCGGGCCAATTTGCGCTCTGCGTACTCGACAACGTTATCGGTCTCGGCCGCAAATCCGATCACGCATCGCTCGCCCTTCTGGCGCGAGAGCTCGGCCAAAATATCGACCGTCTCGACCAGTTCGATGCGATCCAGGCGCTCGTTGGCCTTTTTGAGCTTATGGTCCGCAGGGGCCGCGGGGGTGTAGTCGGCGACGGCGGCCGCACAAATTGCCGCATCCGCCGTCTGGAAGGCGCTCAGGGCCGCCTGGAGCATCTCTGCGGCGGTCTGCACGCGCACGCACTCCACGCCGCGGGGCACATCGAGTGATGTCGGTCCCAACACGAGCGTGACCGCAGCGCCGCGGCGTGCGGCCTCCCCCGCCAGGGCGATGCCCATCTTGCCCGAAGAGCGGTTGCCAATGAATCGCACGGGGTCGATCGGCTCGTGCGTGGGACCGGCGGTAATTACGATGCGCTTACCTGCCAGGTCCTGTGGCGCGGGGTTGAACACCTCACAGACAGCCTCTACGATGTCCTCGGGCTCGCTCATGCGTCCCGTGTCCACGTCGCCGCAGGCAAGGTAGCCGCTGCCCGGACCCACCACATGGACACCGCGCTCGAGCAGCGTGGCCATGTTGGCCTGCGTCGCCGGCGCCTTCCACATGCCGTTGTTCATAGCGGGTGCGATCACGATGGGTCGCGGCGTCGCAAGCAGCGTGGTGGAGATGAGGTCATCGGCGACGCCGTTGGCCATCTTGGCGATGATATTGGCCGTCGCGGGCGCCACGACCACCAGATCGGGCTCCTGCGCCAGCGAAATGTGGTGGATGGGGTCGGAGGGATCGTCGAATAGGCCCACCGCGACCGGCTCATTGGTGAGTGCGCGGAAGGTAAGCGGCCCCACAAACTCGGTGGCATGCTCGCTCATAACGACCTTGACGCGCGCGCCGCGCTTTTGCAGCAGGCGCACGATATTGCACGACTTATAGGCGGCGATCCCGCCGGTAATGCCCAGCAGGATCGTTTTTTTCTCAAGTTGCATTGAATTGTTGGATGCCGCCGTCATCGCTAGACTTCCTTGCTCGGGAGTACCAGGAGGCGGTGGCAGTACGGGCAGTGCGTAATCTCGCTACCGTCGTGGTTGAGGTCGCTCATGGACGATGCCTGCAGCGCGGTGTGGCAGACCGTGGGGATGTTGCCCTGGATGGTCTCGACGGCCAGGCCACGGAACTGCTTGAGCAGACGCTCGTAGTCGGTGAGCACGTCGGCCGGCAGCGTGGCGGCAAGCGCGGTGCGCTCCTTAGTGGCGGCGTCAATCTGAGCCTGCAGGTCGGCAGCCTTGGCGCGGGCGGCCTTGGTATCGGCCTTCACGCCCTCCTCGAACTTGGCGATGATTGCCTGCGCGCGGGCCTCGCGGTCGAACGCCTCCTTATGGGCGACAACGACGTCCTTGCGGGTGTGCTCAATCTTGTCCAGACGCTTGGCCAGGGTGGCGAGCTCGTTCTCCAGATCCTGAACTTCGCGGTAGTCGGAGCCGTCGACGTGGCGCTTCTTGGCAGCCTCGATGGCGTTGTTGGTCTGAATCTCGGTGGTGTTGAGATCGTCGAGCTCAATGTCCAGATCCTTGCGCTGGGCGTAGAGCTTGGTCATCTCGGACTTGAGCTTCACATAGGTCTTGCGCTTGGAAGCGAGCTCCTTGAGCTCCGGCATATTGGCAAGTTCGCTCTTGTTGCGGGCGAGTTCCAAATCGATCTGTTGCAGCTTGAGTAGCGTAGCGCCGGCGCTCATAAGTTCTCTCCTTTTGTCACAGTCCACCATTGGCAAGGGTTCAGTATTTTAATCGCATGACGGGGGTCGACCCCGGCGTCAACTGTAGAGTTCATCAATATATCAACGAACGGCTCTTCAGAGCGGTCGTGGCCGAGCAAGATCACCGGCAGCCCGCGCAAGGCAAGGTCTTGCGCCACGTGGTAGCCCGCCTCGCCCGTCACGACAACATCTGCGCCCGCGGTGATGGCGAGCTCTCCAAAGTCGCCCAGGGAGCCGCCCAAAATGGCGACGGTGCGGCACGGGCGATCGGCTTCGCCCCACACACGCGGGTCACTGCCGAAGGCCGTGGCAGCACGGGTGGCAAGATCGCGCAGCGTGCACGGGTCGTTGAGCGTTGCAAGCGCGCCCAGACCGGTTGCCTCGGGGTCGTCCACATGCTCCAGCGAGCTCATGGGCTCAGCGCCCAGCAACTCACTCAGGCGAACGCGCGCTTCGTGCGAACGGTCCAGGTTGGTGTGGAGCGAAATAATGCTCACGCCGCAACGGGCCGCCTCGTACAGCGCAGCGCTGCACTGGGGGCGTGACGCATCCGCCGGACAAAACGCTTCGGGCGCCTTGATATAGACGGGGTGATGCGTCAGCAGCACGTTGGCACCGGCATCTTGTGCGCGGCGAACATTAGCTTCGGTCGCATCGAGTGCGCAGGCCACGCCAGCAATCTCGGCGGCAGGGTCGCCCACGGAGAGCCCTACATGATCCCAGCCCTCGGCGTCCGCCTTGGGGTAGCGTGCCAGCAGCGCGCGCTCAAGCTCGGCGACGATCATGCGGCACCCACGATCGAGAGCAGCGTCTGGGCAAACTCGTCCAGATCGCCCGGATTCACGCGGTCATCAAAGGAAATGCGCAGTGCGCCCAATGCCTGCTCGCGACCGATGCCCATCGCGCTTAAAACATGGCTCGGGTCCATGCTGCCGCTCGAGCACGCCGAGCCTGCCGATACCTCAAAGCCGGCGGCGTCGAGCTTGACGATGAGCTCCTCGGAGTCCATGCCGTCGACGTAGATCGAAACCATGCCCGGCAGACGATCGGCCTGTGCGTAGTCGCCCATGGTGGCATGAATACGCGGATGAGCCGTAAGCGTGGCGTAGAGCTTGTCGGAAAGAGCTTGCAGCATCGTACGCTCCTGGGCCACGCGGGGCGCCAACGTGCGGGCGGCAGCGGCAAAGGCCAGCTGCGTGCGCAGGTCCTGCGTGCCGGCACGACGACCGGCCTCCTGTCCGCCGCCAAAGATGCGCGGACGCAGCGGCGTGCGGTTCTTAAGGTAGAGCGCTCCGGATGCCACGGGGCCGCCGATCTTGTGCGCGGCAACGGTCATAGCATCGACGCCCAGCTCGGTGACATCGAGAGGAATATGCAGATAGCCCTGGATGGCATCGGTGTGGAACAGGGCGCCGGCAGCATGTGCGGCGGCGGCCAGCTCGCGGATGGGCTGCACCACGCCGGTCTCGTTGTTGGCGACCATGATGGTCACGAGCGCCACGTCGTCGCCTAGCAGCTCGACAAGCGTGGCGGGCTCTATGTAGCCAGCGCGGCAGGGCTGCACCAGGTCGACGGTAAAGCCGGCGGCGCGCAGCAGCGGCAGGTTGTCCAGAATCGAATCGTGCTCGATGGCCGAAACGATTACGCGATCGCGCTTTCGATCGCGCTGACGAGCGCCCTCGGCAAGTCCGAGGAGCGCCAGCTGGTTTGCCTCGGTGCCGCCGTTGGTCAAGATGATCTCGGACGGACGGACGCGCGCGCCAAAGCTGCGGGCGATATCGCGACGCGCCACTTCCAGGCGCGCAGCGGCCTTACGGCCGAGCGAATGCAGCGAGTTGGGGTTGACGCCGGCAAGCTCACTCTCGTCGTACTCACGCTGCGCAAGGAGCGCCTCGGCGCGCATAGGCGTCGAGGCGGCGTAGTCAAGATTCACGGGTATGCGGTTTTGACCTGCGGTCATAAGGATTTATGCCTCCTGTGCAGCCTCGTTGCCCAGCTTCTGCAGCAGCGCAACCTCAGCGGCGGGATCTTCGGACTTAAATACGGCGGAACCGGCCACGAGAACGTTGGCACCAGCCTTGACAACTTCGGCGATGTTCTTGGAAGAAATGCCGCCGTCGACCTCGATCAGGGGCGACACGCCGTGGCGCTCGCACATGGCCTTGAGCTCGTGCAGTTTGGCGATAGTGCCCGGGATAAAGCTCTGGCCGCCAAAGCCGGGGTTCACGCTCATCAGCAGCACCATGTCAACAATGTCGATGATGCTATCGAGCACGCAGACGGGCGTGGCGGGGTTGAGCACCACACCGGCCTTGACGCCGCGCTGCTGCAGATGCGTGAGCGTGCGGTGCAGGTGCGTGGAAGCCTCGTAGTGCACGGTGATCATGTCGGCACCGGCGTCGGCGTACCAATCAACGGTCTCGTCGGGGTTCGACACCATCAGGTGCGCGTCGACCGGTACATCGGTGGAGCGCTTGACGGCCTTGAGGATGTCGACGCCAAAGGTGAGGTTGCCGGTAAAGTGACCGTCCATAACGTCGAAGTGCACGTAGTCGGCACCGGCGATCTTGTCGAGCTCGCCCTTGAGGTTGGCCATGTCGGCCGAAAGGATGGACGGAGCGATTTTGATGGAACCCATGGTAGAAGCCTTTCTGCGCTAGTCGGTGAGTCCGTAGAACTCTTGAGAAGGGACGCGTTCGGTAAGAATCTCGAGCGCCCTATCCAAAGTAACACCGTTGTAGAGCGTTTGCTCCACGGCAAAGGTGAGCGGAATGTCTACGCCCAGTGAACGGGCAAGCTCGCTCACGCTGCGGGCCGCGACGGCGCCCTCGACAACCATATGCGTGCGCGTCTGATACTCGTCGAGCGACACGCCGTGGGCAAACTCGTAGCCAAAGGTGCGGTTGCGCGAATGCTCCGAGGTGCAGGTGGCAATGAGGTCACCCATGCCGGCAAGTCCCATGCAGGTCATAGCTTGACCGCCGCGGGCATGCACCAGACGGCTAATCTCGGCCAGGCCGCGCGTCATGATGAGGGCGAGCGTGTTGTCGCCGGCACCGGTGCCGGCGGAGATGCCGCACACGATGGCGATGACATTTTTCATGGCGCCGCAAACCTCGACACCGGTCATGTCTTGCGACAGATAGATGCGGAAGGCCGTGGACAGGAGCAGGTCCTTAAAGGTCTCCCCTATCTGCGGATCTTTGCTGGCGATGACGGCGGCAGAAAGCCCGCCGCGGCAGATCTCCTCGGCATGGTTCGGGCCCGAGAGCGCCGCCACGCGCGCCTCGTTGCCGATCTCGCTGGCGATGACCTCGCTCATGAGCAGGCCGGACTCGGGCTCAATGCCCTTGGTGAGGCAGAGCACCGGGGTATTGGCTGCGATAAAGGGCGCGGCCTGGTGGCACACGCTGCGAAGGTGCGTCGAAGGAACGGCGAAGATGATGGCCTCGGCGCCGTCGAGCGCCTGTACCAGGTCCGTGGTGGCGACGACGTTGCCGGGCAGCTCGTAGCCCACCAAATACCGGGGGTTGCGGTGCTCGCCATTGATGCCGGCGGCCGTCTGCTCGCTGTGGGCCCACATGGTCACGCGCTCGGCTCGCGCGGCGGCAAGGCCGGCGACGGCGGTTCCCCAGGAGCCGGAGCCAATCAGCGCAACATTCATGACTCTCTCCTATTTATCGTCGGGCTCGGTGACGCGCTTGGTAAACGAGAGCTTGGATTCCTTACCGGTCATGAGCTTTTTGATGTTCGCACGATGGGCCCACACCACGGTGATGCCGATCATCGCCATGCAAAACTTAAGTCCCAGGCTGCTGTACGGAAAGACCGCGCAGGCAGCGATGGGAAGACCGATGGCAGCGGCAAGCGAGCCCACCGACACAAACTTGGTGATGGCGACGGCCACGATAAACATGCCCAGCAACGACAGGCCAATAGGCCAGTACCAGGCGAGGATGACGCCCAGACCAACCGCGATACCCTTGCCGCCATGGAAATTGAGGTAGGGCGAGAAGATATGGCCCCACACAGCTGCCAGGCAGATGACGCCGAGCATCCAGTCGCCGGCGGCGCCGGGGGCCATAATGCTCACGGGAAAGCCATAGCCCAAGTCGGCGATAAGCGGACGCGCGATAAGGACGCAGATGGCACCCTTAAGGCAGTCGAGCAGCAGCGTGAGCGCGGCCACCTTGGGGCCGGCCACGCGCAGCGCGTTGGTGGTGCCGATGTTGCCGGAGCCCGCCTTGCGAATGTCCGTGTGGTTGAACACGCGGCCCAAGATCAGGCCAAACGGAATCGCTCCGATAAAGAACGAGACCACGGCGCAGACGGCGGTCAGCAGAATCGGATTATGCATCCTTTTGCTCCTTCTTTCTAAAGAAGAGTCGAATGGGCGTGCCGGCAAAGTCGAAGCTCGAGCGCATGCGGTTCTCCACATAGCGCTGGTAGGTGTCGTTGACCAAGTCGCTGTGGTTGACGAAGAACGTGAACGTCGGCGGGTTGACGCCCGTCTGAGTCACGTAGTGCATGCGCAGGCGGCGCTTGCCGTCCACCACGGTATGACCGAACTCGCGCAGGTCGGTGAGGAACGTGTTGAGGCGCGAGGTGCTGATCTTTTGCGAGCGCGTCTTTTCGGCGGCGTCGACCATTGCCCAGATCTTCTCGACGCTGCGGCCGGTCAGGGCAGAGATGCGCAGGTACTGGGCCCAGGGAGCCATAACGCCCAGACGGCGGTCGATGGTCTCCATGCAGGCCTCGCGCTTACGGTCGTCGTCGAGCAGATCCCACTTGTTGAGCAGCACCACGATGGCGCAGCCGCGCTCGATGGCCAAGCCCATGACCTTCTGGTCCTGCTCGGTGACGCCCACGGAGGCGTCGACGACGAGCAGCGCCACATCGGCGCGGTCGATGGCGCGCAGGCCGCGGACCATGGAGTAGTACTCGATGTTCTCGTACACGGTGCTCTTCTTGCGAATGCCCGCGGTGTCGACCATGCGGTAGTGCTTGCCATTGCGCTCGACGACCGTGTCGATGGCGTCGCGCGTGGTGCCGGCAATGTTGGACACGATGGAGCGGTCGGCGCCCAGGATGCGGTTGAACAGCGACGACTTACCGGCGTTGGGTCGGCCGATGATGGCCACGTTCAGCGCGTCGGGGAACTCGTCGGCGATCTCGTCCTCCTCCTCGGGCAACAGCGCCACGATGTCGTCGAGCAGGTCGCCCGTGCCGTGGCCGTGCAGGGCCGAGAGCGGCGTGGGCTCACCGATGCCGAGCGAATAGAACTCCCAGATGCTGTCGTTTTCGCGATCGGGGTTGTCGAGCTTGTTCACCAGCAGAAAGACCGGCTTGTCGCAGCGCTTGAGCATGCGGGCGACCGACTCGTCCTCCTCGGTGACACCGGTGCGGCCGTCGACCACAAACAGGATGACGGCGGCTTCCTCGGCGGCGGCGAGGGCCTGGTCGCGTATGGACGTGGCAAAGACGTCATCGCTCTTGAGCGGCTCGATGCCACCCGTGTCGACGATGGTGAATTCGCGGCCGTTCCAATCGGCCGTGTGGTATGAGCGGTCGCGCGTGACGCCGCGGGACTCATGGACGATGGCGTCCGAGGTCTGGGCCAGGCGGTTAACGAGCGTGGACTTGCCCACGTTGGGGCGTCCGACGACGGCGACGATAGGTTTCATCTGCACTCCTTTAATGGGTAGGGTCAGTGGAAGTGTTAGAGTCAGCAGGCGTTGTGCCAAGGATGCGCTCCAGGGTATCGAGCAGCTCATGCGGCATGGTCGACACCACATGAACCTCGGCGCCGCGACTGGTAAGGCTTGCGAGTAAATCGTCACGATGATACTCGTCAAGCGTCATGCCGTCAGCGTTGAACATGAGCTTAGGCACAAAGAGCATAACCCCCGAGAGGTCCTGCGGCAGCTGTTCCAGAATGTCGCAGGCGACGATGAGACCGGTCACGTCCACGTTTCCGCCAAAGTAGCGATTCTTGATGGCCGTGACGGTGCCGGCGAGCCCCTGCGGCGATTCCACGAAACGTGCCACGGTGTCGCGTGCGCTGGCGCCCGAGAGGCACAGCAGGTGCTGGCTGCGAGCGGCGATGGCCTCGCGGACGCGGGCCAGTCGCTCGGCATCGGCGGCAAGCACATCGTCCGTCTCGTCTAGGTATGAGCGGATCATGCCGATACCGTCGTAGTACTGCGGATAGCCGTCGTAAAAGTCCGCCTCGGGCGGATCGATGCCGGCGTCCAGGTAGAACTCGTCGCTCATCTGGAAGGTGTGGCGGCCAAAACGCTCGAAGGCGCGGTCCTGGTAGGGACGGATCATGGCAATGGTCTCGCGCGCCAGTTCGGGCTTGTCGCTGTATGACCAGCTAAAGCGGTTCTGATGCTTGGTAAAACCGAGCGGCACAATGCCCAGGCTTGTGATTTGCTCGTGCTCCTCGCAAAAGCGCAGGGTCTTTTCCAGCTCCTCGCCGTCGTTCATGCCGGGGCACAACACGATCTGCGCGTGAATCTCGATGCCGGCGGCCATGATGGCCTCGAGTACGTCCATGCCGCGCTGGGCGTTGCGGCCCATCATACGACGGCGGACGTCGGGGCTCACGGCATGGACCGATACGTTCATAGGGCTCATGTTGCGTTGGATGACGTTTTGCACGTCCTCGTCGGTGAGGTTCGTGAGCGTGACGAAGTTGCCCTGCAAAAAGCTCAGACGGTAGTCGTCGTCGCGAATATAGAGCGTGGAGCGGCCGCCCTTGGGGAGCATCGTCATAAAGCAGAACACGCAGGCGTTTACGCAGGTACGCATGCCGTCGAAGATGGGGCCATCGAACTCCAAACCCCAATCCTCGCCCGGGAAGCGGTCGAGCTCGACGGGGGTGACGCTGTTGTCGCGCGGGTCGAATACCTCAAGCTCGACGGTGTCGTCGTCTGCCTCCCAGAGCCACACGATCATGTCGGTGAGCGCCTCACCGTTGACCGTGAGCACGCGCATGCCCGGCTCGATACCCACATCCCACGCGGGCGATTCGGGACGCACGTTCTTTACGAGCGCGCCCTCACCCGGCTCGGGGTCGCGGCTGCGCCCGTAATCGGCCACCTCGGCGGCGTATGCGGGTACGGTCTGGTCCATGGTTAGCGGCAAAGCTCCTTGATGCGCTCGACGGCGCGCTCGATGTGTTCTTGCGGGGTGGAGGCTCCGGCGGTGATGCCGATGTGGTGAGCGTCGGTAAACCACGCGGCCTGGAGCTCGGAAGCTTCCTCGATGTGATGTGTGTGCTCGCAGGCGTCTGCGCAAATTTGCGCCAGGCGGCGGGTGTTGCCCGAGTTCTTGCCACCCACGACGACCATGCAGTCGCAGCGGTTGGCAAGTGTGGCTGCTACCTGTTGACGCTCACTCGTGGCGGCGCAGATGGTGTTGATCACACGCAACTCCTGCACGCGCGGGGTGATAGCGGCCACGACTTCGGCGAGGTTCTGCGCGGTCTGAGTGGTCTGCACAACGAGGCCCACCTTGCCCTTGAGCGACAGGGCATCGGCGTCGGCGGCACAGCTCACGACCTGCGCATCATTGCCGGCGTGGCCCAGAATGCCCTCGACCTCGGGGTGGCCTGGCTCGCCCACGACGATCACGCGGTAGCCCTCGCGCACCAGGCGCTCGGCTGCCACATGGACCTTCTTCACGTAGGGGCAGGTGGCGTCGACCACGGTAAGGTCGCGCTTGCGGGCAGCATCGATTACCTGCGGCACCACGCCGTGGGCGCGGATGATCACGGTGCCGGTTGCGGCGTCGTCCAAGGTGTCGGCCAGACCGACGCCTGCCTCAGCAAGCTCGCGCACCACGATGGGGTTATGGATGAGCGGCCCCAAGGTGTGTACTTGAGTGCACTCCTCTGCCTGCGGCGCAGCGGCCAGCGCCATATCGAGCGCACGCTGTACGCCGTAGCAAGTGCCGGCGTGGGCGGCGATCTCGATGGTGGGCGCGGTTGCCTGGCCGGACACAGTCGCGGTGGTGTTCGTCACGTTCTCGCTCATGGCTAGAACCTGCCCGGATGCTCGGCGCACAGCTCGTCTCGCATGGCGTAGACGCGGTTCATGGCCTCGGACTCAAACCATTCCAGGCGCTCCGTGCGCTTAAGCCCAGCCGGTGCGTCGGAAAGCGAGACGGCCTTGCCGGCGCGGATCCAGCACTTCTTGGGACGCATGATCTTTTTGCCCGAGGGCGTGATGTCGGACCAGCCGCAGATGGCGAGCGGGTTAACGGGCGCCTTGCCCATCTGAGCGATGAGCGCAAAACCGCCGTGGAACTCGGGCTTGATCTCGCGCGAGCGGATGCGCGTGCCCTCGGGGAAGATCAGAACGTCCTCGCCGCGCTGCAGCGCATGCTGGGCGGCGCGCAGGCACTTCATGTCGGCGGTGCCGCGCTCGACGGGGATGCCGCCCACGCGGCTAAAGGCCCAGCGTACGATCTTGCTCTTAGCAAACTCGGATTTAAAGATGGGGCGAATGCGGCGGCCGCCAAAGAACAGCGCCGTCTCCACGGCCAGCAGCTCGGCCATCGAGGTATGGTTGCAGATGACCACGCTGCCGCGGCCTTTCTGGCGCTCAAACAGCAAGTCGCTGTCCTCGACCTTCCAGCGCCACATGAGCTTGGAGAAGACCCACAGGATGCCCATGACTACTGCGACAGTGCCGCGGATGAGCGCCGGGAACTCGGCGTAGGGGGCGTTATAGTAATCCTCGGGCGTCTGCTTAAACAGGCGCATGGGCTACCTCCTTTGGTTGATGAGGCCCTCGATTATCGAGACAACCTCGTCGATGGTGTGGGCGGTGGAGTCGACGTGCACCGCGTCCTCGGCGGGAACGAGTGGGGCGACCTCGCGGCTGCTGTCGAGCTTATCGCGCTGCTTGAGGGCGTCGAGGGTCTTGTCGACCTCGGCCTCGAGCTGCTCTTCGGTGAGCGGTTGGACGTCGTTTTGGTGGCGCTGCAGCACGCGGCGACGGGCGCGCTCGCGCGGGTCGGCGGTCAGGAATACCTTGACCTGCGCGTTGGGGAACACGACGGTGCCGATGTCGCGACCCTCGGCGACGATGTCGCGGTCCTCGGCGGCGCGGCGCTGGTGGATGAGCATGGCCGCGCGCACGCCCGGGTAGGCCGAGACCTTGGATACGTTGGCGTCGACCTGTGGGGTGCGGATGGCAGCCGAGGCGTCCTTGCCGTCGATGGTCAGGCGCGTGTCCTCGCCGGTGCCGTTGGTAAAGCGAATCTCGATCTGCTCGGCGAGGGCGTCGATAGCCGCCTCGTCGTCCAGGTCGATGCCGCGGTCGAGTGCGGCGAAGGTAACGGCGCGATACATGGCGCCCGTGTCGAGCTTGTTAAAGCCCAGCTGGCGGGCAATCTCCTTGGCGATGGTGGACTTGCCGGAACCGGCGGGGCCGTCGATGGCGACGATCATGTAATGCTTCCTTTCGGTGGTTGACGTGCTGGTATGATGCGCGGGGGCTGTTTTGGTTGGCGGTCTGCCTAGCCGGTGTAGCGCTCGCGGTAGGTGTTGCGCTTGGGTGCGGAGCCGTGGCTGCCGTGGTGACGCGTGCGGCTCGCGGGGTTGGTCGCCGGCGCGGCGCCGCTCTTGGAGCTGGCCTGCTTGGGAGGGATGCCGCCGCCCTTGAGAATCTGCACCTCACGGTCGGTGAGCTCGCGCCACGAGCCCTTGGCCACGTCCTTGAGCTCCAGGCCGGCAAAGTTACAGCGGTGCAGGCGGATCACCGGGTGGTGGATCTTGCTCAGCATGCGCTTGACCTGGTTCTTGCGGCCCTCGCGGATGATGACCTCAACGGCAGTGGTCCCAGGCTTCACACCCTGCGGGGCTACGGCCTCGGCCTCGCGCGCGTTGATGACGCGGCAGATTGCCGGCTGGCACAGGCCGTCGTCGAGTTCGATGCCGCGACGTAGCGGGGTAAGATCGCGGTCGGACAAGTCACCGTCCACGAGCGCCTGGTAGGTCTTGTAGACGTGTTTGCTGGGGTGCAGCAGGTCCTGCGACAGGTCACCGTCGGTGGTAAAGAGCAAAAGGCCCGTGGTATCGCGGTCTAGTCGACCCACCGGAAAGAGCCCCGGAAAGCGGTCGCGCGGGACCAAGTTGGCCACGCAAGGTCGCTCCTGCGGATCGCTCATGGTGGTGAGGTAGCCGGTCGGCTTGTAGAGCATCAGGTACACGGCGCCCTGGTTAAGCTTGACCGGCATGCCATCGACCTCGACATGGTCGCTGTCCACATCGACCTTGGTACCCAGCTCGGTCGCGATCTGGCCGTTGACGGTCACACGGCCAGCGGTCATCAGGTCCTCCGAGCCGCGGCGGCTCGCCACGCCCGCGCGCGCCAAAAAGCGCTGCAGGCGCATGGTGTGCGGGTAGACGGGGCGGGCGTCGGTTACGGGTGCTGCGTTTCCCGTGGCGCTTGCGACGCGCGCCTCCCCTGCTTCGTTAGTCCTCGTCATGCATGTCCTCCGAGGTAACACCTGTGGGCAGAAGCTCATCGCCATCGGTGTCCTCAACATCGGTATCGATCAGTTCGCGCTCTTCGTCCAGGTCCTCGGCCTGTTCCTCGAGCGTGGACTGAATGCTGCGGCCGCTCAGGCGCTCGCGGATAAACTGACGCGACTGCTCGTCGGGGGCAAACTGTTCTAGATCGGGCAGATCGCGAGTGGAGCGCAGGCCGAACTTTTCCAAAAAGGCGTTGGTCGTGCCATAGATGATGGCCTGACCGCGCTCGGGGTCGCGGCCGAGCTCGCGCACCAGGCCCTTGTCCACGAGCGACGCGATGACGCCGTCGGAGTTGACGCCGCGGATGCCCTTGACCACCTCGCGCGTGACGGGCTGGTGGTAGGCGATGACGGCCAAGGTCTCGAGCGCCGCCTGCGACAGCTTTTGCGTGTCCCAGCTCAGCACATAGGCCTCGACCACGTCGTGGTAGGCGGGGTGCGTAAACAGGCGCCAGCCACCGGCAACCTCGCGCAGCTGAAAGCCGCGGTTGGCCTCTTCATACTCAACTTTGAGCTCGGCCAAAAGCGATGCGCACTCGCCCGGGGCGATATCCAGCGCTCCTGCCAGTGCGGGTGCGCTCACGGGGTCGCTCGACACCAGCAGCAGCGCCTCGAGGGCGCCTTTAAGGCTGTTTGCCTCCAGCGTGGAAAGGGTTGACATGGTTGCGGCTCCTATTCGGTGAGCTCGGGGCCCTCGCCGGGCACGTAGGCCTCGGCTCCCTCGACTCGGTTGATGCAGATGGTTCCGAAGATCTCGTCCTGGCTCAACGTGAGCGAGCCGCGCTTGGCGAGCTCAAGCATGGCTAGGAAGGTGACGACGAGCTGCTCGGTGGTGGCATCGCCGTCCAGTAGCTCGCGGAAGGTGCAGGTTTGGTGCGCCATGGTAAAGCGGTCGACTGAGGCCACCGTCAGGTCGAGCGGTACGCGATGCGGCGCCACGTGCTCGGCCTCCAGCAGGAAGGTCTGGCGCTTGCCGTCCAGGTCGGCACAGATGACGGCGAGACCGCGCAGCGTGATGCCGGCAAGGTAGTCGGGCATAAGGCCTAGGAACTCGGGGTCGGGGCCGGCCACGCGCGGATGCATGCGGCTTTCGGCCTGCATGCGCGCACCGAGGGCCGCAGCCGCGCCTTTAAACTGCTTGTAGGCAATCAGGCGCTGAATCAGGACCTCACGCAGCGCGTCGCCGTCAAGCGTGCTGAGCTCCTCAAGGTCTTCGTCGAACTCGTCATCGTCGTCATCGACTTTGCGCGGGGCCTCCTGCGGCACCAGAGAGGCAGCCTTGATGTCCAAAAGGGTTGCCGCGACCAGCAAAAAGTCGCTTGCTACGTCCAGGTCCAGCGCCTCGATGCGCTCGGCCTCGGCAAGGTACTGCTCGGCCACCTCGCTGATGGAGATGGCGCCGATATCTACTTTTTGGCGGGTTACCAGCTGCAGCAGCAGGTCGAACGGTCCGCTGTAGACCTGCGTCGACACGCGATACGACATCTTCGACCTCCTTTGACGGCGCCTTCGCGGCGCGGTTTGGGTGCATGCTGCGACCGTTTTACACGGACGACCTGTAAGTTTACCTTAGATGCCGGCGATTGCGAAGTTGAGCAGCTGCTCAGCAAGCGGATACACGGTAACGTCGAAATAGCGGCCGATTACATCGATGCCGGTCCACATAGGCAGCAGGTATAGAACCAGGATGAGTATGGGCATAGCGTATTGCTGCAGGCGGTAATAGTTGTTGAGCGCCTTGCCCTTGAGGAAGGGCACGATGATCGACGAGCCATCAAGCGGCGGAATCGGAATGAGGTTAAAGAACGCGAGCGACAGGTTGACCACGATAAACGTGGCGCCGAAGTTCATAATTTGGGACGCCACGGCAAAGGACATGCTGGCGTAGAGATTGCCGTACGTTACGTGCATGAGGGCGGCCGCGAGGCACGCGAGTGCGATATTCGATGTGGGGCCGGCTACGCTCACCAGGACCTCGTCGCGCTTGGGGTGCTTGAGGTTGTTGAGATAGACGGGCACGGGCTTGGCGAAGGCGAACACGGGACCGCCTGCGGCGAGCATGAGCAGCGGCAAGATGATGGTGCCAAACGGGTCGATATGGTTGAGCGGGTTGAGCGATACGCGTCCGCGCGAGCGCGCCGTTTTGTCGCCGAGAGCCCAGGCCGCGGCGGCGTGCGCGCTCTCGTGAATGACGATGCCAACGATGACGGCGACGGCGCTGGCGAGCAGGTTCATGATGTAGCTGCTGGACATGGCGCTCTCCTAGCGGACGCGGCGCGAGGCGCGCGTGAGCAGGTAGTCAATTACAAACAGGATGACGGCGACGATAGCGTAATCCAGGCGGAAGACGCCGCCAAAGGGAGAGGTGATGACGCCGTAGCCGGCGATGGCGCTCGGCAGCGCGCGCGAAAGCTCAACGACAAAGCCCACGATCTGCAGCTTGGCGGTCAGGCCGCTAAAGCACAGCAGCACGGTCATTGCGCTCATAAAAATGCCGCAGATGCGACAGGCGATGGCGATGATGCTCATCGCCACGGCGGTGGCCTTACGAGAGTTCACGCGCGGTCTCCTCTTCGATCTGGGTGGAAAGCTCCAGCCATTCGTCCTCGAGCTTGGGCAGCTCTTGCTTAAGGCCGTTATATTCCCCCAGCGCGGCATTGAACTTGTCTTGATCGGCATAAAGCTCTTCGCTGGCCATCAATTCCATAAGCTCGTCATAGCGGGCGCGCTTTTTGTCGAGCTCCGTCTCGATCTTCTTGAGCTGGTTGCGCACACCCTTGAGCTTTTTGTTGAGCGCGGCGCGGGCCTGGGCCTCGGTGCGCTTTTGCTCCTTGGTCTTTTTACCCTCGGCAGGCTTGGGTGCGGCGGCGGGGGTGTCGGCTTGGGCGGAGCAGGTTTTGGCGGGCTTGGATACGGCGGGCGTGCTCTCCCCTGCCGCCTCGGCGGCGGCGCGGGCTGCGAGGTCCTCGCGCTTGTAGAGGTAGTAGTCGTAGTCGCCGTCGTAGACCGTGACCTTGCCGTCGCGGATGTCGATGATGCGGTTGGCCACGGCGCGCACCAGGTGCTCGTCGTGGCTGATCAGAACGATGGTGCCGGGGAAGTTTTGCAGGGCGTTCTCGAGCATGTCCACCGAGTCGATGTCAAGGTGGTTGGTGGGCTCGTCCAGGCACAGGAGCGCCTCGGGGGCCACGAGCATTTTGGCCAGGGCCAGACGCGCCTTTTCGCCTCCGGAGAGGACGCGAACCTGCTTTTCGATGGAATCGTTGTCGCTAAACAGGAAGGCGCCCAGCAGGCTGCGCTGCTGCGGCACGGTCCACTTGGGCGTGACGGTGTCGATCTCTTGCAGGACGGTATTGGACTCGGTCATGCCCTCGAGTGCGTGCTGGGCGTAGTAGGCCACGCCCACGTTGGTGCCCAGATCACGCGTGCCGGTAGTTGGCGGCTCCAGACCGGCGAGGATCTTCATGAGGGTAGACTTGCCGGCGCCGTTGGGGCCGACGAGCGCCACATGCTCGCCGCGGTAGAGCTTGAGGTCGATGTCGCTGTAGATGTGCTTTTTGCCGTAGGACTTGGAGACGCCCTCCAGGCCCACGACCATGTCGCCGGAGCGCGGCGGATCGGGGAACTTAAAGTTGATGTGCTTGTGGCCCTCGGGCAGGATGACGAGCTCCTTTTTGATCTGCTCGATCTTTCGGATGCGCTCCTGCGCCTGGGCGGCCTTGGTGGGCTTGTAGCGGAACTTGTCGACGAAGACCTGCATGTGGGCGATGTCGCGCTCCTGGGCGGCGCGCTTGGCGCGCATCTGCTCCAGGTTGTCCTCGCGCTGCTTGAGGTATCTGCTGTAGTTGCCGGTGTAGGTGGTCACGCGACGGTTTTCGAGTGCGGCGACGTGGTCGACACAGGCGTCCATGAAGGCGCGGTCGTGGCTGACGATGAGGACGGCGCCGTCGTAGTTGGCGATAAAGCCGCGCAGCCATTGGACGCTCTCAAGGTCCAGGTGGTTGGTGGGCTCGTCCAGAAGCAGCAGGTCGGGGTGGCGCAGGAAGAGCTTTGCCAGCGCGATACGCATCTGCCAGCCGCCCGAGAACTCGGAGCACGGGCGCTCAAAGTCGGTGACCTTAAAGCCCAAGCCGGACAGGATCTTGCGTGCGTTGCTTTCGAGCTCGTAGCCGCCCAGGTGCTCAAAGCGGTCCTGGACCTGGCCGTACTCGTTGAGGAGCGCGTCGACGTCCTTCCCCTGTTCGGAGAGCTCGGTGATCTGGGCCTGCAGCTCGTTGGCGCGCTCGCCCATGCGGCGAATTTCCTTGGCGGCGGCCATGACCTCAGCAAGGATGGTGGTGTCCTTGTGCTCCAGGTTGGTTTCCTGCTCTAGGTAGCCAACCTGGCAGTCCTTGGCGTACTGGACCTGGCCGGAGTCGGGACTGTCAATGCCCATGATGATCTTGAGCATGGTGGTTTTGCCGGCGCCGTTGGGTCCAACGAGCGCGAAGCGCTCGCCGGGGTTGATCTGGAAGGACGCGCCTCTAAAGAGGACGCGCGCGCCGAAGCTTTTTTCGATCTTGTCGACCAGGAGGATCATGGTGCCGCCTTTGACCTTGTGTGCCTATATGAAAAAAGGCCCCAACTTGCGTTGGAGCCT
>CABSYW010000033.1 GCA_902482035.1 uncultured Collinsella sp. | reverse complement strand
CCGTGGGTTATACCCTAAGAGCAAACCACCCTTTTTAAGGGTGGTTCTGATTTATCTGACGGTTTAAAACGGCCTTACGTGTTGCAGATTGAGACGTTATATCTGGACAGCCACGTCATCCCAATTACATCCCCGTTAGCAGCACGATGTCGAGAATCGTCACGATGACGCCGATTCCTACGAGCAGCGCGTTGAGCGGGCGCGAGTTGACGTATTTGCCCATAACGCGGGGCGAACTGGTGAGTCGTATGAGCACAAAGACCGTAATCGGCAACTGAAGCGACAGCAGCGCCTGACTCCAGATGAGACCCTCAAAAGGATTCGGGACGATCAGGCACGCCGCCACTGCGCCGACGAAACAGACCGCCACTCCAATCGATGAGTGCCGGTCGTGGATGTCGTATTCCTCGTCGAACATGCCCGCGGTGATGGTGCCTGCCGCCATGCCCGCCGTCACACTACTCGATATGCCCGCAAACAGCAGTGCCACCGCAAAGATGGTCGAGCTTGCCGGGCCCAGAATGGGGGAGAGCGTGTCCGCTGCGACGGCGAGGTCGTCTACGACAATGCCGTGCGCAAAGAAGGTCGTTGCGGCCAGGATGACCATGGCCGAGTTGATCGCCCAGCCCACGCCCATCGAAAAGAGCGTGTCGAAGAGCTCGTAGCGCAGACGTTCCTCGATAACCTGCTCGCCTTGGCCTTCGAAGTGCATGGATTGGATGACCTCGGAGTGCAGGAAGAGGTTGTGAGGCATAACGACCGCGCCTAGGACACTTACGATAATCGCAGCCGAGCCGGTGGGCATACTGGGTGTGATCCAGCTTGCGGCGGCCTGCGGCCAGTCGACCTTGACTAGCGTGAGCTCGGCCAAAAACGAGAGTCCTACCACGCCCACGAAGGCGATGATCCAGCGTTCGGCGCGTTTGTAGGAGCTTGTCATGAGCATGGCAATCGATGCCGCCGCGACGATGGTGCAGCCGCCGCGTACGGGCAGGCCAAAGAGCATTTGAAGCGCGATTGCACCGCCCAGGACTTCGGCCATGGCGGTGGCGATGGTCGCGAGATAGGCGCTGGCGAGTACCGCGCGTCCCACGATGCGGGGGAGGTAGCGTGTCGTGGCCTCGGCAAGACAGGTGCCCGTGGCGATGCCCAGGTGCGCCGCGTTGTGCTGCAACGCGATGAGCATAATCGTGGACAGCGTGACGATCCACAGCAGCGCGTAGCCAAACTGCGAGCCCGCGGCCATATTGGAGGCCCAGTTGCCCGGGTCGATAAAGCCGACGGTCACGAGTAGCCCGGGGCCGATGTGCCGGGCGATATCCAGACCTCCGTGGCCTCCGGTGCGGTGCGAGCCAAAGTGTTGTTTGAGATGGTTGAGCATGGTGCGCTCCTGCGTGCCGTTTGTTTGACGCCGCAAAGGATACCTGTTTTAGGCTAAAAAGTTAACCAAGACTAACAAAATTGTTGTATTTGGATAGGCTGGTGAAAGGGGATTGCCGAAATGTCTTGATCTGTAACAACTAGGGATGGAAATTGGGTCTTACTGTTACAGATTGAGATGTTTGAAGCGGTGAGCTTACAGGCCGAACTTGGGGCCCTTGCTGTCGCCCTTGAGCTCGGCGGCACCCACTCGCAGGGCGCGCGTTACGCGATTGTTTCGAAACGGGCGGGAAACACAACGGGCCGGCGATGCTCCTAGTATGCCTAGTCAACTGACTGTCTAAATATCTAGGGGAGGATCGCGATGCAGGCAGATTCCGCTCAGCAGCAGGGCCTTTATCGCCCCGAATTCGACCACGATGCGTGTGGCATCGGCGCGCTCGCCGATATCAACGGTGAGCGCCATCACCAGATTCTGGACGATGCACTGTCCATTCTGGTCAACTTGGAGCACCGCGGCGGTACGGGACTCGAGAAGAACACCGGTGACGGCGCCGGCATCCTGTTCCAGGTTCCGCATCACTTTTTCCGTAAAGAGGCCCAAAAGTGCGGCCAGATTCTGCCGGCAGAGGGCGACTATGGCGTGGCCATGCTGTTCTTCCCGCAGGACGACAAGGGCGTGGAGGATGCCCGCCGCGTGTTTGAGGAAGGCTGCGCCGAGGCTGGCGTGCCGCTGCTCTTTTGGCGCGAGGTGCCCGTCGACCCGCACGACCTGGGCGAGACGGCCCGCGCCTGCATGCCAACCATCCTGCAGGCTTTCCTGGGCCGTCCGGACGACACGCCCGCCGGCGATGCCTTCGAGCGCCGCCTGTACGTGTGCCGCCGCACCATCGAGAAGAAGGCTGACGCCGAGTTTGCCCTGCGCAACAAGATCTTCTATGTGTGCTCCATGAGCTCGCGCACCATCGTGTACAAGGGCATGCTGGTCGCCACACAGATGCGCCGCTTCTTCATCGACCTCAACGACGCCGCCGTCAAGACGGCCGTGGCGCTCGTCCACTCGCGCTACTCCACCAACACTACGCCCAGCTGGGAGCGCGCGCACCCCAACCGCTTTATCATCCACAACGGCGAGATCAACACCCTCAAGGGCAACGTCAACTGGATTCGCGCCCGCGAACCCAACCTGTACAGCCCCGTGCTGCAGCACGATCTTGAGCGCGTGATGCCCATCATCAACCGTGAGGGTTCCGACTCCGCGATTCTGGACAACGTGCTCGAGTTCCTGGTTATGAACGGTCGCCCGCTCACGCGCGCTGTATCCATGCTGCTGCCCGAGCCGTGGGACCACAACGACAGCCTGAGCGAGGAGCGCCGCGCCTACGACGCCTACCAGTCCATGCTCATGGAGCCGTGGGATGGCCCGGCGGCCATCGCCTTTACCGACGGCCGTACCCTGGGTGCTGCTCTCGACCGCAACGGCCTGCGTCCCGCCCGCTACTATGTGACGCGCGACGGTCGCTTTATGCTGGCAAGCGAGGTGGGCACCATCGAGGTGAGCCCCGAGAACATCCTGACGAGCGGCTGCCTGGGACCGGGTCAGATGCTCGAGGTCGACTTTGCCCGCGGCCGCGTCATCTACAACGACGAGCTTCGCGCCCGTTACGCCAAGGAAAAGCCCTACCGTGATTGGATTGCCGAGGAGACGCTGAC
Organism: uncultured Collinsella sp.; assembly: GCA_902482035.1. Lineage (GTDB taxonomy): Bacteria > Actinomycetota > Coriobacteriia > Coriobacteriales > Coriobacteriaceae > Collinsella. Next base: position 24,591 of record CABSYW010000033.1, on the reverse strand, counting down.
CGTTGCCGCGCTCGATGAGCCTGTTGCGGCAACGCCCGCCGAGGACGCCGAGGTGCCCGCCGCCGTGCGCATGGCTAAGCTCGGGTATCACTGGGATGATGTTGACGAGGTCTTGCGTCCCATGGCCCAGCAGGGCAAGGCGCCGCTCGCCTCGATGGGCATCGATGCGCCGCTGGCCTGCCTGTCCAAGAAGACGCGTTCGTTCTTCGATTACTTCTATCAGCTGTTCGCTCAGGTCACGAACCCGCCCATCGATGCCCTGCGCGAGCACATGGTGACTTCGACCACGCTCTATCTGGGCAACCACGGCAACCTGCTCGAGGACTCCCGCACGGCCTGCCAGCTGGTGCGCCTGGAGCGCCCGTTGCTCAACGAGGAGGAGTTCGAGCGTATCTGCGCCATCGACCGTGTGGGCTTTAAGACCCGTCGCTTCCGTGCCGTCTACCGTCGCGATGCCGGCGAGGGCGCGCTGCAGGCTGCGCTCAAGCAGCTTGCCGAGGACGTCGAGACTGCGGTCCGCGACGGCGTGAACATCGTGGTGCTGAGCGATCGCGCCGGGGCGGGCGAGGTGCCCGTGCCGTCGCTGCTCGCCGTGGGCTGCGTGCACAACCACCTGATCCGCGCCGGCGTGCGTACCTTTGCCGACATCGTGGTGGAGTGTGGTGACGCCGTGTCCCCGCACGACTTTGCGGCGCTGGTGGGCTACTCCGCGAGCGGCGTCTATCCGTACAACGCGCATGCGTGCATCCGTGATCTGGCGGCACGCGGCGATCTGGGCGTGACGGCCGAGCAGGGCATCGCCAACTACAACAAGGCCGCGACGGCGGGCATCGTCTCCATCATGTCCAAGATGGGCATCTCCACGGTGCAGAGCTACCATTCGGCGCAGATCTTCGAGGCCGTGGGCTTTATGCCGGAGTTCGTCAACGCGTACTTCGCCGGCACGGTGAGCCGTGTGGGCGGTATGGGTGTCGAGGACGTCGAGCGCGAGCAAAACGAGCGCTACGACGCCGCGCTCGCTATCCTTAAGAGCCCGGCTCCCGATCAACTGTCCACGTTGGGTCTGACCAAGTGGCGCCCGCTCGGCGGCGAGGATCACCTTATCGACCCGCAGACCGTCTACCTGCTGCAGACCGCCTGCCGTGAGGACAGCTACGACACCTTTAAGGAGTACAGCGCCCGCCTGCACCGCACCGGCCGTGCCGTGCGCCTGCGTGACCTGCTGGACTTTAATGCCAACGGTCGCACCCCGGTGGCACTCGACGAGGTGGAGCCCGCGCTCAACATCGTCCGCCGCTTTAACACCGGCGCCATGTCGTACGGCTCCATCAGCAAGGAAGCACACGAGTGCATGGCCATCGCCATGAACCGCCTGCATGGTCGTTCCAACTCGGGCGAGGGCGGCGAGGACCCGCGTCGCGAGACCCCGCTGGCTAACGGTGACTCCAAGAATTCCGCCATCAAGCAGGTGGCAAGCGCGCGCTTTGGCGTGACGAGCCGCTACCTGTGCAGCGCCTTCGAGATTCAGATCAAGATGGCTCAGGGCGCCAAGCCCGGCGAGGGCGGCCACCTGCCCGGCAAGAAGGTCTACCCCTGGATCGCCGAGGTCCGTCAGTCCACGCCCGGCATCGGCCTGATCTCGCCTCCGCCGCACCACGACATCTACTCCATCGAGGACCTGGCGGAGCTTATCTTCGATCTTAAGAACGCCAACCCTGGCGCACGCGTGTCGGTCAAGCTGGTCAGCGAGGCCGGCGTCGGCACCATCGCCACCGGTGTGGCCAAGGGTGCCGCCGACAAGATCTTGATCAGCGGCCACAATGGCGGCTCGGGTGCCGCTGCGCGCGACTCTATCTGGCACGCGGGTCTGCCGCTGGAGCTTGGCCTTGCCGAGGCCCAGCAGACGCTGCTGCAAAACGGCCTGCGCTCTCGCGTGGTGCTCGAGGCCGACGGCAAGCTCATGGACGGTACCGATGTCGCCGTCGCCTGCCTGCTGGGTGCCGAGGAGTTTGGCTTTGCGACCACGCCGCTCATCTCCATGGGCTGCCTCATGCAGCGCGACTGCCAGCAGGATACCTGCCCGGCCGGCATTGCCACGCAAAACTGTCGCTTGCGTCGCGGCTTCCGCGGCAAGCCCGAGCACGTTGAGCACTTTATGCTCTTTGTTGCCGAGCAGCTGCGTGAGGTCATGGCGAGCCTGGGCTTCCGCACCGTCGACGAGATGGTCGGCCATCCCGAGTGCTTGCGCCAGATCGAGGTCCCGGGCAACCGCAAGGCTAACCTGCTGGATCTGTCGCCCGTGCTGGCAAGCGCGACCTGTGAGTTTGGTGCCCACATCCCGGGTGCCGACGGTCGTCACTTCCTGCCGCAGATGGCTGCCGACAGCGAGCTCGACAAGACGCTCGACTCCACGTTGTTTGTGCCCTATACGGCCGATGCCCGTGCGCACCTGCGTCCGATTCGCTTCCGCGCCGATATCGCCAACGTCAACCGCTGCGTGGGCACCATCTTGGGTAACGCGGTGACCAAGGCGCATCCCGAGGGCCTGCCCGCCGGCTCCATCACCATCGATTGCGATGGTTCGGCTGGTCAGAGCTTTGGCGCCTTCCTGCCGCGCGGCATTACGCTCAACGTGTGCGGCGACGCCAACGACTACTTTGGCAAGGGTCTTTCGGGCGGCGAGGTGTCGGTGCGCCCCAACCCGCATGCGACCTACAAGTTCGACGAGAACATCATCGTGGGCAACGTTGCGTTCTTTGGCGCCACGAGCGGCCGCGGCTTCATTAACGGCCTGGCAGGTCAGCGCTTTGGCGTACGCAACTCCGGTGCCACGGTGGTGGTCGAGGGCTGCGGCAACCATGGCTGCGAGTACATGACGGGTGGTCTGGCGCTCATCCTGGGCGAGGTCGGGCAGAACTTCGCCGCCGGCATGACGGGTGGCGTGGCTTATGTCTTTGACCAGTACGGCACGCTCGATGCCCGTGTGAACCACGAGAGCGTTGAGCTTAAAGCCCCGACGGCTGGCGAGCTGGCACAGATTCGCGAGCTCATCCAGGAGCACGTGGACGCGACGCAGAGTCCGCGCGGCATTAAGCTGCTCTACAGCTTTGAGACGATGAGCAAGCACTTTGTGAAGGTCATTCCAACCGAGTACGAGCGCGTGTTGGCGATTGTCGCCGCCGCCGAGGCCGTCGGCAAGACGCATGAGCAGGCCGAGGAGCTGGCGTTTGACATTGTGACCGGTCGCGCGAGTGACGCGGATGTTGCTCGCTTCGATGTTGCGGGCGGTGCTGCGGGTGCTGCGTCCGTGGCTGCCAGCTCTGTTGCTTCGACCAAGAAGGAGGCGTAAGTGCCATGGGTAAGCCCGGTGCTTTTCTTGATATCGATCGCGTGACCCATGAGCTGCGCCCCGTGGAGGAGCGCAGCCGCGATTTCGATCCGCTGTACGTGGAGCTCGACGACGACGCGCGCCGTGCCCAGGCGAGTCGCTGCATGATGTGCGGTGTGGCGTTTTGTCAGATGGGCGCGAGCTTTGGCAAGGCACGTCCGAGCGGCTGTCCGCTGCACAACCTGATTCCCGAGTGGAACGAGCTGGTGTACCGCGGCCGTTGGGACGAGGCTGCCGAGCGCCTGTCACTCACCTCGCCCATGCCCGAGTTCACGAGTCACGTGTGCCCGGCGCTGTGCGAGGCCGCATGCAACCTGGGCTCGGTCGATGGCCAGCCCACGACGATCCATGACAACGAGCGCGCGATTAGCGACCATGAGTGGGCCAACGGCGGTCCGCACCGCTTTGAGCCGGCAGGGGAGGGTGCACCCACGGTTGCCGTGGTGGGCTCCGGTCCCGCTGGTCTGGTGGCAGCATGGGAGCTTGCGCGTCGTGGGGCCCGCGTGACTGTGTTTGAGCGCGACGACCGCCCGGGCGGTCTGCTCATGTACGGCATTCCCAACATGAAGCTCGAGAAGTCCGTGGTCGAGCGTCGCGTGGCGCTCATGCGCGAGCTGGGCATTGTGTTCGAGCTGGGTGCTGACGTTACGAACCCTGCGGTGGCGGCCAAGCTCAATGGCTTTGACGCCGTCGTGGTGGCTGCCGGTGCTCGCGCCCCGCGTGGGCTGGCTGCTGAGAATATTGACGCACCCGGCGTGGTGTATGCCGTGGACTACCTGACGGCCTCGACCGTCTCGGTGCTCGATGGCGGCGAGCCTGTCGTCGATGCACACGGCCTGGACGTCGTGGTCATTGGCGGCGGCGATACCGGTAACGACTGCGTGGGCACCGCGGTACGTCAGGGTGCGCGCAGCGTGCGCCAGTTTGAGTTCTTGCCGGCGGCGCCTGATGCGCGCGCGGCGAGCAACCCCTGGCCGCAGTGGCCAAACGTTAAGAAGACCGACTACGGCCAGCAGGAGGCCATCGCTGTCATGGGCGGCGAGATGCGCGCTTGGGGCGTGGATACGCTCGAGGTGCTGCTGGACAAGAAGGGCGCGGCCGCGGGCCTGCGCGTGGTCGATCTGGATTGGTCGGCTGGCAAGCCCGAGCGCATCGCGGGCTCCGAGCACGAGGTGCCGGCCCAGCTGGTGCTCATCGCCTGCGGCTTCACGGGCCCGGAGCACAGTGTGTTCGACGCCGTTGGCGTGTCCGTTGCCACTGCTGGTCGTCCGCTGCCTGTGATGGCCGCCGAGGGCTCGCATCTTGCGGCGCGTGTCGGCGGCGTCGCCGCGGATGCCGCGCCGGTGTATGTTGCCGGTGACGCTCGCAACGGCAGCTCGCTCGTGGTGAGCGCCATGGCCGACGCCCTGGCCTGCGCTGCCGAAGTCGCCGAGGCGCTGGAGCTGTAAGGCGACTGTCCACAGCTGAATCGTCAAGGGCTGTCCCCAACGGCCGGCCCAAAAGGAACGTCCCCAAGTGCCGGCAGTTGGGGACGTTCCTTTTGGGCCGGCACCCGGGGACACTCCTTGCGGGTTTGCGACCGATTTGTCCGTTTGTCGACGCGCGAGTGTCCATTCGGCGTCTTCTTGAGCTGTGGTGCTCTGTTGTTTCTGTGGCGGCTGTGGACGCTTGGCTCGAAAAGGCGGGTTGGCTGTCTATGCCTGCCTGCGGTTTTGTTGCGGTGCGCATTTTCGGTCAAGCATCCCGTCAAGTGTTTGGTCAGCATCTGGTTTGCAGCCGGAGGCCTATTTTGCCCGCGCTGGTCGTGGCTGCCCACCCTCCTCGTAAGCTCAAATTGAGGTTCATCAGTTTGAGGAGGATGCCGTGACTGACCACGTTTTAGACCGAGCGCATCTGGCCGAAGCCGTCGGCAACGATATTGCCGACATGGCCCATTTTTGGATGCTGCGGAAGTTTCAGTTTTTGGAGCCGGCGCGCGAGCAGTTTGAGATTATTGTCGACCCGTGGCTCAGCTATCGCACCGAGCCTTCCCAAAACGAAATCATGGCCTACAACATGGCGTTTACCGATTGGCTGCTCTTCGAGCGCCCCTATCGCCATGGCAAGACGCTGCTCGAGCTATATGTTGACGAGCCGCCGGCATCGCTTTCGCCCGCCTCGCTCAAGCGGCTCGAGCAGGTGCGCGACACACAGTATTTCTCGCGTTTTGGCATTTTGGACAAGGATCCCGCGACTGGCATGGTTGCGCTGAAGGATACGCGCACCGACCTTCGCTTTGATGTCTACGACCCGCATATCGTGCAAAAGGAGCATTGGAGTGACGGCGCGATTGCGGTGCGCCTCGCCTGCGTCGACGATGTCTGGCTGACGGCGGGACAGCTCTATCTGTATGACATCGCGCGCCTGAGTGACACGGCGGTCGATGGGCCGGGTGCGGTGCATCCGGAGGACCTGCAGGACGGCTTTGACACCTCGTGCATCAGCTTCTTCTTGCGTCTGGTCCGCGACATCATGGGCGCCCAGGGGCGGTACGTAAAGTCCCTCAACATCTACGAGCAAGAGTGGGAGTAGGGGATGGGCTGTCGCAGCGCCGCCGCGTGTCTATTTGTCTCGATCTGTAACGCTTGGCGGCTGTTTGAGCCCGTAACTGTTACAGATCGAGACATTCCCCTGATGTTGCTGGGATGGGGCTGCAACGTATTCCGTCCCCCACATCCCCTCTTCCCTCCGTTAACCGATATGTTCGACTTTAGGTCGCTGCATTAGGTGATAATGGACAAATGTTCAAGTTAATCGCGAGGGAGGAGCTCGATATGGCCTCTGCCGATCGTTCCACGTTGTTTATCAATGCGACCGTCCTGGATGGTTCGGAACATATGGAGCCGCGGCCCGACATGGCCGTGGCCGTTGAGCGCGGTCTCATTACGTGGATGGGGCCGAGTGCTGTGGCGCAGGCGCCTGCAGGTGCCGAGGTCATCGACCTGGCAGGTGCGTATCTCATGCCGGGCCTCATCAATATGCATGTGCATCTGTGCGGTTCGGGCAAGCCGGTTTCGGCGGGCGATGCGGGTGCGCTGATGAAAAAGCTCGATAATCCCGTGGGGCGCGCCATCGTGCGCCATATTCTTAAGGGCAGCGTCCAACAACAACTGGCAAGTGGCGTGACCACGGTGCGCGGCGCGGGCGATCCGCTGTTTGCCGATCTGGCCGTGCGCGATGCTATCGATGCCGGCAAGTATCAAGGTCCTCGCCTGGTGGCGCCGGGAACGGGCGTCACGGTGCCGGGCGGCCATGGTGCGGGCTTGTTCGCCCAGGTGGCCAACAGTCCCGCCGAGGCAGCCGAACAGGTGCGCGACCTGTATGCGCGTGGTGCCGACGTCATTAAGCTGTTCGTGACGGGCGGCGTGTTCGACGCTACCGAGGTGGGCGAGCCGGGCGTGCTGCGCATGCCGGTCGAGGTTGCCGCGGCGGCGTGCAAGGCTGCGCACGAGGTGAGTCTGCCGGTTATGGCCCATGTCGAGAGTACCGAGGGCGTGAAGGCCGCGCTTGAGGCCGGCGTTGACACGATTGAGCACGGCGCTCCGTTGACGCCCGAGATTCTGGAGCTGTACCGTGGCGCCGCGGGCACGCAACTCGAGGGGCGTGCGCCCAGTGTTACCTGCACTATCAGCCCGGCGCTGCCGTTTGTATTGCTCGACCCGAAAAAGACCCATTCGACCGATACGCAAAAGAAGAACGGCGATATCGTGTGCTCGGGCATTATCGAGAGCGCCCGTGCCGCACTGGAAGCTGGCGTTAAGGTGGGCCTGGGCACGGACTCGAGCTGCCCGTTCGTGACGCAGTACGACATGTGGCGTGAGGTGGCCTATTTTGCCAAGTATGTCGGCGTGAGCAACGCCTTCGCACTGCATACGGCTACGCAAGTCAACGCCGAGCTGCTGGGGCTGGACGGCGAGACTGGCACGATCGAGTGCGGCAAGGCCGCCGATATCTTGGTGACGCGCGAGAACCCGCTCGATGACCTGTGCGCTCTGCGTGAGCCGATGCACGTGATGTGTCGCGGCGATCTGGTGTGCAAACTCAAGGTGAAGCGCATCCCCGAGGTGGATGCCGAGCTCGACGCGATTATGGCCATGCCAGCCGAAGCGCTGGCTGAGGAGCTGGCCCGCGACGGCGTGGCATAGGTGTGACAAAGGGGCAATCCCTTTGTCATAATCAAAAAAGCCGAGGTCTCAGTGCGAGGCCTCGGCTTTTATTTGTCCCATGGTATGGCGGCTAGGAGCGCGTCTCCATCTTGGCGTGGCACTTGGGGCAGGTGACGCGGATCTTGCCCTTGCCCTTGGGGACGGACAGCATCTGGCCGCAGTTGGGGCACTTGAGGTACGCCGTGGTCTTGCGGCCCTTCCACATCTTCTTGGCCGTTCGCTTGGCGCGCTCAAAGTCTTCCTTGCTGGTGCCGGCCGCGCGCGAGGCGTTGGCCGCTGCAGCTCCGCCGCCCAAGCTGGCTACAAACTTGCCCAAGCCGGGTACGTTTGCAGTCGCGGCGACAAAGGCCTCGTTCTCCTTGCGACGTGCGTCGATATTTTTGGACAGGCCGCGCAGCACGCCAATCACGATGACGGCGATGGCAATCCAGCTGAGCCACTGGATACGGGCTATCGATCCGATCATCGCGATGACGATGCCGGCAAAACCCATCACGATGGTGAGTTCATCGGCACCATTGCGACCCTTCATAAAGTCATTCATGCAAATTGCCTTTCGTTCGATATGCTGCACGCCTTTATACCCGATTTAGAGCAAGGGGGACAGGTTAATCTGCACCAATGTGGTGCAAACATACCTGTCCCCGGAATACCAAGACGGTGCAAAGAAGTCTGTCCCCAATGCCCCTATTACTTGGAGAGCTTGTCGACGACGCGTTCGATTTCGGCGAGCTTGGCGGCTTTGAGGTCTTCGTCGCCCGATTCGATTGCCGAAGTTACGCAGCCCTCGATATGCGCCTTGAGCACGTCGGCGTTGATGCGCGCAATGAGCGCCTGCGTTGCCATGAGCTGCGTGGAAATATCGACGCAGTAGCGGTCCTCCTCGACCATCCGCAAGATGCCGTCGATCTGGCCGCGTGCCGTCTTGAGCATGCGGGTCACCGATTTGTGGTCTGCCATCATGGCGGGTCCTCGTTTCTGGTCGATCTTCCGGATGCCCCCCCCTGTCAGTTGCGGTGAAATACGGACTGTTTAAGGGCCTAGGGCGGCTCAACAGTCCGTATTTCACCGCAACTTCTGGGGGGGCAGGTGGCGCCTGCTACGCGGCGGTTACGGACAGGGCATGGAATTTCTCGCCGGCGCCCTCGACGGCGGCGGCGAGCTGCTCGGCGGTCACGGTGTCGGCGCACTCCACCTGGACAGTCTGGGTCTCGTGATCGGCGTCGGCATCGGTCACGCCGGCAACGTTGAGCAGCGCCGTCTCGACGGTGGCGTCGCAGTGGCCGCACATAAGGCCGGAAGTCTTAATTGTGAAACGCATGGATATTCCTCTCTGTTGTGTCGGCTTTCCCAGGCACCCGACCTTGACCTTCAAGCCGTCGCTCGCGTATCAAAGTACGCGTCGCTCCTCTTTCAGGTCAATCTCGGGCATCTGGAAAACCCGTTCTAAATGGACTGAATGGTGAGCCTATTTTGCCACTTTCGGCTTAAAGGTTCGCAGGCGCAGCGCATTGGACACGACGCAGACACTCGACAGGCTCATGGCCGCGGCGCCGAACATCGGCGAGAGCTGCCAACTCGTGAGAGGGAAGAACACGCCCGCGGCAAGCGGAATGCCGATGCCGTTGTAGAACAGCGCCCAGAACAAGTCCTGCTTGATGTTGCGGATCGTGGCGCGCGACAGCTCGATGGCGCGGGCGACGTCCATGAGGTCGCTGCGCATGAGCACCACATCTGCCCCCTCCTTGGCGATGTCGGCGCCGGTGCCGATCGCAAGGCCCACGTCGGCGCGCGCCAGGGCGGGGGAGTCGTTGATGCCGTCGCCCACCATGGCGACCTTGCTGCCCGCATCCTGCAGCTCGCGCACGTGGCGTTCCTTGTCGGCGGGGAGGACGTCGGCGATGACCTGCTCGCTGCTCAGTCCCACGCGGCGGGCAATCGCTTCGGCGGTGACGCGGTTGTCGCCGGTGAGCATGCGCACGTCGACGCCGAGCTTGCGGAGCGCGGCGATGGCCTCGGCGCTCGTCTCTTTGACCTCGTCAGCCACGGCGATGGTGCCGACAAGCTCGCCGTTCTTGGCAAAGAACAGCGGCGTCTTGCCCTCGGCTGCGAACTGTTTGGCAAGGCCGGCGGGAACCTTCGCGCCTAGCTCGTCCATCAGACGCACGTTGCCGGCGGCGATGACATTCTGCCCCTCGCGTGCCGTAACGCCTCGCCCGGGCACGGCGGCAAAGTCCTCGACCATGCGTGCGACGATTCCGCGCGCCTCGCACTCGGCCATAATCGCCTCGGCCAGCGGGTGCTCGCTTGAGCGCTCCAGCGCAGCGGCCAGCTTGAGCAGCGCCTTTTTGCTCATGGCGGGCGATCCGTCGGCACGCGTGGCTACCACGATATCGGTCACGGCAGGCTTGCCGCGAGTGACCGTTCCCGTCTTATCGAGCACCACGGTGCCCACGCTGCGCAGATTCTCCAGCGCCTCGGCGCTCTTAAACAGAATGCCCATCTCGGCGCCCTTGCCGGTGCCGACCATAATGGCGACGGGCGTGGCCAGACCCAATGCGCACGGACAGCTGATCACCAGCACGGCCACGGCGGAGGTGAGCGCCTCGTTTATGCTGTCGGTCAGTGCCATCCACGCCGCAAAGGTCACAGCCGAGATCACGAACACCACGGGCACGAACACGCCGGCGACTTTGTCGGCCATGCGGGCGATAGGCGCCTTGGTGGCGTTGGCGTCCTCGACGAGCTGGATAATCTTGGCGAGCGACGTGTCGGCGCCCACGCGTGTGGCACGGAAGGTAAACGAGCCGGTGCGGTTGACAGTGGCGGCGTTGACGGTGTCGCCGGCGGTCTTTTCCACGGGGATGGACTCGCCGGTGAGCGCGCTCTCGTCCACGGCCGAGCTGCCCTCGAGCACCACGCCATCGACAGGGATGGACTCTCCGGGGTGCACGCGCAGGACCTGGCCGGGAAGGATACTGTCGACGTCGACGGTGGTTTCGGTGCCGTCGTCGGCAACGACGGTCGCGGTCTTGGGTGCCAGGTCGATCAGTGCCTCGATGGCGCCGCCGGTTTTTGACTTGCTGCGCGTCTCGAGGTATTTGCCAACGGTAACGAGCGACAGGATCGTGCCCGCACTCTCAAAATACAGATTGTCCATGCTCGTCATCATGGCCTCGTGGACCTGACCCGCGGCTAATTGGTCGGCCATGATGAACATGGCGTAGAGCGACCAGGCGATGGAGGCGGTGGCGCCCACGGCAATAAGGGCGTCCATGGTGGGTGCGCCGTGCGCGAGCGATTTAAACCCGTTGATAAAGTACGCGTCGTTGACATAGACGATGGGAATGAGCAAGACGAGCTCGGTGAGGGCGAGCGTCATGCTGTGGATGTGGTCCGTGAAGATGCCGGGCAGCGGCCAGCCGAGCATGTGCCCCATGCCTATGTAGAACAGTGGGATGAGGAATACGATCGAGATGATGAGACGGGTGCGCATGGCAGAGGCGGCGGCCTCCAACTTTTTGGTCGGCGACTCCATATGGGTGACGCCAGACCTGGCCTGCGAGCTGCCGCTTGAGCCGGCGGCACCGGTGCCCGCATCGACGGGCGAGGCCGAGTAGCCGGCACGGTCGACGGCGGTGCAGATATCGTCGGGGGAGACCTGCGCGGGGTCATAGTCGACCATCATGGAACCGGCGAGCAGGTTGACCGCGACGCTCTCGACGCCGTCGAGCTTGCTCACGGCGCGGTCCACATGCGCCTGGCAGGCGGCGCATGTCATGCCGCCCACGTCGAACTTATCTTGAGCCATGGCTGCTCCTTTCCGTGGTTCGGTGTTGGAATTGTTAACCTGCCGATACTATACACCCATACCCCCTGGGGGTGTCCAGTACAGAAAGAAATGTATGACATTTCGTTACAGATGAGGGTGGTTGGTTGGCCGATGAACCGTCCCAACCAATCATCTCAATCTGTAACATCTGGACCGGTTTTTGAACCATAGTTGTTACAGATTTAGACGAACTGTTGAGTGGCAGTCCAAACGTCTCGATCTGTAACAACTAGACCCCGTTTTACCGAGTATTTGTTACAGATCGAGACAAACAGTTGGCAGGAAACTCAATGTCTCGTTCTGTAACATCTAGCAGCAAATATGACCTCTAACTGTTACAGATTGAGACATTTGCCGGGGAGGGGTCCCGTCACGGCAAGACGCCCGCTCTCTAGATACAGAATCCGGGGATCACACAGGTTCGTTTGTTTGGCTTGTCCGCAGGCGTTGCGTACGTAAAGACGTCGCCGTCGCGTCCCACGCGGTTCATATAGAGTGTGCCTTCGCTCTCCGATGTGTCGGGACTTGCCGTTCGTTCCCACCAACAGGTGTCCTTGCCCTTCCACTGGCGAACCAACATCTCGTTCGTGGTATACGGACTTACCTTGAGCTCGCGGAAGAGCTGATACTCCTTGCCCTCGCCGTTGTAGATGTCGGCCAGGTAGTGAAAGCCCTCGGCAAATGACTCGGGCGGCTGCACTCCGCACAGCTCGACCATGGCGGGCAGCCAAAGGGTTGCGGGCAACTCGCTCAGACACGATACGCTTCTGGCGGCGCCAACGTTATTCGAGATCTTTTTGACAGATTTGATGAGTGCGCGCAACTCGTTGGGCAGCAGCTTAAGGCCGTCGCCGTCGAGCCATTCCCGCAGCTCGCAATCTGCCCAGCCGGCGCTTAACGGTTGGGCCGCGGCGTCGCGTTCGGCAATGCCGGCGTCGAACATAAACGTCAGTCCAGCCTTGCCCGTCCCGTCCAGAAGCTCGTCGTGGCGGATGCCCACGAGCTGCGCGCCAACCTCCAGCCCGTTGGTGAGCGTGACGCGCTTGGTGCATGGATAGGGGATATGCCCGTTGTCGTCGAGCAGGTGATAGCGCTTGGCAATCTCGCGTGCCTCGCTACGGGTCTCGGCAGCCTTAATCTTGAGCGAAATCTCCTGCAGCTGATCCCAGGTGTAGTCGTCAAGCGAACCGCGGATGCCGTCCAGGTAGTCGGGGATGCCAAAGCCATGGGTTGCCGCCCCGATAACGCCGAGCCCCGCAACGGCCGCGACAACGCCACCGATAATAAAGCGGCGGCGGGTCATGACATCGTGCCGGGCCTGCTCCAGGATCTCTCGCGCTCGCTCGCCGGCGACGTCGACCTTAAGGTGCGTGCCAGAATCGATATCAATCGCGGTCTCGTCTCCTGCGCCTTCGCGGCCCTCGGATTCGGCATCGGTGAGGTATGCCGAGAGCACCTCGAGCATCTGCTGCTCGGTGGGGCGATTGCACTGCTCTACTGAGATGCCTTTCATGATGATCTGGACGAGCGCTTTGTCGCCCTCGCAGCGCGGCTCGAGCGGTGCCGGCTTGGTCTTGGTCTTTATGAGGTAGAACGAGCCGGTTGCCGCGGCACCCGTCGACTCCACATCGAACGGCTTGCGACCGCTGTAGAGCTGGTACAGAATGCTCGAAAGCGCATAGACGTCGATCGCGGGCGAACGGCGAAGGGCCGCGATGCCTTCGATATCCTGCGTGAGCATCTCGGGCGCGGCGTATGCGGGTGTGGCAAAGCGCCAGATGTCGGCGCGCCGGGTGATCGTGTCGTCGCCGAGAGCCATGGTCGCGGAGCCCATGTCGATGAGGCAGGGGTCAAAGGAACAATCGGCAATCTGCTGCTCGAGTGTTCGGCTGGTGGTGCGGAACACGATATTGGCAGGCGACAGGTCGCGATGGATGACCGGATTCACGAGGCCTTGGGTCATCAAGAGCGCATGAAGCACGGCGTTTCCGACGGCGGCGACCATCTGGGTGGTCAGCCCGCCCGAGGCGTCGTGCGGAAGCAGGGGCAGCGCCTGCTTGAGCGAGGTGCCCTCGACCCACTCCATGAGGATGAGAGGGTCATCCTCGCACAATCCGTAGCCATAGACGCGCGGAAATCCGCGCAGGTGCGAGACGGTACACAGATGACGGTACTCCTCGAACAGCGCGGCGGTGCTGGCCAGGTGCGCTGCCGATTGCTCGGCGGAGCGGTCGGGGGCTTGGCCGGAAAGGATGGCATTGTCCTTGAGTAGCTTGACGGCAAAGACCTCGCCGCTCGTGTTGGTCGCGCGCAGCACGTGCCCGATGTTGCCGTTGTTGCGGTGGGCCGTCTGGAGAATAAGCGTCATAAACCGACGCTTGGCGTCGTCCTCGGCGCTGGGGTCGACCGCCACGGCGGTATCGAACGTATCGAGACGGACGAGTTTGTCGCCATAGGCGCTATCGGTAGTATCCATGGCGTTCCTTTGTCTGGCATGGGTTGCCGCACGTTTACGCGAGCAGTGCGGATATCGGTAAAGTACCATGATAGCCGCACTGCCCACGTATACCGCTGAGCATTGTCGTTTACGACGCAGAAGGTAGAAGACGAAAGACGGACGGCGACCGTCTTTCGATCGCCGTCCGCGCTAGTCCACAATGACAAGGAATGTCGTGTAGAGACCCAGATGGAGCCTGTCGCTGTTTTCGATTTCCACGGGGGGATAGATCTTGCCGGGCTCGCGTAGGTCGCGCGGCGGCTCGATTACGATATCGCCGTCGCCCGCGCCCGATTCGAGCACCGTGCCGTTGGTCGATCCAAGGCCCTGGGCGTACCAGTGCTCACCCTCAAGCCAAATGCGAAGATGTTCGCGCGATGCGTCGGCGCCCACATCGGTGATGCTGGGCGAGGTTTTGGGCAAGGATCCAATTACCGTGCCACGCGGATCGCGTGTGAGGGGATGGATTTGCATGTCGACGCAGTTGTCGGCATGGGTTCTGAGCAGACCGAGGTTGGGGGCGACGGTGCGCGGCTGCTCCAGACTGCTCATAAAGCCACGTCCGACGGTAGTTTCGGTGGTGCCAAAGTGCCCGCCCGTCTTGCTGTCGCAAAAGCGCTCGACGGTGGCCACGCCCTGAACGGGGTCGGCGAGCGCCCCCGTTGCCACAAAGAGCATAAGGTAAAGCGTGCTTTTCTCGCGCACGGCATTGCCGTCAAAGTTGTCGATGCGATTGAGGGCATTTGCATATAGGCGGCTGTCCAGTTTGTAGCTGGCGAGAGCCGACATCATTTCGTTGGCGGCCGGACCGCGATAGTGCTCGGCGATTGCCCGATAGGCGGACTCGCCGCCGCCGAGCTTGCTGCAGATTGCCGAGGAAAGGTTGAGCGTGGTGACGGTAAAGTCGCTGTAGATGGAGGGCGCGCACTGGTCAGGCTTGCGATGGACGATGTAACGGGTGAGATACGAGCGGTTGGAAGAGCATTTCTCGAGCAGGGTACTGCCGAGATAAGAGTTTCCATTGATGAGCATTCGGGCGATCTCGAGATGTTTAAGACCGCCGAACGAGCGAATATCGTTATAGAGGACCGAGCAAGGCGTCTCTGCTGCCACGGATACCTCCTTTGATTGCTTCCTAGCCAATATGGCGATAGGAATTAATGGCCCCCGGTGGGCGACGTATTAAATGGCTGCGCAATATATAGCGTAACCAAAGCAACATTATAGGCCACATGTTCGAAATTGCAGGAAGACCGAGAGATTTGGTTTGGACTGGACGGAAATCCCCCTCTGTCTTGATCTATAACAATTAGGACCGATTTTACTCGTTAACTGTTACAGATTGAGACAATCAGCCAGGCCCGCCCCGTCCGCCTCGTCATCTGTGGTTTACGTGGGGGCATACGGAGTACGGGTATACTAACCGGCGGCGAATCTGCTCCATCGCTTAGAGCTGCTGCGTCTGGACGGCGCGTGATAGGGCTGCCAAAGCGATCGCCAGCGTGCTGAGCAACGTCCTCTCTGTGCGCACCTGTTTTTGTATGTATTAGCGCACTACCAAGCACGCTCGCGCGGCCGCATGCCGTGCCCATAACGCGTGCAGATAAGGAACAACAACATATGCGTAATTCTGTATCCGACGTCACGGACGCCGAGATTCTTGACGAGACCCGCGAGGCCATGACTCAGGCTGCCTTCGATGCCGCCGACGAGGCCAGCGCCGCCGAGACCGTCGAGTCCGCGACCGAGAACCTGCCCGCCTTTGACGAGCTGGGACTTTCGGACGAGATGCTTCGTGCCATCGAGAACCTGGGCTACACGGCGCCCACGCCCGTCCAGGCTGGCTCGATCCCCGTGGTGCTTGAGGGCCGTGACCTGCTTGCCGCCGCTCAGACCGGCACCGGCAAGACGGCCGCCTTCTTGCTGCCGACCATGAACAATCTGGAGCACATCGCTCCGCCCAAGCCCGTGCGCGAGCGTGGCGGCCGCAACCGCCGTCGCGGCGCCAAGAAGCCCGAGGGCAACGGCCGCGGCCCCGCGATGCTCGTCATCACCCCCACGCGCGAGCTTGCCCAGCAGATCGATGAGGTCGCCGGCAAGATTGCCGACGTCACCGGCCATGTCGCCGTGACCGTCGTGGGCGGCGTGAGCTACAAGCCCCAGACCGCGGCACTCAAGTACGGCTGCGACATCCTGGTCGCAACGCCGGGCCGTCTGGTCGACCTGATCGAGCAGGGTGCCTGCCACCTGGACGAGGTCAAGGTCCTGGTGCTCGATGAGGCCGATCGCATGCTCGACATGGGCTTTTTGCCCGCCGTCCGCCGTATTGTGCGCGAGACGCCGGCCGAGCGCCAGACGCTGCTGTTCTCGGCCACGCTCGACGAGGAGGCCGTGGGCGAGATCACCGACCTGGTGAGCGATCCGGCCCGCGTGGAGATCGCACCTGCCACGTCGACCGCCGACACCGTCGACCAGTTTGTGTTCCCGGTGTCCATCGAGGCCAAGAACAACCTGCTGCCCGAGTTCCTCAAGAAGGAGGGCCCGGAGCGCACTATCGTCTTTATGCGCACCAAGCACCGCGCCGACAGCTGCTGCCGTCGTCTGGAGCGCAAGGGCATCAAGGCCGCCGCGATCCACGGCAACCGCAGCCAGGCCCAGCGCGAGCGCGCGCTTTCGGCCTTCCGCGACGGCACCGTTGACGTGCTGGTGGCGACCGACGTGCTCGCCCGCGGCATCGACATCAGCGACGTGCGCTACGTCGTGAACTTTGACGTGCCGGCAGAGCCGACCGACTACATCCACCGCATCGGCCGCACGGGTCGTGCCGGCGAGCTGGGCTGGGCCATTACGTTTGTGACCGAGCAGGACGTCGATGAGTTCTACGAGATCGAGAAGCTCATGGACAAGACGGCCGACATCTACGAGGCCGGCGACCTGCATGTGGGCCCCAACCCGCCCGCGGTTGACCCCGAGCGCGACCCCGCGGCCTTTAAGGTGAAGAAGAAGACCAAGCGCGGCAAGTCCAAGAGCAAGAAGAAGCTCGAGCAGGCGCGTCGCGACGGCAAGCGCAACGGCGATGACTACGGCGATGTGGCCGGTCGTTCCAACCGCGGTCGCGACGAGCGCCGCGGCGACGGCGAGCGTCCGAGTCGTCCCAAGCGCGGTGGCAAGACCCGCGTGCGCGAGGGCGTTCAGGCTCGCGTGGATGAGGCCGTGGAGAGCGTGGCCCGCGAGGTGGCTGCCGAGGAGCGCAGCGGTGCTGCTGCCGTCGAGCAGGCCCCGCGCGGCAACCGTGCCGAGCGTCGTGCCAAGCAGTTCCAGGGCGAGGCACACCGCCGTCGTCGTGAGGACGAGGACCGTGGTGGCCGTCGTCGTGTTGAGCGCGAGGACGAGGGCCGTGGCTCGCGCGGCGGCAAGCGCGGCTCGGGTGACCGTCGTCGCTCCGGTCGCGACGGCGAGCGCGATGAGCGCCGTGGCGGCGAAGGCCGTGGTTCGCGTGACGAGCGTGGTACCCGCGGCGGCAAGCGCTTTGACGAGCGCGGGGGTCGCGAGGGTGGCCGCGGTGGCGAGCGTCGCGAGGGCGCTCGTGGCAACGGTGGCCGCAGCGGCGCTGCTCGTTCGAATGGGTCGCGCGATCGTCGCGATCCGCGTGCCAGCCGCGATCGTCGCGATGACTGGCGCAACTACGACGATACCCGCGAGGAGCGTCGCGGCGGCTACCGTGGTGGTCGCGGCGGCAACCAGACCGGTTCCCGTGGCGGTCGTGCCGGCGGTCGCGATAACCGTGGCAGCTATGGCAACAGCCGTGGCGGCAAGCGCGGCGGCAGCTCCCGTCGCCCCGGTGACGGCGGCGGCAAGCGCAAGTAACATACGCGTCGCACGCTAGAGCGAGGCGAACTAAGGGCCCCGAGCAACTACGCTCGGGGCCCTTTTTGGCGCAAGGGGGACAGGTTAATCTGCACCAACGTCTTGAAGTTGCGGTGGAATACGGACTGTTTTGGCCTTTTGAGCGGCTTTTCAGTCCCTATTTCACCGCAACTCATGATTGGTGCAAACAAACCTGTCCCCAATGCACCAGAGTGAGGAGTGTCCCCGAGTGCCGGCAGAAAAGGAACGTCCCTAAGTGCCGCCTAAATACCGTTTATCGGAGAAAAAATACCGTTCACCGGTCATAATGATTGTTCCGGCTTTGGGCTTGTCTACAATAGCCCCCGTAAAAAGAAATGCGGAAGGTTACCGAGTCCCCTCGGACGTGGGCCTAACCAAAGTCTTTGATCGTGAGCGTCTCAATGGGCGCATTCGATTGATTTTGGTTGGGCTATATTTATGAAGGGACATGTCACCATGGGTTTCTTTTCTCGCCTAATGGGTGGCTCGGATAAGCAGACGACTGCGGCTTCCGAGTTCGAAATCCTCGCTCCCGTTTCCGGCGAGCTTGTTCATCTAGAAAATACCAATGACCCCGCTTTTAGCAGCCGTGCAGTGGGCGATGGCGTTGCCGTGGTTCCCCAAGAGGGAACGGTGTGCGCTCCTGTTTCCGGCACCGTCGCGGCGCTGTTTCCGACTGAGCACGCGCTGGGCATCATGTCCGACGACAGCTCTGCTCAGGTGATGCTGCATATCGGAATCGACACTGTTAAACTTGAGGGCAAGGGCTTCCATGCGCTTGTTGCCCAGGGTGATCACGTTGACGCGGGCCAGCCCCTCGTCGAGGTCGATTTCGACGTGGTTCGCGCTGCCGGTTTCGATCCTACGGTCTTCGTTATCGTGTGCGAGCGTTCGGAGAACTCGACTCTTCGCGAGCATGCTTCCGGCCCTGTTGCTGTTAAAGAGCCTGTTATCTGGCTTTCCGAGTAAATTCTTGTGGTGGGTACCGTGGTTATCAAGCGAGTTTTTAACTACAACGTCGCAATGGTCACTTCGGACGATGGCTCCGAGCTCATCGTCATCGGTCGAGGCCTCTGCTTTGGCCGTCATGCCGGCGATGCCATCGACGAGGCATCAGTCGAAAAGACCTACGCGTTGCAGGAGGGAACTTCTCAGGATTCGCGTACGATCGACCGCTTGGCACATCTTTTAGAGTCCATCCCCACCGTCAACCTCGTGATTTCCGAGGACATCGTTCAGATGCTTCGTCGAGAGCTCAATGTCGATATCAATGACAAGATTCTCATCGCTCTCGCAGACCATATCAGCCTTGCTTTGGAGCGCGAGCGCAAGGGCGTCCCCTGTGAGAATCCGTTGCTGCTCGAGATTCAGCAGTTCTATCGCAAGGAGTATGCACTTGCGGGCCGTGCGCTGCAGATTATCAAGGAGTATATGGGCATCCAGATGAGCGAGGAAGAGCAGGGTTTCATTACGCTGCATATCGTCAACGCCACCATGCCGCAGCGCTCTGACCGCCTGATCGTTTCGGTCCAGCTTGTTCGCGACGTGCTCGCGATTGTTTCCGAGCGCTATGCTACGACCCTCGACGACACCTCGTTGCCCTATGAGCGTTTCGTCCGCCACCTGCAGTTTTTCGCACAGCGGGCGCTTGACCCCACGGCCGGGCAAATCAATGGCGACGCGCTGTTCCGAATCGATGAAACGGCGTATCCGTGCGCATTCTCGTGCGCGGACGCCATAGCCGCCCACTTGTCGTCTACCTATAACGTTGTCGTTACCGATGCCGAGAAGAGTTATCTCGCGTATCACATTGTTAACCTGCTTGGAGAACCTGGTCTCTAGGCATAACGTGCCCACACATCGATTGATATAAGGCAGGGCTTACGGTCTTGTCCAGGGCACATCTGTCTCAATTTGCGGAAAAGGAAGGGGAGTACCGCTATGGCCGCAAAAAAGAAAGTTAACCTCAAAGCGCCGTTGGAGGTGTTCGCGAAGTCGATCGTCCAGCCGATGATGTATCTCTCGGTTGCCGGCATCCTGCTCATCGTGGGCATCATTCTGACCAACAAGACCATTTGTGCTTTGGTCCCCGTACTGGGCTCCGGTCCGTTCCAGCTTGTGGGCGCCGTTGTCTACCAGTCGCTGATGTTTATCATCAACAACCTCTCGATTCTGTTCTGTGTGGGCATCGCCGGCGCCATGGCAAAGAAGAACAAGGGCCATGCTTCGCTGATCGCCCTGATGTCGTTCTTCCTGTTCCTGCAGGCTAACAACATCGTGCTCAACGCCACCGGCTCTCTTGCCGAAGCGAGCGGCATGCTCGGTCTTACCGGAACCGGTCAGAGCACCGTTATGGGCATTCAGGTGCTCGATACCGGCGTGTTTGGCGGCATCATTCTGGGCTGCATCACCGGTGCCGTGTTCAACAAGTACTCGAACAAGCAGTTCCCCATTGCCCTTTCGATGTTCTCGGGCGTTCGCTTCCCGTTCCTGATCATGATCATCATCTCCTGGATCATGGGCGCTGGCTTCTGCATCGTTTGGCCTCCGGTTCAGGGCGCCATCTCCTCCGTTGCCGGCATCATTAAGGAGTCGGGCAACATCGGTCTGTTTATCTACGGCATGCTCAACAAGCTGCTCGTTCCCACCGGCCTGCACCACCTCATCTACACCCCGTTCCAGTTCTCCGATGTGGGCGGCACCCTTACGCTGGGTGATCAGGTTATCGCCGGCGCCTATCCCATCCGTGTCGCCGAGATGGCGATGACGGGCCAGCCCTTCTCCGATAGCACCTACTTCAACAGCTACACCTTCAACAACCTGTGGCCCTACATCGGTATCGGTCTCGCCTTTATCTTCACCGCTTACAAGGGGAACAAGGATAAGACCAAGGCCGTTATCATCCCGCTGATCATCACCGCCGTGCTCTCCTGCGTGACCGAGCCCATGGACTTCCTCTTTGTCTTTGCCGCTCCCGTGCTCTTTGTCGTTCACTCGGTTCTTTCCGGCATCTTCCTGGTCCTGCTCAAGGTCCTCTCCGTGCCCGCTTCGACTGCAGGCGGCATCATCAACATCGTGGTCTCCAACCTGGTTCTTGGTGTCGATAAGACCAACTGGCCGATGATGCTCGTGCTCGGAGTCGTCAACGCCGCGCTGTACTTCTTCCTCTTCACCTTCCTTATTAAGAAGCTCAACCTCCACACGCCTGGTCGCGAGGAGGAGTCCGAGCTCGCCGAGTCCGTTGCCGAGGGCGAGGCCGCCGCGTCTGTCGCGGTGAAGCAGGGCGCTGTCGCCGCAGCTCCCGCAGAGGGCGTCGATGCAGGTATTGCCGACCTGGTCGCAGGTCTTGGCGGCAAGGACAACATCGAGGAGCTCGAGAACTGCTTTACGCGTCTCCGCGTGAACGTTAAGAACCCGGACCTCATCGATGAGAGCCTCATCAACCACGTGCCCAACAGCGGCATCAACCGCAACGGCAACAATATCCAGATCATCTTTGGCATGAAGGTCGCCGAGATGCGCGACAAGGTCGAAAACGCAATTGAGAAGGAGCAGTAAACAATGATCATTACTCTGTGTGGTGGCGGATCCACCTTTACCCCCGGCATCGTCAAGTCCATCGCCCTGCGCAAGGACGAGCTCGACGTTGACGAGATTCGTCTGTACGACATCAACGAGGAGCGCCAGCGCAAGATCGGCGTACTCGTGGACTGGATTCTGCACGAGGACCTCGGCCTGGACATCAAGCTCACGGTGACCACCGACAAGGAGACTGCCTTTACGGATGCCAGCTTCGTGTTTGCCCAGATGCGCGTGGGCGGCTACGCCATGCGCGAGCAGGACGAGAAGATTCCGCTGCGTCACGGCTGCGTGGGCCAGGAGACCTGCGGTTGCGGCGGCCTTGCCTACGGCATGCGCACCATCTTCCCCATGGTCGAGCTGATCGATGACGTTGAGAAGTACGCCAAGAAGGACTACTGGATTCTCAACTACTCCAACCCTGCTGCCATCGTGTCCGAGGGCTGCCGCGTGCTGCGTCCCAACGCTCGCATCATCAACATCTGCGACATGCCGATCGCGATCATCGACGTGGTTTGCGCCGCACTCGATATCGACAAGAAGGATGTCGAGTACGATTACTTTGGCCTCAACCACTTTGGTTGGTTCACCTCGATCCGCCACAAGGGCGAGGAGGTGCTCCCGCAGCTGCGCGAGTACATCAAGGAGCATGAGATTCTGCTGCCCGACTCCTACCTCAAGGGCATGGGCTCGCTCATGGCAAAGAAGCCCGAGGAGGCCACTGACGAGCACCCCGAGCAGAACCGCCACACCAAGGGCAGCTGGTACTACGTCTGGAAGGGCGAGTACGAGATCATGGAGTGCTTCCCGGAGTACCTGCCCAACACGTATCTGAACTACTACCTGCAGCAGAAGGAGTTCGTCGAGCATTCCAACCCCGAGCGCACCCGTGCTAACGAGGTTGAGGAGACGCGTGAGAAGAACCTCTTCGACGGCATCGACCACTACGAGAAGACGGGCGAGATCGACGAGAGCACGTTCTATGCGGGCAGCCACGGCGACTGGATTGCCGACCTGGCTATCGCTCTGAAGAACGATACCAAGCAGCGCTTCCTGGTCATTTGCGAGAACAAGGGCGCTATCCCCAACATGCCCTACGACGCTATGGTCGAGCTGCCTGCCTACATTGGCAAGAACGGCCCCGAGGTCATCAGCCGCGACAACATTCCTCTGTTCCAGCAGGGCCTTATGATGCAGCAGCTGAACTCCGAGAAGCTCGTGGTCGAGGCTACGATCGAGGGTTCGTACGAGAAGGCGCTCAAGGCCTTCACGCTGAACAAGACCGTGCCGTCGATGAAGGTCGCCAAGGAAGTTCTCGACGACATGATCGAGGCTAACAAGGGTTACTGGCCCGAGCTTAAGTAAAAGCAACAGGGTCGCTGACCGCATACCTAGAGCAATGCCCCGTCCACGTGATTGCGTGGGCGGGGCATTGTCGTTTGGTAACGCGTTTTACCAAATATGGCATTTATCTGCGGTAATGTTCTATTTCACCGCTGAGGGTGACATTTCATGCCGCCTGCCGAACTGCGTGGAGACCTAACAACTTTTTAGGTCAGTGTTGTGCGTGTAGCAATTTCGCCCGGCCTCGCCTCCGGGCTGCCATGTGAGAGGGGATCTTATGGCTCGACTGCATGTAATGGAACGCAGCCACGCTCAGGCCGTCATGGACGACCTGCACGATGCGCTCGGACGTCGTCTGGCGGTGAGTTCGCTCGCCCCGTGTCCCGTCGAGTTTACGGCGGCGCTCGTCAACCTGTGCTCCACCCAGAGCTGCGGCAAGTGCACTCCCTGCCGTGTGGGCCTGAGCGCGCTAAGCGACCTGCTCGCCGATGTGCTCGAAGGGCGTGCCGATGAGTCTACGCTCAATCTGATCGAGCGTACGGCCCGCACCATCTACCTTTCGAGTGACTGCGCCATCGGTTACGAGGCCGGCGCCATGGCACTCACGGCTATTCGTGGCTTTCGCGACGATTTTGAGCACCACATCCGCGAGCACTCCTGCGGCTTTGACCGCGAGGCTCGCGTCCCGTGTGTCTCGGGCTGCCCGGCGCACGTCGACATTCCTGGTTACATCTCGCTCGTCGAGGCAGGCCGTTATGCCGACGCCGTCAAGGTCATCCGCAAGAACAACCCGCTACCGCTCGTCTGTGGCCTGGTGTGCGAGCATCCCTGCGAGATGCATTGCCGCCGTGGCATGGTCGACGATCCCATGAATATCCTCGCCCTCAAGCGTTTTGCCGTTGAGCACAGTGACCTCAACGACCACAAGCCGCATGTGGCGGACAACACCGGTAAGCGCGTCGCCGTGATAGGCGGCGGCCCGGCCGGCCTTTCCTGTGCCTACTACCTGGCCGTGATGGGTCACAAGGTGACCATTTTTGAGCAGCGCCATCACTTGGGCGGCATGCTGCGCTACGGCATCCCCAGCTATCGTCTGCCGCGCGAGCGCCTGCAGGCCGAGATCGACTGGATCTTGAGCGCCGGAATCGACGTTGAGCTCGACCACTCCGTCAACGGCGAGGAGCTCGCCCGTCTGCGCGACGAGTTCGATGCCGTCTACCTGGCCATCGGTGCCCACAGTGACAAGAAGCTCGGCCTTCCGGGTGAAGAGGCGCCCGGCGTGGAATCGGCCGTCAAGATGCTGCGCGCCATCGGCGATGACGAACTGCCCGACCTGAGCGGCCAGCGCGTGTGCGTCATTGGCGGCGGCAACGTGGCCATGGACGTGGCGCGCTCTGCTGTGCGCTGCGGTGCCGAAAAGGTGAGCATCGTCTACCGCCGTCGCATCTGCGATATGACGGCCCAGGACGCCGAGATCGCCGGTGCCCAGGCCGAGGGCTGCGAGGTACTGGAGTTGACGGCCCCGCTCGCCATCGAGACGGGCGAGGACGGTCGCGTGAACGGCTTGCGCGTGCAACCGCAGATTATCGGCGAGCCCCGTCGCGGTCGTCCGGCTCCGCGTGCCGCTGCCACGCCCGAGCGCGTCATCCCCTGCGAGCGCGTGTTTGTTGCCATTGGCCAGGATATCGATTCCAAGCCGTTTGAGGACATGGGCATCGCCTGCAAGTGGGGTCGCGTCGTCACCGATTCGGACGGCGCCGTGCCCAACTTCGATGGCCTCTTTAGCGGCGGCGACTGCCAGACCGGCCCCGCCACCGTCATCCGTGCCATCAACCTGTCTCTTATACACATCTCCGAG
>CABSYW010000032.1 GCA_902482035.1 uncultured Collinsella sp. | reverse complement strand
TCTCGTGGGCTCGGAGATGTGTATAAGAGACAGGCCCTGGACATAGCGAGTCCACTGATGCCTGCCAGTCTCATCGAGTCTCTCGCCATAGGTTTTGGCAACATCGAACTTGCCGTCGGTGTACTTGGCGAAGCCTTTCTCCTCGGGCATGGACTGGATGGCCTCGGAGTGGAGGCAGTTCTCGGTGTCGTCGAGGTCGACATCGTAGTTGAGGCTCCCGATATTAGGGTTGAGCGACGCGACGTCATCAGCGAGCTTCATGGCAATCCACTGATGCCCGGAAAGTGCGGCGAACAGCCAGGTCTCGTTGCTGTCGGCGATGACAATCTGGTCGTTGGAGCAGACGCCCTGCTGGTCAATCAGACTGCCGATAAGCTCGACGCCCTCACGGGCCGTGGCGCTTTCGCCCAGGATAACGCTGGCGTAGCTGTACTCACCCAAGCCATTCGTCAGGGGGTCCACAGCTTTGACATCTGCATTCATGCTGGTGCTTAGCGTGGCGGAACAGGAGACGCCCTTCTCGTTGATGCCTGCTTCGGAGTAGGCATCCCAACGCTCATCCCACTGCGAGGGGTGATCGCGCACATAGCTTTAGCGATACGTGGTTTTGTTTGAGGTGTATACGAACCCGGACTCATCGGAGCTGTAGGTGAAGCCGGGGGCGTGCGAATCCTCGATGCCAAAGTGCTTGAGGTAGCGTTTGCCATAGTCCTCGGCGCGGCCATAATACGTATTGCCGTCGGCCGTAAGGTTCTTGCCCATGTACATCTGCGTGCAGGCGAGCACGGACGTCGGCATGGACATGATGGTTGCAGCTCCAAAGGCGAGGCCTATGCCAAGCTTTTTGAGCGCGTTGACGGGGTGAGTTTTCCTCATTTTCCCTCCCAGCGTGCGAAAGCCCTCCGTTGCCAGAGGGCTTCAGCCAATAAAGACACCTCATTAGCGTAACGAACTGGAAACAATATTCATCTATGAAAAAAACTTACTCGATAAGCGTGATGAAATATGCGATGAGCGGTTAATTGTACTCAGTTTGTAGCTTTACTTTAATAAAGACGCCCTGTAATTACTGTAGCAGAATAAAGTAACTGGGAATGCCCGAAATGAAAATCCCCCGCTGTTTGGCAAATGCATAAACAGCAGGGGAGACGATAATTTGATGAATATCATACCAATGTGGAATTACTTCTTCCGGCGGTGGATCACGTTGATCGCATAGCCGACGAGCATGGCCAAAACGATGATGATAAAGCCGAGCAGGGGATTGTCGTTCATAGGGTCCTCCTATTTTCCGAGCGGGGAGAATTCGTCGACGATGAGGTCGAGGCATTGTGGAAGCGCGCGGGCTCCAAAGACGCCCGAATTGCTGGAGATAATTTCGCCATCGAACTGCATGCCCAGCGACGGGGTGCAGGTGATCTTGGCTTCCTTGGTCTGGATGATCTTGAACTGCGGGCGGCCGAGTACCTTGCCGGCGGGGTCGAGTGCGGCGGTGATCACAGTCGGTAGAAGCTGCACAGTTTTTACGGGTTCGATGACCGCAATGTCGACCATGCCATCGTTCATACGGCAGTCGGGGAACAGGTTGATGTCGTTTTGGATGACCGAGGTGTTGCCGGCCATGCAGCAGATGCCGTCGAGCTCCTCGACAATGCCGTCATGCTCAATGGTAAAGTGCGCTACCGTAGGGTTGGGCGTGGCGAGTGCAGAGAGGAAGTAGGCGATCTCGCCGATGTCGTTTTTGGTGGGGGCGGCCTTCATCATGATCTCGGCGTCGAAGCCCGAGCCGGCGATGATGATGAAGCCGTGGCGCTTCTCGTTGCCGTTCTCGTCGAGCCAAAAGAGCTCGCCCATGTCGACTTTGACCGTGCGACCGGCGCGGCAAGCCTTGGCAAGCGCCGCTGCCTCGGGGGCATTGCCGATGTTGTTGAAGAACAGGCAGGCTGTACCGGAGGGGAAGACGAGCGTGGGGACACCGCATCCGCGCATCTGGTCGAGCACGTTGGAGACGGTGCCGTCGCCGCCCGAAACGACCACGCGATCAAACTCGCGCACGTCTGCCACGGCGTTCTCGGGCTCCATGCCATCGCCGATAAAACGCATCACGACCTCGTCGCCGCCCTGCGCGAGGGCGTGCGTGAATGCGTAGATTTCATCTGAGCTGGGGCCCGATGCCGGGTTGTGGATGATAAGGCAGCGCATACTTACGTTCCCGTTCTGTGACTAACCGAGTATAGTTGTAAGGCAATGCCGATATCCTACCCGTGTTTTTCGGGCCTAACCTTATTCGATGGGTTGATATGTACATTTCCACACATCAGGCTCTACTCGACTTTTGCCAGCGCGCCCGTGAGTTCGACGCGATTGCCGTCGATACCGAGTTTTTGCGCGAGCGCACATTCCACCCGCGCCTGTGCTTGGTTCAGATTGCCACCCCTGCCGAGAGCGTAGCGGTCGACCCTCTGGTGATCGACGACCTCTCGCCGCTGGCCGAGCTTATGGCCGACGAGAGCGTGACCAAGGTCTTCCACGCGTGCTCGCAGGATATGGAGGTCATGCTCCATACCGTGGGCGTGCTGCCACGACCGATTTTCGATACGCAGGTCGCCGCCGCCTTTTTGGGCGAGCGCCAGCAGATTTCGTATGGCGCGCTTGTTCAGACGTTCTGCGGCGTATCGCTGCCCAAGACCGAGTCACTGACCGACTGGTCGCGCCGCCCGCTGACCGATAAGCAGATTGAGTATGCGATCGATGACGTCAAGTACCTGATCGTCGCCTATACCGAGATGATGAGCCGCCTGCGCGAGCTGGGCCGTGTGGACTGGGTGCTCGACGAGCTGCGCCCGCTGGCTGACGAGTCGCACTATCGCGCCGATCGCCACGAGGCGTTCCGCAAGGTCAAACGCATCAATTCGTGCAGCCGTCACCAGTTGGGCATCGCGCGCGAGCTCGCCGCCTGGCGCGAGGACCGCGCCGAGCGCCGTAACATCCCGCGCAAGTGGGTCATGTCCGACGACACGCTGCTTGCGCTCGTTAAGCGCAATCCCGTGCGCGTTGAGGAGTTCCGTAGCATCCGCGGTACCGATCAGTTGGGGGAGCGCGACGTGGACGGTGCGCTCATGGCCATCAAGCGCGGCGCGAGCTGCCCGCACGATCGCCTGCCGCTCATGGTGCGCGGGCACCGTCAGATTTCGCCGGAGTTGGAGAGTGTGACGGACCTGATGTACGCGCTCATCCGCCTGGTTGCCGAGCGCTCGGGCGTGGCGACTTCGGTCATTGCCTCGCGCGATGACCTGGCCGACTATATTGAGCATCCCGAGCAGAGCCCCTTGCGCGAAGGCTGGCGCTTTGAGCTTGTGGGCTCGCGCCTGGACGATCTGCTTTCCGGCAATATGGGGTTGACGGTGAAGGACGGAAAAATCGAATTGCTGTAGGGAAGCCTAGCCGCTTGAATGGGTAAAATGCCTCCAACGTGTAACTCGACTCGGAGGAATTCGCATGCCTTATTACTATGGATACGGCTTTGGCATCGACCCGCTGTACCTGCTGGTTGTTCTTGTCTGCACGGTGCTTGGCCTTGCCGCACAGAACTATATCAACTCGACGTACAAAACCTGGTCCAAGGTTCGCTCGGACGGCGATACGGGTGCCACGGTCGCTCGCCGCATGCTCGATGCCAACGGTTGTAACGCCGTGGGTATCGAGGGCGTTGCCGGCGAGCTCACCGATCATTACAGCCCGCAGGACAACAACCTGTATCTGTCGGATGCCAACCGTTCGGGCGGTTCGGTCGCAAGCGTTGCCGTCGCCTGCCACGAGGCGGGCCATGCCGCCCAGCGTCAAAGCGGCTATGCCATGATGAAAGTACGTACCGCCCTCGTGCCGGTCGTCAACTTTACCCAGAACACCTGGACCATCGTGTTGCTCTTGGGCCTGTTTATGAACATTGCCGGGCTCACGACCCTCGCCCTGATCTTCTTCTCGTTTAGTGTGTTGTTCCAGTTGGTTACGCTGCCGGTCGAGATTGATGCCAGCCGACGTGCTGTGGCGTACATCGAGCAGTCGGGCATGAGCTCCAAGCAGGTCAACGGCGCCAAGAAGGTACTGACGGCAGCCGCGCTTACCTATGTGGCTGCAGCGCTCACTTCGATCATTCAGTTGCTCTACCTTATGGCTCGCTACAACAGAAACTCCAACCGATAACAAATGGGACAGGCAGGCGCCGCGGGGATTCGTGTCCTCGCGGCGCTGTACTATGTGTTGGACTTAATTTCGCACGGGGCCGGAGCCTCTGTGCTCGATAACGAAAGGAGGCTGCGTGGCAGGCTGGAACCTAACCGGTAATGCCGTTTCCGCCGAGTTCGACGGTTCGGATGAGCAGGAGCGCAAGGAGCTCAGCGTGAGCCAGGCGGTGGAGATCGCCGCTGGTGCGCTCGATGCCATTCCGCAGCTGAGTGTCCTGGGCGAGGTCACGGGTTTCCGTGGTCCCAACGCCCGAAGCGGCCACTGCTACTTCCAGATTAAAGACGACTCGGCCGCCGTCGACTGCATCATCTGGAAGGGCGCCTATCTCAAGCGTACCTTCGATCTGCGTGACGGCATGCAGGTGAGCTTTAAGGGCAGCTTCAACCTCTATAAGCCCACGGGTCGTATGAGCTTTGTCGCTCGCTCGTTTTCGCTGGCGGGGGAGGGTCTGCTGCGTCAACAAGTGGCGCAACTGGCCGAAAAGCTACGCCGCGAGGGCCTGATGGACGAAGCGCGCAAACGCCGCATCCCGGTGTTCTGCTCACGCGTGGCGGTTGTCACCTCGCTTTCCGGTGCGGTAATCGACGACGTCAAGCGTACGCTGCGCCGACGCAACCCGCTCGTCGAGCTCGTCTGCGTGGGCGCAAAGGTCCAGGGCGAGGGTGCGCCGACAGAGCTTATTGAAGGCTTGCGCCGCGCCGCTGCCATTACGCCGGCGCCCGATTGCATTTTGCTCGTGCGTGGCGGCGGTTCCTTCGAGGACCTCATGACCTTTAACGACGAGGAGCTTGCCCGTGCGGTGGCAGCCTGTCCCGTGCCTGTGGTGACGGGCATTGGCCATGAGCCCGATACCTCGATCTGCGACATGGTGAGCGACCGTCGCGCCTCCACGCCTACGGCGGCGGCCGAATCGGTGGCGCCGGCTATGACGGAGTTGGCCGATGTGCTCGAGGCGCGCTATCAGCGTCTGGGTGCCGCGATGGCATCGATGATTGGGTCGGCCCAGGTCGACCTGGAGATGCTCGATCAGCGCGGTCGCCGTGCCTGGGATACCTATACGGCTCGCTTGGGCGATGCGCTCGATGCGGCTGCGTGCCGCCCGTGCCTCAACGACCCAACGTTTATGGTTGAGCGTCGCGAGTCTGAGCTTGCCCTGACGGCCGATCGTTTGTCCGGCGCCATAACGCGTTCGGTTGGGGCATTCCGCTCCAACTTTGAGCGTCTGCCCGAGCGCTTGATCGCAAGCACCTCAGGACTCGATGGCAAGCGCCATGCGCTCACGCTCGCAAGCTCCCGCCTGGAGCATCAGGGGCGCACGATGCTCAACAAGCCAGCGTCCGACCTGGGCCGTGCAGCGGCTTCGCTCGATGCCCTGTCGCCGCTCAAGGTGCTTGCCCGCGGCTATTCCATCGCGTACAGCGTTGACGGCGTGGCTACAAGTGCCAAGACCTTTAAGCCGGGCGACGCCATTCGCGTGCGCATGGCAGACGGCAACGTGGCAGCAACGGTCAATACGGTCGAATAGACCGCGTTTTACAGTGATAAACCTTTGGGAAAGGAAACAGCTATGGCAGAGAAGACCCCGGTCGAGCAGCTTACGTACAAGCAGGCTTCGCAGGAGTTGGAGCTCATCATTCGCAGCTTGGAGTCGGGCGATATGGAGCTCGAGGAGTCGCTTGAGAGCTATACCCGCGGCGTCGAGCTCCTCAAGAGCCTGCGTACCCGCTTGTCCGATGCCGAGCAGAAGGTCTCGGTGCTCCTGAAGGACGTCGACGGCAACGACGTGCTCGCCGACGGCGAAGCCGCCAACACCGACGACAACCTTTCGTTCTAACCATCCCGACCAAATATAATTACCTTGGTCTGTGAGAAAGGAACCAACCATGTGTGATTGCATCTTCTGCAAAATTGCCAACCACGAGATCCCCTCGACCGTCGTCTACGAGGATGACCAGGTCATCGCGTTCGACGACCTCAATCCCCAGGCGCCGGTCCACACGCTCGTGATCCCCAAGAAGCACTACAGTGACATCGCCGATAACGTACCTGCCGAGACCATGGGCGCCATGGCCCACGCCATCCAGGAGGTCGCCAAGGCCAAGGGTCTGGAGGACGGTTTCCGCGTCATCTCCAACAAGGGCGTCAACGCCGGTCAGACCGTCATGCACTTCCACATGCACGTCCTCGGCGGCAAGAACCTGGGCGAGAACCTCATCTGAGGACGCACGGCCCGTCGCCTTGGCTGCCTTTGGAGTAACCTATGCAGTTTTCTCAACTCGAATACCTTCAAGCGGTAGCGAACTACGGCGGCGTGCGCAAAGCGGCTCGCGCCGTTCACGTGAGCCCACAGGCTGTCTCGTCGGCAATTAAGAAACTGGAGTCTGAGTATCAGATCGTTTTGCTCAATCGATCGGCGGGGGAGGCTGTTTTGTCTCCGGCGGGCAGAGAATTTGCGCGTCGTGCACGCGTGATCCTGGCACAAGTCGACGATCTCAAAAAGTACACCCAATCGGGGAACGGTGGCGTTTCGCCCGACGGCCACTTTCGTCTTTACGTCCCCTGTCTTCACGGGCGGGGGCGTCTTTTTTCCGAAAACTGGTACGACTCGTTTGAAAGCTCGCACCCTCAGATTCACCTTGATGTGTGGCATCAGCCAACGGCTACATGCTTTGAATCACTTGTGCTTGGCATTTCGGATGCGGCCATCTCATTTGAGGAACCAAGGGACAGTGTCCTTTCTTCGAAATACTTGGGTGAAAAGGAGCTCAAGGTTCTTTCGTGCCCAGCGGGTCATCAATCTGTGGGCGCCATGACCATTCGCGAGTTACTGAGCGGCAGGCTCGCTGTTCCCATTAATTTGTCACCCTGTCTCAATGCGATTAACCAATGCCCTGAAGCCCAGCTCGTCAATTTCCGCTTCCGCGACGTCGAATACGAAAACAGGGCGCAGACTGAGTTTCTTCAAGCCGGGGGATTGATATTGAGTTTTTCTGGCTCTTCTCTCGCAACAGATGGACTGGAAGTGAGCGAGTGCTCCATTGAAGGCTCGCATGACGTGGCCTTGCCCATCTATTTTTGCTATCGACAAAATGCCTGGACCGATCGACACCAGACGGTATTTCTTCACCTATTGCGTCATCTCGCTTCGTGAGGCCATTTGGCCTCGTGGCGTCAAGTGAATGTTGACGCCTTGTAACACATGACTGACGGCTTTGCCCTCATGCTTTTCCAAGATTTCGGTTTGGGCTATTGGCTCTTGGAGGGCGGAGCATGAAAAACCGTACGGTTTTGCTTTATATGACGTTCGTTTTTTTGTCGAACTTCAGCACCATTTTGTATTTTCTGACGGTTTACCTTGAATTCGTCGGATTCTCGATGGTGGCGATTTCTAGCATGATGATTGCATATCAAGTGAGCAAGTTCATCCTCGAAGTTCCCACTGGCTATATTGCTGATAGGCTTGGACGAAAGACGAGCGGTCTCGTTGGCGTCGTGGGAATGCTTGGATACTACGCCGCCCTACTCCTTGTCCGTTCTCCTTTGCTTTTGATCGGCGCGTTTGCTCTCAAAGGTTTTGCCGCTGCATGTGTGAGCGGATCCATCGAAGCGATTTACATTGACAGCGTCTCTCGGGACCAGCTCGTAAGACTTAATGTCGTTGAGCGATTTGTTTTCTATGCCTCTTATGCCATCTCCGCTTGCGTGGGCGGTTTCATTTCGTCTGTCGGTGCATATCTCATTGGTCTTTCAGCAGATATCATCGCAATGGTGTTGACGTTGGTTGTTGTTGTCTGCATTCCTGAGATGCGAAGAGAGGGCACTGCGGCGACACCTGAA
Source organism: uncultured Collinsella sp. (assembly GCA_902482035.1). Lineage (GTDB taxonomy): Bacteria > Actinomycetota > Coriobacteriia > Coriobacteriales > Coriobacteriaceae > Collinsella. The sequence continues at coordinate 21,519 of CABSYW010000032.1, read as the reverse complement.
CGTGGAATTAGCCCGAAGATGATCGGTGCCGCTATTGCGTGTAATGGTATTCTTCGTTCGGCGTTCATCATGGACTGTTCTCAGGCATTTGCTTTTGTCGCCCTGGAAGACTTTTTCTCACTGCTGCTTGCGGGTCGCGGAATGAATGCTGTCGCTTCGGGCGTGACCGTTGCGGTTCAGCTCCTTGCCTCCGCCTCCATAGGGTTTATTGTGCCCAGTGTGATTGCTCATGTCGACAAGGGCCGTTTTGCGCGTATTTGCGGCATCATTCGCTTAGTATTGACAGCTTTGTTTTTGATCCCCCTTACTCCGGCTAATTTGCTGCCCGTGTTCTATGTGCTGCAGACGGTTGCGTACTCGTTGTTTGCCCCAATCAAATACTCAGTTTTCCAAAATGCTGCCGACTCATCGATGCGCTGTTCACTGATTTCGGTTCAAAGCCAGATGGTGGCGGTGGGTGCCATTCTTTTCTATCTGCTCAACGCTGTGTTGAGCAGCGCTGCGGGCATACGAGTCGTATTGCTTGTCGCGCTCGGGATTTCTTCTTTGGTGTATATTCCCGCGCTATTTCGTCTTACAAGCCAAAGGACATGAGTATTTAGGCACCGATAACTTATATATCAACGCCAATAAACCCGAGCGCGAGGGCGTTTGGGTTTATTATTGAAGCGTATGTAACCTGGCGGCGCCACACCGCCTGTTAGTAGGGAGACACATGAACGTTCTGGTCGTCAACGCGGGATCTTCGACCCTTAAGTATCAGGTCATCGACACCAAGTCCCATAAGGTGTCCGCAAAGGGCTCCTGCGAGCGCGTCTGCTTTACCGGTGGTACCTTCACCCATGCTGCCAATGGCTCCAAGAAGGTGACCGAGAACATCGAGTTCCCCGACCACAAGGTCGCCATCGAGGTCGTCCTGAAGGACCTTGAGGCCAACGGCGTCAAGATCGAGGGCATCGGCCACCGTATCGTTCAGGGCGGTTGGTACTTTGGTGATTCCTCCCTCGTCGACGAGGACGTCCTCGCCAAGATTCGCGAGGTCGCCCCGCTGGCGCCGCTGCACAACAACCCCGAGGCCAACGTTATCGAGTACTGCCTGGAGCAGTATCCCGATCTGCCCAACGTCACGGTCTACGACACCGCTTTCCACTTCAACATGCCCGAGGTCGCCAAGACCTACGCCCTTCCCAAGGATGTTTGCGACAAGCTGCACATCCGTAAGTACGGCGCCCACGGCACCAGCTATCGCTACATCTCCAAGAAGGTCGCCGAGATGACCAACGGCGAGGCCCGCAAGGTCGTCGTGTGCCATATCGGCTCCGGCGCTTCCCTGTGCGCCATCGAGGACGGCAAGTGCATGGACACCACCATGGGCTTGACGCCGCTCGACGGCGTCATGATGGGCACCCGCTGCGGCTCCATCGACCCGGCTACCGTGTGCTACCTGCAGCGCGAGGGTGGCTACACCTTCGACGAGGTCGACGAGATGATGAACAAGAAGTCTGGCCTTTTGGCTGTGACCGGTGGCAAGACCAACGACTGCCGCAACGTTGAGGAGCTCGCCGCTGCTGGTGACCCCGAGGCTCAGCTCGCCTTCGATATGTTCGTCTACAAGATTGCCGCTAAGGCCGCCGAGATGGCCACCTCCATGTGCGGCATGGACACCCTGGTCTTTACCGCCGGCATCGGCGAGCACGCTCCGGCCGTTCGCGCTGGCGTGGCCGATCGTCTGGCCTTTATGGGCGTCAAGATGGATCACGCCCGTAATTCCCTGCGTGGCGACGGCGCTTGGTGCCTGTCCGCCAAGGATTCCAAGGTCAAGATTTTCGTCATCCCTACGGACGAGGAGTTCATGATCGCTTCCGACGTCGAGCGCATCGTCAACGGCAAGTAATTGCAAGAGGGGAGGGGCTGGACGACCGAGCGCCGTTCGGCCCTCTTTTGCGCTCGTTGGGCGATATGCTGATATCTATTTATCAAGATATGATAACTTCTTATTAAAATGCGGCCGCCTTAAGGGGCCTGCGTCGACCGTATTGCACTGCGAAGGAGTCTCATGAACGTACTTGTTGTCAACGCCGGCAGCTCAAGCCTTAAATATCAGCTTCTGGATACCGATACCCGCGACGTTTTCGCCAAGGGCAACTGTGAGCGTATCGGCTCGGACATGGGTATCTTTGGTCATTCCGAGAACGGTGGCGCCAAGCAGACCGAGGAGGTTCCCTTCCCCGATCATCGCTCTGCTATCGCTCGCGTGCTCGAGGAGCTCGAGAAGACCGACTTTACGATCGATGGCATTGGGCATCGTATCGTTCAGGGCGGCTGGCACTTCGATGATTCCGCAGTCGTTGACGACGAGGTCATGACCAAGATTCTTGAGGTGGCACCGCTTGCTCCGCTGCACAACTACGGCGAGGCCGCGGCAATCGAGTATTGCCGCGAGAAGTATCCGGAGCTGCCCAACGTGGCCGTCTTCGATACCTCGTTCCACATGACCATGCCCGAGGTCGCCTACACCTACGCGCTGCCCAAGGACGTGTGCGATAAGTACCACGTGCGCAAGTACGGCGCCCACGGTACGAGCCACCGCTACGAGTGGATGATGGCTAAGGAGATCCTGGGCTCGTGCTGCCACCGTCTGCTTTCGTGCCATCTGGGCAACGGCGCTTCGCTCGCCGCCATCGAGGACGGCGTGTGCCGCGATACCACGATGGGGCTCACGCCGCTTGACGGCCTGATGATGGGAACCCGCTGCGGCTCTATCGACCCGGCTACGGTGTGCTACCTGCAGCGCGAGGGCGGCTACAGCTACCAGGAAGTCGACGACATGATGAACAAGCAGTCCGGTCTGCTTGCCATCTCGGGTATCTCCAACGACGCCCGTGACATCCGCACGCGCGCTTCCGAGGGCGACGAGCGCTGCCTGCTCGCCTTCGATATGTTCGCCTATAAGGCCATGCAGCAGGCCGGCTCCATGATCGCTTCCATGGCGGGCGTGGACACCATCACCTTTACCGCCGGCATCGGCGAGAACGACTGGTCGATCCGCAAGGCCTTCTGCGACTGCTTTGAGTGGCTGGGCGTGCGCATCGACAACAACAAGAACCGCGAGGCCGTGGGCAACGGCCCACAGGTCATCAGCGCCGCCGGCTCTTCCGTCACGGTTATGGTCATCCCCACCGACGAGGAATACATGATCGCCCACGACGTCGAGCGCCTGACCAAGAACAACTAACGCGCGCATTTGCAAGTAAACGAAAGGCCTCCAGAGCAACAGCTCCGGAGGCCTTTTTGCTAGCAGGTGGAAATTCCTGTCCCGAGGGGATATGTGCGCTACTCAGCCATCTGAGCCTGGACGGCGGTGATGGCCACGACACCCACGATGTCGTCGGCAGAGCAGCCGCGCGACAGATCGTTGACCGGCTTGGCGATGCCCTGCAGGATGGGGCCGTAGGCGTCGGCGCCAGCGAAGCGCTGGACCAGCTTGTAGCCGATGTTGCCGGCCTCGAGGTCGGGGAACACCAGCACGTTGGCCTTGCCGGCAACGGAGGAACCTGGGGCCTTGAGCTGGGCGACGGTGGGGACAATGGCGGCGTCGAGCTGCAGGTCACCATCGATGGCGAGCTCGGGAGCCTTCTCCTTGCAGAACTTCACAGCCTCCTGGACCTTCTTGGCGACCTCGCCGCCAGCGGAGCCCATGGTGGAGTAGGAGAGCATGGCCACGTGCGGCTCAACGTTGCCCATGAAGGTGGACCAGGAGTGGGCCGAGGCGATGGCGATCTCGGAGAGTTCGTCGGAGGACGGGTTGATGTTGAGGCCGCAGTCGGCGAAGATCAGCGTGCCGTCGGTGCCGAACTGCGGGGTGTCGGTGCACATCACGAAGAAGGCCGAGACCAGCTTGGTGCCCGGGGCGGTCTTGAGGATCTGAAGCGCGGGGCGCAGGGTGTCGGCGGTGGAGTGGCAGGCGCCGGAGACCAGGCCGTCGGCGTCGCCCATCTTGACCATCATGGTGCCAAAGTAGGTGGCGTCCATCACCTGGGCGCGAGCCTGCTCGATGGTGACGCCCTTCTTGGCGCGGAGCTCGGCAAACTTCTGCGCGTACTCCTCGTGCTTCTCGGCATTGCGCGGGTCGATGACGGTGGCGCCGGGAACGTTGATCTCGTCGGGGTTGCCCAGGATGACGATCTTTGCCAGGCCCTCCTCGATGATCTTGGTGGCCGCGACGATGGTGCGCGGATCTTCGCCCTCGGGCAGGACGATCGTCTTAAGGTCGGCCTTGGCGGCAGACTTCATACGGTTAAGGAAATCGCTCATGTTACTCCTTACAAGCGTTTCGCTAAGCTCCAGGCGCCCGGCTGTTCACGAATAAACCCGCTGCTAGCGGGTTTACCTTACGTTAATGTTCGCCGCGGTGCTTGAGCTTTCCTTGTGTGGCAAGCTCATTATAGGACGCATTAGCGCTATAATCGCTCTGATAAATGTGTCTCGAAGAATGTTCGAGAAAAGCCCAGCTAACGAGCCCGTGGCTTTTGACAAGGAGTATCGATGCAGATTACCTCAGGCCTGCCTGAAGGCTTTAACGCCGGCGCGTACGACATGATTGTCGTCGGTGCTGGATATGCCGGTGCCGTTTGTGCCCGCCGTCTCGCCGAGACCATCGGCTATCGTGTTGTCGTTTTGGAGCGCCGTAGCCACATTGCGGGCAATGCCTATGACTGCACTGACGAGGCCGGAATCTTGATCCACGAGTACGGTCCGCATATCTATCACACCTTTAACGAGCGCGTGCACAATTTCCTGTCGCGCTTTACCAAGTGGACGGATTATCAGCACAAGGTGCTCGCCAACATCAACGGTACCCTTATGCCCGTGCCCTTCAACCATGCGAGTCTCAAGCTCGCCTTTGGTGACGAGCGCGGCGAGGAGCTGTATCAGAAGCTCGTGGAGACCTTTGGCAAGGATGTCAAGGTGCCCATTATGGAGCTGCGTAAGAAGAACGACCCCGACTTGGCCGAGGTCGCCGATTACGTCTACGAGAACGTCTTTTTGCATTACACCATGAAGCAGTGGGGCCAGACGCCCGATCAGATCGATCCCTCGATCACCGGCCGCGTTCCCGTCTTTGTGGGCGATGATGACCGCTACTTCCCGCAAGCCCCCTTCCAGGGCATGCCGCAGGAGGGCTACACGGCGCTCTTTGAGCACATGCTCGACCACGACCTGATCGACGTGTTCTGCGACGTGGACGCCCGCGATCTCTTTGAGATCGACGAGACCACCGTCAAGATCGACGGCAAGGTCTATGGTGGCGAGATTGTCTATACCGGTCCACTCGACGAGCTGTTCAACCTCGACTTGGGTGCGTTGCCGTACCGCACGCTCGATATGAAGTTCGAGACGCTCGATACGGACCAGTTCCAGCCCGTGGGCACCGTCAACTACACCACGAGCGAGGACTACACGCGTATCACCGAGTTCAAGAACATGACCGGTCAGGTCCTGCCCGGCAAGACCACCATCATGAAGGAGTACTCCAAGGCCTATACGCCCGGCTCGGGCGAGACACCGTACTACGCCATTCTTGAGCCCGAGAACCGTGAGCTCTATGAGCGCTATCTTGAGCGCGTCCAGAACCTGACGAACTTCCACCCGGTGGGTCGTCTGGCCGAGTATCGTTACTACGATATGGACGCTGTGACCAATTCCGCCCTCGATCTTTCGGATGAGATTATCGCCTGCCATGCATAAAGTCATAACATTCGGTATTCCCTCGTATAACGCCGCCAAGGACATGGACCATTGCATCACCTCCATCTTGGAGGGGAGCAATTACGCCACCGATATCGAGATTATCGTGGTGGACGACGGCTCCAAGGACGAGACGGCCGATAAGGCCGATGAGTGGGAGGCGCGTTATCCCGGTATCATTCGCGCGGTACACCAGGAGAACGGCGGCCACGGTATTGCCGTCCTTTCGGGTCTGCGCGAGGCACAGGGCACCTACTACAAGGTTGTTGATTCGGACGACTGGCTTGACGGCGCTGCCCTTTCGACCATGCTGTCGATTCTGCGTGGCTTTGAGGAGCGCGACCAGCGCGTTGACCTGTTTATCTCGAACTACGTGTACGAGAAGGTTTACGAGGGCACGCATACCGCTATTGGCTACAAATTTGCCCTGCCGCGCAAGAAGATCTTTTCCTGGGATCAGATCGGTCATTTCCGCCTGGACCAGAACCTACTCATGCACAGCCTGTGCTATCGCACGGATGTGCTGCGCGAGTCCAACCTTCCCATGCCGCCGCACACGTTCTATGTGGACAACATCTACGCCTACGTGCCGCTGCCGCGTTGCAAGACCATGTACTACGCCGACATCGACCTCTATCGCTACTTTATCGGTCGCGAGGGCCAGAGTGTCAACGAGGCCACGATGGTCAAGCGTCTGGACCAGCAGTTCCGTGTGACGCGCATCATGATGGAGTCGTACCACCTGTACAGCGATGTTGAGTCGTCGCGTCTGCGCTCGTACATGATGGGCTATTTCACCATGATGATGGCGATCTGCTCGGTGCTTACCAAGCTTTCCGAGGAAGATTGCGCCGACGAGCGCCTAAAGACGCTGTGGAATGATTTGAAGGCCTATGACGAGCGCATGTATCGTCGTGCCCGCTACGGCGTGGTCGGGTTCTTCACCAATCTGCGTGGACGGGCCGGAGACAAAACCACACTCGGCCTATACCGTCTTGCCTCTAAGATCTTCAAATTCAACTAACTGTTGAGTAATCGCTGCTGATAGGTTGACTGGGCCCCTTGGCCTTTAGTTTGCTACTGCGAACAGTCCTGCTCGCACGGAAAGCACATTAAGTGCTTTCCGGCTCGTGCGGAACTTGTATTAAACTAAAGGCCAAGGGGCCTCTGCTATAAGAATCGATTGTCAGGTTATTTGAATTTGAAGATCTTCGACGCGCGGTACACAGGGGCCTGGGCTGAAAAAATATTAGTTGGTAGTCGGTCGGAGGCGGGCGGGCATTACGTTTGTCGCGAGTTCCGCATGCAAAGAAGGCCACTTAATGTGGCCTTCGTCTTGCATAGGACTGTAGAGCAGCAAACGTAACGCCCGCCCGCCTCCGACCGACGGTCGAGTGGGGGTTACTTCGCCGCGCCGGGGATGCCGTGGGAGGTTTTGGCGGTTTTGGCTCCGTTTACGATGGCGGTTTGCAAAGTCCTTACGGCGAGCATGCCCAGCAGGTCTAGGGGAACGGCGGCACTTGCCTGGGCGCCCAGTTTGCCGCTGGCGAGGGTGTAGATGGTGTCGCCGTCGTTGGTGGTGTGCGTGGGACGGATGGCGTGTGCGTAGGCGTCTGCGGCCATCTGGGAGACCTTGGTAGCTTGTGCCTTAGTGAGTTCCACGTTGGTGACGATGCAGCTGATGGTGGTGTTGGTGCGGTCGAGCGGCATCTGCATGGATCCGGCGGAGGCAAAGGCTGCGAGTTCCATGTCGACGATCTGGTCGCTATCGGCTGCGGCGCGCATGCCGGCGACCCACTCGCCGGTGAAGGGGTCGACCACGTTGCCGCAGGCGTTGACCGAGACCACGGCGCCCACCTTGATGGGGCCGAGTGCCACGGCGGCAGCTCCAAGGCCGGCCTTCATGCAGGTGGCAGGCCCCATGAGCTTGCCTACAGTGGCGCCGGTGCCGGCACCTACATTGCCCTGCTCGAGCGTGGTGGGGGTGTTGTCGAGCGCCTCGCGCACGGCGGAGATGCCTGCCTCAATGTCGGGGCGTACGGTGGGGTTACCAAAGGCGAGGTCGAAGATACAGCTGGAGCACACGATAGGCACCTGTGTGGGGCCGACGGGAAGGCCGATGCCGCGGCTCTCAAGCTCGCGAGCGACGCCGCTTGCAGCCTCGAGGCCAAAGGCCGATCCACCCGAAAGGCAGACGGCGTGTACCTTGTCGACGGTGTTCTCGGGTCGCAGCAGGTCGGTTTCGCGCGATGCTGGGGCACCGCCGCGAACGTCAACGCCGCCGGTGGCGCCTTCGGGTGCCACGATTACGGTGCAACCGGTGCCGGCCTCCTCGTCCGTATAGTTGCCATAGCAAAAGCCATCGACATCGCAGACGTCAATGGCCTCGAGCAGTGTATCCATGTTTAACTCCTATCGGTTTTCCGCCGCGCCTTGTGCCCGGTCGGGATCCGTACGGTACGCCAAAATTGTAGGCGCCGGGGGATACCCAGCGCCAGATGCAATTACGAGAGTTTTTGAATCGCGCGCGCGACGCGGGCGATGGGTAGGCCCACCACGTTATAGAAGTCGCCCGAAATATCGTGCACGAGCATGCGTCCTCCTGTGCCCTGAATGCCGTAGGCGCCGGCCTTGTCCATGGGCTCTCCCGAGGCGACGTAGTGCTCGATTTGCTCGTCGGTGAGCTCGTAGAACGTCACGTCGGTCACATCGACAAAGGACAGGCTCTCGGCGGCATGCGGGGCTGTAGCGTCGCCGGCTTTAACGATGCAGACGCCGGTTGCGACCTGGTGCGTGCGGCCCGAAAGCTCACGGAGCATGGTGCGCGCCTCGTCCTCGGTTGCCGGCTTGCCCAGAATCTTGCCGTCAAAGGTGACGATGGTGTCGGCCGCGACCGTCAGCTCATTGGGCTCGGCATACTCGGCAGCAACGGCAGCCGCCTTGGCGCGTGCCAAGCGCTCGACAAGCGTGAGCGGGGCCTCGCCATCAAAGGGCGTTTCGTCGATATCCGCGGGAATCACGCGAATGTTGTAGCCTGCCTCGCGCATCAGCTCTATGCGGCGCGGCGATTGCGAAGCCAAAATCATAGTTGGATGCCCTCGGCGACCTTCTCGACGGCCTTGTCGCCGGCGAGCGTGCGCAGCAGCTCCAATGCAAAGGGGAGTGACTGTGCCATGCCGCTGGCAGTGATGATGTTGCCGTCTTGCGTGACCTTCTCGCCGGTATAGGCACCTTCGGGGAAGCTTTTCTCAAAGCCAGGGAAGCACGTGGCATGGCGCCCCTCGAGCAGGTCGAGCTCGCCCAGGATAAACGGGGCGGCGCAGATGGCGGCGACGTGCTTGGTTGCGGCGAACTCGCAGACTACGTCGCAGACGCGCTGATCTGCGCGCAGGTTGGTGGCACCGGGCAGGCCGCCGGGCAGCACGACGCAGTCGTACTCGTCAAAGTTGATCTCATCAAAGAGCGCATCGCAGGTCACGGGGATCTGCAGCGAGCTTACGACCTCACGCGTGGGCATAATCGAGACGAGCGTGGCACGCACGCCGCCGCGACGCATGACGTCGACCATGGTCAGACATTCAATCGTTTCAAAGCCATCGGCGGCGAGAACGGCAACGCTGGGCATGAGGGTTCCTTTCATAGGCGGCATACAATTAGCCGTCTTATACCCCGAAGACCTCCGCTTGCCACGCTCGATTTCCCAATGATTTTTCTGAGCAATGATTAAGTGGCTAGTTGCGCCTAAGGTGGACGACGGTCTCGCAGTGGAAGGTTTGTGGGAACAGGTCGACTGGCGTGATCTTTACGGGGGAGAAGGTGCCTTCTTCGACAAAGCGTTTGAGATCGCGCGCCAGGGTGGCCGGGTCGCAGCTCACGTAGGCGACATCGCGAGCACTCGTGCTGGCGATAAGGTCGATCGCTTCGGGGGCGAGGCCTGCGCGCGGCGGGTCGACCACCAAGACGTCGGCATCCTGGTCGGGGAACTCGCGCACCGCGTCTCCGCCAATGACGTCGACGTTATCAAGCTTGTTGATCTCCAGGTTACGGCGCAGGTCGCGCACGGCGGGGCCGTAGGCCTCGACGGCAGCGACAAAGTCGCAGCGGCGGGCGAGCGGCAGGGTAAAGGTGCCGGCACCGCAGTACAGGTCCACGGCAAGCTCGTCTTCCTGCGGATCGAGCGCTTCCATGACAAGCTCGATCAAAATCTCGGCACCCTTGGTGTTGACCTGGAAAAAAGACGGGGCAGACAAGCGCATCTGACCCTCGGCGATATTCTCGGTCCATGAGCCCTCTCCGGCGAGCATTTCGACCTTGGAAACACGGCGGGCCTTCTTTTCGCCCTTGCTCATCACGCGTACGACACTTGTGGGGTGCGCGGCGTCTGCCAACACGCGCGAGACTTGCGAGCGCGGGAAAGAGCCCGTAGGCGTCCAGAGCGCCACCTCGAGTGCCTTGGTGCGACGCGAGGCGCGAATGCCCACGCGCTCAAGGCCCAGGTCGTGGCTGCCGCTCAGATAATTGAGCGCGCCGACGACCGATTTGAGTGCCTTGGGGAAACGTTTGTCGAACAACGGGCACGAATCGACGGTCACGATCTTGCGAGGATCGACACCGTGCATGCCAAGACGCACGCGGCCGTTTACAACGGTCGGCTCGAGTTCGATTTTATTGCGGTAGCCCCAATCATCCTTGGTGTGGCGGATGGGTTGCACCAGTTCATCGACTTGATCGGGGCTGAACTTGCCGATACGCTCGAGCGTGGAGCGCAGATTTTGCTCCTTGGCGGCGAGCTGTGCCGTGCGTGAGAGATTGCCCCACGAGCAGCCGCCGCAGATGCCCACGAAGGGGCAGGGAGGCTGAATGCGATCGGGGCTTGGCTCCAGAATCTCGGTGGTGCGGGCACGCATGAACGACTTGCCGTCCTGTACGACCTCGGCCTCGACGGTGTCGCCTGCCACGGCGCCCTGCACAAAGACGGCCTTGCCGTTGTCGGCGTGCGCCAGCCCGTCGGCGCCGTAGGTCATCGATTCTATAGTGAGCTTCATATTCCTGCCTGTCATTCGCGTTGTTGTTCGCACCATGGTAGCAGGGAAAAGCGCCCCGCATCCGAGGCTTTCCTCAAATGCGGGGCGCTTCTACAAACTGCTTCTACAAACGACTATTTCGTCTTGCCGGTAATGAGCGTCTTAAGACCCAGGCCGATCAGACCCAGGCCCATGCGCACGCGGCCGGGGCGATGGCGCTCGATGGCCTTGGTCTTGCCAGCGGGCTTATCGCGACGGGCGCTCGTCTCGGGTGCGGGCTTGGTGACCTGCGGATCGGGCTGAGGTGCAGGTGCAGGCTCGGGCTCAATGACGGTCGCCTGGACCTCTTGGACCTTGGGTGCTACTGGCTGCGGCTCGGCCTCGGAGGCAGGTTCCGCCTCAATGACGGGCTCGGGCGCGGCCTCGGCGTTGCGATAGGCACGCTCCAGCAGGGCTTCCTGCGAGTTGAAGGGTTTCTCACCCTCTGCACGCTCCACGGGGACCCAGGTGCCGTCGCTCGTGAGGCTGCGGGCCTTCACGTTGTCGCGCAGCTGCATGCCCATGTACTCGTGCACTAGGGCGCGGCAGGTGGGGTCGAGCACGGGGAAGGCAATCTCCACGCGGTGCTCGGTGTTGCGCGTCATCATGTCTGCCGAGCTCAGGTAAATCATGTCCGAGTCCACGCCGAAAGCATAGACGCGCGCGTGCTCCAAAAAGCGTCCGACGATGGAGCGGACATGCACGTTCTCGGTCTTGCCCGGAACACCGGGCTTGAGGCACGAGATGCCGCGGATGATCATGTCTACGCGCACGCCGGCACACGATGCCTCGGCGATCTTGTCGATAACCTCGCGGTCGGTCAGCGAGTTGAGCTTAAAGAACACGCGGGCGGGCTCGCCGGCAAGGGCGCGCTGGATCTCGCGGTCAAGCCCGCGCATGATGAGCGGTTTCAGTCCGACGGGCGCCACACCCAGGAAGCGGTAGTCGCCGCGCAGGTTGCCCAGCGACAGATTGCGGAAGAACAGGTTGGCGTCCTCGCCGATGCCGGGATGGGCTGTCATGAGCATAAAGTCGCTGTAGAGTTTGGCCGTCTTCTCGTTAAAGTTGCCGGTGCCCAAAAGCGTGAGGCGCGTTAGCGCCATGCCCTCGCGATAGGTGAGCTGGCAGATCTTTGAGTGGCATTTAAAGCCCTCGGAACCATAGATGACGGTGCAGCCGGCCTCTTCCAGGCGCTCGGCCCACTCGATGTTGTTCTGCTCGTCAAAGCGGGCACGAAGTTCCATGAGCACCGTGACCTCTTTGCCGTTCTCGGCAGCATCGATCAGCGACTCGCACAGGCGGCTCTGCTTGGCCACGCGGTAGAGCGTGATGCGCAGCGAGATGCACTCGGGGTCGTAGGCGGCCTCGTGCACCAGATCCAGGAAGGGGTTCATGGCCTCGTAGGGATAAAAGAGCAGCTTGTCGTGCTGCAGCACCTGCTCGCGGATGGAGCGGGTCATGTCGATGGTGGGATTGGGCTGCGGCCTAAACGGCGTAAAGAGCAGCTCGTTGCGCAGGTGCTCGGGAATCTTGCCCTCAATGCCAAAGACGTAGCCCAGGTCGAGCGGGATATCGCAGGTAAAGACAGAGCGGCGCGAAAGCTCGAGCGCCTTGCGGATGGTCTTGAGCGTTGCCTTCTCGAGCGACCCCGAGACCGCGAGCACTACCGGCTGCAGACGCAGGCGCTTCTTGAGGATGCGCTTCATGTGCTGGCGGTAGTCCTCTTCCTCTTCGACGCCCTCGCCGTCCGGATCGATGTCGGCGTTGCGGGTGACGCGGATCAGCGCACGATCCAGCGGCTTATAGGAGCCAAAGCAGCTGTCCAGGCAGGCGAGGATGACGTCCTCGAGCAAGATGTAGGAGTAGGTGCCGGTGGGCGAGGGGATCTCGACCACGCGGTTCATCGAGGCGGGAATCTCGATAAGGCCCAGCAGGCTCTCCTCGTCGGTGGCGCCGTCCAGACCACAGGCCAGATAGAGCGCGCCATTGCGTAGGTTGGGGAAGGGGTGGCGAGGATCGATGACCAGCGGCGAGATGACCGGCGACACGTAGGCCTGGAAGTAGCGGGTTACAAAGGTGCGCTCCTCGGGCGTAAGCGAATCGATGCGGGCGCGGTGAACGCCCAAGGTGTCGAGCTTGCCCTCGATGTTCTTAAAGATGGACTCCCAACGGGTAAGGAGCCCGGGCATTTCGGCCATGACAGCATCGACCTGTTCGGAGGCGGTCATATTGCTCTTGTTGTCGACAGGTTGCTTTTTGAGCTCTGCCAGATCGGACAGGCCGCCCACGCGCACCATGAGAAACTCGTCGAGGTTAGACTCGAAAATCGACACGAACTTTAGACGCTCGAACAGCGGAACGGTCTCATCGAAGGCTTCGTCAAGCACACGGTTGTCAAAGCGTAGCCAGCTGAGCTCTCGGTTCTGCGTGTACGAGAAGTCGCGAGGCGGTTTGCGCAGCTTTGCGGCGGCTTGCTTTTTTTCGATTTTGCTCGGCATATGCATCTGTCCGTTCAGTCCCCGCAGGGGACGGTAGCCTAACCCTATTCACTATTGTCTCAATTTAGTCGACTTGTGGCACGGACGTATTGTGCGAACGGTATCTTTACCTACTTCTTACGCTGACAAGTCATAGGACTGACGCCCTGCTCGTCTGCAAGCGGTCTATATCCTCACTCAACTGGTACGTAAGTGTGAATAAGAATGATGGATAGCTGAATATCATTGAATGCAGGCGGAAACGTAAACAAACATCATTTATATACATAAAACCGATTTAGCTATGCAATTCTGAATCAAAAGTTTAGAGATGCAATTGCAAATAGTTTTTAGGAAAAAAGAGCGTTTACCTTAGAAAAGTTACTTTAGAACGCCGAAGTACATTATGGGGGAATCTCATGCGATATACCGTTCATCGCACTTTGTTGACCGTTCGGGGGCGAGGTGGAATTGCGGGTGGAATTTGGATATAACTAGAGCTGTCAGCAAGCAGCGTCCGCTATGGAAGGGCGCTGAGAGATTCGGCCGAAAGGCCCGAAAGAAAGGTAGGAGGCCATGACGAAAGGTCTGCACGTGCCTTCCGAGATCGGCAAGCTCAGGAAGGTCTGCCTGCACCGTCCCGGCGACGAGCTCCTCAACCTGCCGCCCGACGAGCTCGAGCGACTCCTGTTCGACGACGTCCCGTTCCTGGAGGTCGCGCAGCAGGAGCACGACACCTTCGCCCAGATCCTGAGGGACCAGGGCGTGGAGGTCCTCTATCTCGAGAACCTCGTCGCCGAGGTGTTCGACCAGGTCCCCGGCGCCCGCGCCGAGTTCACCGACCAGTACATCGCCGAGGCCGGCATCCGCGGCCAGCGCATGCCGCAGATCGTCCGCGAGAAGCTGGACTCCATCGAGGACAACCTCGAGTTCGTCAAGAAGACCATGGCCGGCATGACCAAGTCCGAGATCGACATGCCCCTCACGGCGTCCACGACCCTCGACTCCCTGGTCAACTCCGAGTCCGAGTCCGACCTGATCATCGACCCGATGCCCAACCTCTACTTCACCCGCGACCCGTTCGCGGTCATCGGCGAGGGCGTCAACCTCAACCGCATGTACTCGGTCACCCGCAACCGCGAGACCCTGTACGGCAAGTACATCTTCAAGTACCACCCCGACTACAAGGACGTCTCGCTGTACTTCCGCCGCGACTGCCAGTTCCACACCGAGGGCGGCGACGTGCTGAACATCAACGAGAAGACCCTCGCCGTCGGCATCTCCCAGCGCACCCAGGCCGCCGCGATCGACGTCATGGCCCAGAACATCTTCTGGAACTCCGACTCCAAGGTCGAGCGCATCCTGGCCTTCGATATCCCGGTCTCGCGCGCCTTCATGCACCTCGACACGGTCTTCACCCAGATCGACGTCGATAAGTTCACGATCCACCCCGCCATCATGGGCACCCTGCGCGTCTACGAGCTGACCGCCGGCAAGAACCCGGGCGACGTGAACATCCGCCTGATCGAGGACACCCTCGAGCACGTCCTGGAGGACGCCACCGGCGTCGACCAGGTCAAGCTGATCCCCTGCGGCGGCGGCGACCCGATCGCGGCCTCCCGCGAGCAGTGGAACGACGGCTCCAACACCCTGTGCGTCGAGCCCGGCAAGATCTGCGTCTACGCCCGCAACACCGTCACCAACGACGTGCTGTACAAGGAGGGCCTGGACCTTCTCGTCGTGCCCTCCGCCGAGCTCTCCCGCGGCCGCGGCGGCCCGCGCTGCATGAGCATGCCCTTCTGGCGCGAGGACCTCTAAGGTCTTCAAGGACCCGTACAGGTCATAATACATACATTTAGCTGCCATTAGATGTCTCCCATTGGGGCGGTGCGGGTTTTCGCACCGCCCCAATCTTGTATGAGGAACGTCAACACGATTGGATGACTGCTTTTGTAAGGAGCTTGGCCATGGACATCAAGACGATTGGCGTTGAGGAATGGCTCAACGTTTGGGAGAAGAGCGCCACGTGGGACATCGCCCAGTCGACGATCTCGTCGCTCACCATGGGCGAGCTGTGCGCGCTCGATGAACAGGACGGCGCCACGTTCTACGAGCGCCTGGACCGCGAGAAGATGAACTACGGCTGGATCGAGGGCTCGCCGGAGTTTAAGGCCGAGGTTGCCAAGCTGTATCGTCGGGAGGTCAATCCCGATCACATTCTGCAGACCAATGGCTGCACGGGCGCTAACCTCAACGCCATCATGGCTGTGGTCGAGCCCGGCGACCATGCTATCGCCGAGTGGCCCACCTACGCGCCGCTCTACGAGATTCCGCGCACGCTGGGCGCCGAGGTCGAGTATTGGGAGCTTCGCGAGGAACTCGGCTGGAAGCCCGATATCGAGGAACTCAAGCGCTTGGTGCGTCCCAACACCAAGCTTATCTGCATCAACAACGCATCGAACCCCATCGGTACGGTGCTCGATGCCGATATGCTCGGCCAGATTGCCGAGATCGCCCGCTCGGTGGGCGCCTACGTGCTGTGCGACGAGGTATATCTGCCGCTCGAGAACACTGAGTCCTTTATGTCGATGGTCGACGTGTACGAGAGGGCCATTGTCACCAACTCGTTGTCGAAGACCTATTCGACACCTGCGGCCCGCGTGGGCTGGGTCCTGGCCGACAAAGAGGTGTCCAACCGCATCCGTACCTATCGCGATTACACCATGATCTGCGGCGGCGTGTTCAACGATGCTCTGGCGACCTATGTGCTTGAGCACAAGGATAAGATTCTCGAGCGCAATCGCAAGATCGTGTTTGGCAACCGCGATATCGCGCAGGCTTGGATCGATACGCAGCATCGCGTTTCCTGGACGGCCCCGCAGGGCGTGTCCACCTCGTTTATCCAGCTGGATATTCCCGAGGATGACGAGGAGTTCTGCAGGCGCCTGCTGTCCGAGAGGGGAGTGCTGCTGGTCCCCGGTAGCCGTTTTGAGCTTCCCTGCGGCGCACGCCTGGGCTACTGCGCGAGCGAGGACGTTCTGCGCGAGGGCCTGAGGCTTTTGGGCGAGGCACTGGCGGAGTTCGATCGCTAGGATTCCGATGGTCTTCGGGGGCCTTATCCAAATTAGCCGAAGATAATCGAAAACGGACCCATTTCCCTAGGGGAAGCGGGTCCGTTTTTCTATACCGAGAAGTCAAGTTGTTACAAATGGGGCCGTAAAGCGAGGCGGTATCCGCTGGGCCTTATACTGAGTTTCCGGTGAACGGTATCAAGCGTCTGGTAAACGGTAATTTATTTATCAGAAATGAATAGGACAAACTTTTTTCTGAATAAAAATGAAAATGGTTGAGACGCGGTGTGAACCGCTAATTCTATTCATAGTTTTATTGGAAATATGCAATTTGAGGATGGTTTAACAAAGTTTAGTTCCATTTGATTTTAGGATTAAAACGCGTTTAAGCACGTAAATACGCTTTATTAAGATGAAGTGTGCCATGCGTGAAGTATATGTGTATGCCGTTCACCCCCTATAAAAAACCGTTCGGGGGCAAGGTGGAAGTATGAGCTGATTTTGGATATAAATATGTCGTCAGCAATAACGCCTCACACGGAGGGGCGCTAACGAATCGGCCCTGACAAGGGCCCGAAAGAAAGGTAGGAGGCCATGACGAAAGGTCTGCACGTGCCTTCCGAGATCGGCAAGCTCAGGAAGGTCTGCCTGCACCGTCCCGGCGACGAGCTCCTCAACCTGCCGCCCGACGAGCTCGAGCGACTCCTGTTCGACGACGTCCCGTTCCTGGAGGTCGCGCAGCAGGAGCACGACACCTTCGCCCAGATCCTGAGGGACCAGGGCGTGGAGGTCCTCTATCTCGAGAACCTCGTCGCCGAGGTGTTCGACCAGGTCCCCGGCGCCCGCGCCGAGTTCACCGACCAGTACATCGCCGAGGCCGGCATCCGCGGCCAGCGCATGCCGCAGATCGTCCGCGAGAAGCTGGACTCCATCGAGGACAACCTCGAGTTCGTCAAGAAGACCATGGCCGGCATGACCAAGTCCGAGATCGACATGCCCCTCACGGCGTCCACGACCCTCGACTCCCTGGTCAACTCCGAGTCCGAGTCCGACCTGATCATCGACCCGATGCCCAACCTCTACTTCACCCGCGACCCGTTCGCGGTCATCGGCGAGGGCGTCAACCTCAACCGCATGTACTCGGTCACCCGCAACCGCGAGACCCTGTACGGCAAGTACATCTTCAAGTACCACCCCGACTACAAGGACGTCTCGCTGTACTTCCGCCGCGACTGCCAGTTCCACACCGAGGGCGGCGACGTGCTGAACATCAACGAGAAGACCCTCGCCGTCGGCATCTCCCAGCGCACCCAGGCCGCCGCGATCGACGTCATGGCCCAGAACATCTTCTGGAACTCCGACTCCAAGGTCGAGCGCATCCTGGCCTTCGATATCCCGGTCTCGCGCGCCTTCATGCACCTCGACACGGTCTTCACCCAGATCGACGTCGATAAGTTCACGATCCACCCCGCCATCATGGGCACCCTGCGCGTCTACGAGCTGACCGCCGGCAAGAACCCGGGCGACGTGAACATCCGCCTGATCGAGGACACCCTCGAGCACGTCCTGGAGGACGCCACCGGCGTCGACCAGGTCAAGCTGATCCCCTGCGGCGGCGGCGACCCGATCGCGGCCTCCCGCGAGCAGTGGAACGACGGCTCCAACACCCTGTGCGTCGAGCCCGGCAAGATCTGCGTCTACGCCCGCAACACCGTCACCAACGACGTGCTGTACAAGGAGGGCCTGGACCTTCTCGTCGTGCCCTCCGCCGAGCTCTCCCGCGGCCGCGGCGGCCCGCGCTGCATGAGCATGCCCTTCTGGCGCGAGGACCTCTAAGTCTTTCCGTTTCCGGTGCGGTCCCCCTACAACCGCACCGGCTTCGCCCGTTAAACGGGCACCACTAATACTTACGTAATTCATTTCTTCGAAAGGAATCAAACCATGGGTGTTAACCTTTCCGGCCGTAGCTTCCTCAAGCTTCTCGACCTCACCACCGAGGAGATCGAGTACCTGCTCAAGCTCTCCAAGAACTTCAAGGATATGAAGCGCGCTGGCGTTCCGCACCGCTATCTCGAGGGCAAGAACATCGTTCTGCTCTTCCAGAAGACCTCTACTCGTACCCGCTGCGCCTTCGAGGTCGGCGGCATGGATCTGGGCATGGGCGTCACCTACCTCGATCCGGGTTCGTCGCAGATGGGCAAGAAGGAGTCCATCGAGGACACTGCCCGCGTTCTCGGCCGCATGTATGACGGCATCGAGTTCCGTGGCTTTGCCCAGGACGACGTCGAGGAGCTCGCTGCTAAGTCCGGCGTGCCCGTGTGGAACGGCCTGACCACCGAGTGGCACCCCACCCAGATGCTCGCCGACATCCTGACCGTCCAGGAGAACTTCAACTACGACATCAAGGGCAAGACCCTCGTCTTCATGGGCGACTGCAAGAACAATGTCGCTCGCTCCCTCATGGTCGTCTGCTCCAAGCTCGGCATGAACTTCGTGGCCTGCGGCCCCGAGGAGTGCATGCCCGCTGACGACGTCATCGAGGCCTGCAGGCCCATCGCCGAGGCTAACGGCTGCACCATCAAGCTGACCACCGACGTCAAGGACGGCGTCACCGGTGCCGACGTTATCTACACCGACGTGTGGGTCTCCATGGGCGAGCCCGACGAGGTCTGGGCCGAGCGCATCGCTCAGCTCACCCCGTATCGTGTCACCTCCGAGGTCATGGCTATGGCCAACCCGGGTGCCATCTTCCTGCACTGCCTGCCCAGCTTCCACGACACCAACACCACCATTGGCGCCGAGAAGTGCGAGCAGTTCGGCATCACCGAGCAGGAGGTCACCGACGAGGTCTTCGAGAGCCCCGCTTCCAAGGTCTTCGACGAGGCCGAGAACCGCATGCACACCATCAAGGCTGTCATGTACGCCACGCTCAAGTAAGAGCATCTAGCATCTCGCTCGGGGTGTATTGCTGCACACCCCGAGCGGTTTTATCTGGTAATAATCTCGCATCAAGCGGCAGGCACGGCACGGAAGAGCCGCTTCTGGCGAGATCAGTAAATGATTTATGAAGGGGGGATGAGAACTATGACTGAGACCGCTAAGAAAAAACGCGGTATGCCTTCATCGTTCACCATTCTTCTTGCTCTGCTGGCAATTGTCGCAGTGATTACCGTTATCGTCTCCGGCACGTCCGGCGGCGCGGTTACTGCCGCCCGTCTGAGCGATTTCTGCACCGCCCCGATTAAGGGCTTCGCTGACGCTCTGCCCGTCTGCCTCTTCGTTATGATCCTGGGCGGCTTCCTCGGTATGATGACCGAGACCGGCGCCCTGGACAACGGCATCGCCGTTCTGGTGCAGAAGCTTAAGGGCAACGAGATTATGCTCATTCCCGTGCTGATGCTCATCTTCTCCCTCGGTGGTACCACCTATGGTATGTGCGAGGAGACCGTTCCCTTCTACGCCCTGCTCGCCGCTACCATGATGGCCGCTGGCTTCGACCCCATGGTCGGTGCCGCTACCGTCCTGCTCGGCGCTGGCTGCGGCTGCCTGGGCTCCACGGTTAACCCGTTCGCCGTCGGCGCTGCCGTCGACGCTCTGACCGGCGTTGGCATTGAGGTCAACCAGTCCATCATCATCGGCCTCGGTGCCGTCCTGTGGATTGTCACTACCGCTATGTCCATCGTCTTCGTGATGAGCTACGCCAAGAAGGTCAAGGCTGACAAGGGTTCTACCATCCTGTCGATGCAGGAGCTCAAGGACGCCGAAGAAGCTCACGGCAAGGCTGCTTCCGAGGTCCACAAGGAGGTCAAGCTCACCGGTCGTCAGAAGGGTGTTCTGATCGCCTTCGCCTTCACCTTCGTCGTCATGATCGTCGGCTTCATCCCGCTGGCCGACCTCAACGAGGGCGTCGCCAACTTCTTCGACGCTGGCGCTGTCTACGACGCCGACGGTAACGCCGTCGTCCAGGGCTGGTCTGCCCTGATCACCGGCCTGCCCATTGGCCAGTGGTACTTCGACGAGGCTTCCACCTGGTTCTTCCTCATGGCCGTCCTGATCGGTATCATCGGTGGCCTGTCCGAGAAGCAGATTGTTAACACCTTCATCACCGGCGCTGCCGACATGATGTCCGTTGTTCTCGTCATCGCCCTCGCCCGTGGTATCTCCGTCCTCATGGCTAACACCGGCCTCGATGTCTTCGTCCTCGACGCTGCAGCCAATGCCCTGGCTGGCCTGTCCGGCGTGATCTTCGCTCCCATGAGCTTCCTGGTCTACTTCGGCCTGTCCTTCCTGATCCCCTCGACCTCCGGTATGGCCACCGTCTCCATGCCCATCATGGGACCGCTGGCTGTTAAGCTCGGCTTCTCGCCTGAGGTCATGGTCATGATCTTCTCCGCCGCCATCGGTGTCGTGAACCTGTTCACCCCGACCTCCGGCGCCATCATGGGCGGTCTCGCCCTGGCCAAGATCGAGTGGACGACCTGGCTCAAGTTTGCCCTTAAGCTCATCGTCGCTCTCTCCGTCGTCTGCGCCGTCATCCTGACCGTCGCCTGCGTGCTGCTCTAAGTACCCAATGGGTACCCCACGGAAACCTTGACGATCCTGTAGAGGATCACCTGGTCATCGTCTGTCCGGTGGGGTAAACCACCGGTAGACTCCTACCTTTAGCCCCCTTCCGTTCCGTGCGCGGGAGGGGGCGCTCTTATGTTGCGCGGTTCTACGAACCGCGCAACCAGTCGACGCTGCGCGCCGTCCAGAACGACAATTTGTCATTCAAAAGGCAAGGCATGACCAAAAGGTCTATGCCTTGCCTTTTTCATGCCAACTTGTACGTTCTGGACGGCGCTCGCTGTCCGTCCTCTGCCTGCGGCGCTTTCCATTGTTGGTGCAGAGGGCGCTTTGCCTACTCTGGCGGGCTTTCGCTGGCTTATGCTCAACCTGCGACGTTCCCTTTGTTTGTGCAGGGGGTAGCTTGCTCGCTCTGGTGCCCGTTCGCTGGCTTTGGCTCTGCCAGCGACGTTTTCATTGTTGGTGCTGAGTGCCTTGTTTCCCGTCCCAAATGAGCTACCCCGGGTCCCCGGTGGTTGCGGTGGGCGTGTTTGGTTGGTGCCTGTTGATGGTCTGGGTATCGGGGCTGTCTCTTATACACATCTGACGCTGCCG
>CABSYW010000031.1 GCA_902482035.1 uncultured Collinsella sp. | reverse complement strand
TCTTAATGGAAGAAATTGACGAGAAAGAAACGTCTTTTGCCTGCTTGCCACTTCCAGCAGCACGCAGAAAGTTATTACCAGCAATAGTAATCGCAGGTGCGACGCATCCCATGAGACCCCCGCTGCTACGCCTTGGATTGCCATCAAAAGCGGTAACAAAATTGCCATTGCTTCCCTTGGGCAAATAGTAATCCGCAATAATCGTCTTACCTAAACCGAAACCATAGTAGTTAAGCAAGTTTGTAAGGGCAACCGACTCACAGCCAGTAGGAAGTTCCGGGTACTGCGAATAGCACGGGACATCGACCCAAGCGCCAACCATTGCGCCGGATGAACTGAACTTGTAGTCAGTAGAGCCGATCCAATACCAACCGTTACTCAACATTACTCCCCCACGTGCGACATCAAGGTAATACCATGTGCCCCCAAGGGAAAGCCATCCCGTTTTCATCGCGCCAGAAGCGGAATCCAGCCAGTACCAGTTGCTGCCATCGTTAAGCCAGCCGGTCGCCATTCGACCATCCGGGTTAAAGTAATACCAAGACCCAGCAATTTGCTGCCACCCAGTCAGAATTACTCCACTAGCAGAACAATAATATCGAGCACCCTGACTCTCAATCCAACCAGTTCTGGCATTACCGTCGTCGTCAATCAGCTGGATTCCCGAATCGGTCATGATGCCTTTAAGGTCAATTGCGCCGCTGGATGACGAATGATACATCCAAGACCCATCACCGTTTGACCAGCAATTAGCCATCATCTTGCCGGTACTATTAAATATGTATTCACATGATCCGATAGTTTGAAAGCCCGTTGCCATGGCGTGCGTCGCGGGATCGAGCCAGTACCACGTACCGTTTAAGTTGAGCCAGCCGGAGGCGAGGGCGCCGGAGCCCGTCGCGTAGTACCAGGTGCCGCCGTCGAGGACCCATCCGGTCGCCATCGCGCCGGAGTCATTGAACCAGTACGCGGAGCCGTTGCACGCGTGGAGGCCCGTCGCCATGGCGCCGCCCGCGTCGGGCTCGAGCCAGTACCAGGAACCGCCGGTGTAAAGCCAGCCGGTCGAGGCGATACCGTCAGCGAACCAGTACCAGGAGCCGTCGACGAGGCCCCAGCCGTTAAGGGGGCCGCAGCTGCCGAAGTAGCGGCGGACGCCCTGCGCGTCCGTCTGGTAGCCCGTCAGCATGGCCCCCGTCCGGGCGTCGAAGCAGTAGGGCACGCCGCCGACGGATACGGGGCCGCGCGCCAGCGCGCCGGAGCCAGTCGCGTAGTACCAGGTCCCGCCGTCGAGGACCCACCCGGTCGCCATCGCGCCGGACGAATTAAACCAGTACAGGGAGCCGTTGCACTCGTGAAGGCCGGTAGCCATGGCATGGGTGGAGGGATCAAGCCAGTACCAGGCGCTGCCGACGTAGGCCCAACCGGAGGCGAGGGCGCCGGAGCCCGTCGCGTAGTACCAGGTACCGCCGTCGAGGACCCACCCGGTCGCCATCGCGCCGGAGGCGTCAAACCAGTACGCGGAGCCATTGCACTCATGGAGCCCGATGGCCATGGCATGCGTCGAGGGGTCGAGCCAATACCAGGCCCCATTGGTATAGAGCCAGCCAGAATGCAACGAGACCGGATTGACTGAATCCACATAGAACCAGTTGCCGTCAAACGAATTCCAACCCAGATTCCATTTAACGGATTCTTGAGCAGGACCATCATCGATTGAATCGGAAGGAGAAAGAGTCGAGGGGACGGATTGCCGCTCAAAATCAGTAGGGATGGAGGAGCTTATGGGTTCTGCGTTCGCGATATCAACCACACCGGGTCCAGCGAGCAGTAGAGTTGAAAGAATGATTAGGATTAATGTTATTTGCTTTTTCCTTGCCATGTGCAGCCCCCAGTAGTTACCAATTTTTATATAAACAAAGTCTACAAATGGATAGCTAAGAGCAATATGTAATTAGAAAAAAGCAATTAAGGAAGAGTTGCTAGCCGAGCCAAGCGCCATTACTAGCAAAAGAGTATTTCACCCCATCGATTTCTTGAACACCCGTAGTCATAGCGTGCGTCGAGGGGTCAAGCCAGTACCAGGCGCCGCCGACGTAGGCCCAGCCGGAGGTGAGGGCGCCGGAGCTCGTCGCGTAGTACCATGTGCCGCCGTCGAGGACCCATCCGGTCGCCATCGAGCCGGAGCCGTTGAACCAGTACATGGAGCCGTTGCACCCATGGAGCCCGGTGGCCATGGCGTGCGTCGCGGGATCGAGCCAGTACCACGTACCGTTTAAGTTGAGCCAGCCGGAGGCGAGGGCGCCGGAGCCCGTCGCGTAGTACCAGGTGCCGCCGTCGAGGACCCATCCGGTCGCCATCGCGCCGGAGTCATTGAACCAGTACGCGGAGCCGTTGCACGCGTGGAGGCCCGTCGCCATGGCGCCGCCCGCGTCGGGCTCGAGCCAGTACCAGGAACCGCCGGTGTAAAGCCAGCCGGTCGAGGCGATACCGTCAGCGAACCAGTACCAGGAGCCGTCGACGAGGCCCCAGCCGTTAAGGGGGCCGCAGCTGCCGAAGTAGCGGCGGACGCCCTGCGCGTCCGTCTGGTAGCCCGTCAGCATGGCCCCCGTCCGGGCGTCGAAGCAGTAGGGCACGCCGCCGACGGATACGGGGCCGCGCGCCAGCGCGCCGGAGCCAGTCGCGTAGTACCAGGTCCCGCCGTCGAGGACCCACCCGGTCGCCATCGCGCCGGACGAATTAAACCAGTACAGGGAGCCGTTGCACTCGTGAAGGCCGGTAGCCATGGCACCGCCCACGTCGGGCTCGAGCCAGTACCACGTGCCACTCTGAAACAACCATCCGGTATACGCCTTGCCGTTGGAGGCTGCATAATACCAGGTGCTGTCAATTAGTTGCCAATGATAAAGGGAGACATCAACATACGCGTAGTTCATATCAACGTTGCCGTTGATTCCAGGGACTTTTCCGTTGCTCTTATACTGCCAAAAACTGTAATTGCCGGTATAGTCACATTGCGAGTTATATTGAGCAATCCAATGATCCCAAGAGCTACTCTTAAATACAGAGTCAGTCAAAATGTTGTTAAACCAATTTAAATTTGCATAAATACCAGGCTCATATCCTGCGGCAGAAATCCTATTACAAAAAACCTGCGCCCTCAATGCAATTCCGGTTTGACGTCCATTTGCAATTATCGAGTTATCCTCAAGATCGTAATACACCGGCAATCTTGGATTATGCCCAGAAAGGCAATTGATCACCATTGATGCCTCATCAGCTGCCTGCTGATTATCAAAAGCATATGAATAGATATAGACGCCGTAGGGAATTCCGAGTCGCTCGCACTCAGAAATATTTCGATTAAATTGATAGTCAACTCGACCGCCCCAAGATGGAGCGCCAAATCCAACACGCAGAATAGCGAAATCGATACCAGAAGCCTTAACAGCATTCCAGTCAATACGTCCTTGATGCTCACTGACATCGATGCCCTGCGCCGTAGCCCCATCGGGAAGAATGTCCATGGACAATAAGGCTATTCCATCTTCTTCGGAAGAAGCATCCTCTGCGACCAATTGCCCATCCTCATAACGCCAGGAATTCTCAACTAGGGACCGTGCAGCTTCCGCGTTCGAGGGAAAAACAAACACAGAAATGGGCGCAAGGACCATCAGCACCAACAATGCCGAAAATAACTTAAGATGTTTGCTCATGTAAACCTCGTCATTCGTTCTTGTTTGCGTTTAGCTTACAGCATGGCTGTGAAAGATTTCCGAACATCCAACTGGACAAGATGCCATCTAGGACGACAAATAACTGCACGCAATACCACAATGTAAACAAGAACTTCCCAGCAGGGTGAAACCAAGGACTCCTAGTCCCTACTCTTAGCCCCAAAGAATGCCGACATCAGTTAGCTTTCAAACCAGATGTCAAAAAGGTAGGGGACCCAGAGAGTCCCCTACAACGCGGAATTCTAACGAATCAAGATTACTTTCGATGGGCCCAAAGCAGTCAAACCGGAGATGCGATTTCCATAACCATCACTATGCCAGAACAAATTTTCGCTCGGCGAATTGCCCCAGAAAAAGCCAATGTGGCTATCGTCCGCATATGGGTTGTAAGGATTGAAGAACACAATGTCCCCCTTACGAGCCAAACCACTGCGTAACAACTCATCAATAGAGTTGAAATAAGTCGCGTTCGCGCACGTATCGATAGCGTAGCCGTACCAACGATAAGCGTTTACGCAGCCGCCCCTTCCGGGACCTCCGCTCCAAGGGGAATGGCTCTGCTCGGCGGCAATGGGAGCTAAATTCCCGCCCGCCTTCATATATGCATGCGATACAAATCCACCACAATTCATGCCCGTATAACCGTCCCAACGCGGATCACCCTTTGGGTACATGCACGTTTCCTGGCTGAGATGCGTGTCGTAGCGTGTTCCACGATAATAGCCGTCGTTTTCGTGGCTCATAAGCCAATTGACCAGGCTGGACCTATTGACCCCCAAAACAGAACCAGACGTATTCAACCATGCACCACTTGCATTGAAGTAATAGTCAACGCCATCGATTTTCAGCCACCCGTTAGCAAACATGGCGCCCGAAGGCTGGAGCCAGTACCACGTACCGCCGTCATTAAGCCATCCAGTTTTCATCTTGAATGTGGAAGGGTCCATCCAATACCACGCACCGTTGACATATTGCCAACCAGACTTAAGGACACCATTGGAAGATGCGTAGTACCAAGTATTGCCACTTTCGTCAGAAGCGTCTTTCGACATAATCCAACCAAACGCCACGTTAACGACACCATTCGCATCCGCATAGAAAACCGCATCTCCAATATGAATCACACCTGGCAATGAAGACGAGTCGGTACGATCAGCGACTACAGGAGATCCATCAGATGAAGTAGGCAACGGCTCGCTCAGTGCTCCAGACGAATTCGCCCATGCTATACCATCGTTCAAGTTGATCCAGCACGAAGATGCCATTGCACCGGAATCATAAGAAAATAGCGCTTGCTTCCTACCGCAAATTCACCAGTACGCATTGCGCCGGATACATCATCAAGGTAATACCAGGCGCTTCCGGACTTTATCCATCGCCCTCGTTGAATAGCTCCGTTTGATGCGGCGTAATACCAAGTACCATCAGCAAGTGCCCAGCCTGTTGCCATGGCACCTGAACTCGTAAGGAAATAGGTGGACGAGCCCACTTGCACAAAGCCCGTGAGCATAATATGGCTTCCTGGATCCAGGTAATACCAAGAATTCCCTAGAAGTAACCAGCCTCCATGCAGCAAGCCGTTAGAGTCAGCGTAATACCAGTTGTTGTCAATAAGTGCCCACTGGGTGGATAGCATAGCCCCTGAACTGTTAAAGATATAAGAGGTGCCATTACATTCTTTCAGCCCGGTGGCCATAGAACCGTCTGCAGGATCAAGCCAGTACCAACGACCCCCATCCGAGAGCCAACCCTTTACCAGGGCGCCAGAGCCGGAGAAATAGTGCCAAACGGCAGCATCAAGATGCCATCCGATAAGCATCGCACCAGAAGAAGAGAATCCATACGTGGCTCCCCCGATCTGCAGCATCGAGTCGTGGACCATCTTGCCTTCATCATCCAGCCAATACCAGTTGCTGTCGTCTGAAAGCCAGCCTTTTACCATGGCGCCAGAACCGGAAAAATAGCGCCAAGCAGAAGTGGAGCCCGTAGAATCTAGGTACCAGCCGACACGCATTGCACCCGAAGAGGAGAATCCATAAGTCGCACCCCCGACTTGAACCAATCCATCCTGAGCCATTCGACCTTCGTCGTCGAACCAGTACCAGCTACCGTTTATATGCCTCCAAGAAGAAACAGCGATTGTTCCGTCGGACAAGCCCCAACGCCAAAAACCAACCCCTTCTTCGGGTGATATCCACCCCTGATGCCAAATAATTTGATTCGAAACCTCAGAAGGGATCTCATTATCCATCTGAGAGTTCTGCTCGACAGCGAGGGTCGATTCGCGCTGAACATCAACGCCTGACTCGACAGAAGCAATAGCAACGTTAGATGCGGGACCTTCGTCAGTGTTATTCAAATCAAGGGCGTATAACATCGAGGGCGAACCCAAAAGGAGCCCCAAAGAAACAAGGCCCGAAAAGACCAGCACCCCGAATGACCATTTCTTCATAGCAGCACAGTATCCAATCACGCAGTGGCCCCGTCACCTCAGGGCAACGGGGCCTCAATCAAAACTAGCTCAGTAATGTACTAGC
The DNA here is from genome assembly GCA_902482035.1 of uncultured Collinsella sp. Taxonomy (GTDB): domain Bacteria; phylum Actinomycetota; class Coriobacteriia; order Coriobacteriales; family Coriobacteriaceae; genus Collinsella. The sequence goes on along the minus strand of CABSYW010000031.1, from coordinate 24,440 downwards.
CAATTTGCTGGCAGTTTTTGCACTCTCGTGAAGCGCCACGCCTCTGGGCCTCCTGGATAGAGATCTGCGAATAGCCCTTTGCGTCCTTGCCAACGGTACGGCATTTATGCGTATGGTAAACATGGCTACCGCTCTTGTACCAAACTAAACCGTAGCCCGGAATCCACTTGCCGTCCTCGCCGACATAGTAGGAGCCAACCCAGGCATTCGTAGCCATGGCACCGGAAGACCGGAGGTAGTAGTCGCCGACCCAGGCGTCGTGGGCCATAGCGCCGGAACCGCTAAAGTAGTACCAGGCGCCGCCGACCTGACGCCAGCCGGTGGCCATCGCGCCGGAATCGTCGAACCAGTACCAAACTCCACCAACGTTGGCCCAAGAGTTAGAGGCCATAGCGCCCGAACCTCCGAGCCAATACCACGTGCCGCCATTGCTGAGCCAGCCGGTTACCATGGCGCCCGAACCACTCGCATAGTACCAAGAGCCACCTGCCAAGAACCAGCCGGTAGCCATCGCGCCGGAATCGCCGAACCAGTACCAGGAGCCGCCCAGGCTGCGCCAGCCGTTAGCAACCATGGCGCCCGAGCCATCGAGGTAGAACCACGTACCGCCGATATTGAGCCAGCCAGTGACCATCGCACCGGAAGCGTTGGCGTAGTACCACGTCCCCGAAACGTTGATCCAGCCGGTCAGCATGACACCATACTCGTCGAAAAAATACCAAGTTCCACCGATATTATGCCAACCGGTCAGCAGCTCGCCACTGGAGGTCGCATAGAACCACTTTCCATAGATGGAGTCATAGAGCCAGCCGCTATGCTGCATGCGGCCATCGGCGTTGGCACCAGGGGTGTTCAGGAAGTAGTTCTTGCCGTCAATCTGAACTCGGCCGTATGCCATATCATGGCTTTCGGGGTAAAAGTAATACTTGTCCCCACCGATAGACTGCCAGCCCGACACCGCGATCCCGTCAGCGCCAAAATAGTACCAGACAGCTTCGTATTCGTTATGCCACTGGTTCGTGACCATGGCGCCAGTTTCGGGATCGAAATAGCGAAGGTTGCCGTCCTCGCACCGAACGAGTCCAGTCTTCGGACGACCGTCGGAACACCATTCCGTAATCGGTCCACCGTCTCCGCCACCGCCAGCAATATCAGCAAATGAGGGCACCGGGGCAACCGTCATGCAGGCAGCGGCAAATGCAACAACTCCCAGCACTGTTAGTCCGCGCCATCTTTCTCGAAGGTTTTTCATACGACATCCTTTCTCCGAGATTTAAGGCTCTCTTAAGTTATTTTTAAACTATCAATTCAGTATTTCAACGGGAAATCGATAAAAGGTGTCTTTGTGACTGCAATTTAAATATGAGTCGCCACACCTCAACCGTTACGCTAAATAGCTTCTAAGGCAAACTTAGCGCATGAACGAACTGATTAAACGAGTGAACTGATTAATAAAGCAACAGAATACAAACCTTGGTCATCAATCACATCTACCGCGGGCCGATAACGCCCGCCTCATGTGCTGCGATATAATCAATCTCACTAGATGCCAAATCAGCAAGCCGAAGGAGCTGACGTGCTAACAATTCACTATGGTGATATGGAAAACGTTATCTACAACACGTCCGTTTACTTCGATAACGTATATTCGCCCCAGTGGTTTCAAGACTCCTTTGCCCAAAGGGTCATAAAATCCATCGACAAAGGCACCGTGGTAGGCCCCAATGCAATCGATACCAAGATTCTAGGCATCATTCCTCCCGAGAAACTATCCAGCGGCACCAAAACGCTACTGCTTATGTACTTTATGCCGCAGAATATATATAACGCCTCAAATTGCGGTGATAATTGCGCCTACTGGATTCTGAGGATCGCCGCGCAAAAGGATCTAACAATCAATCTCTACCACATAATGGATTTTGGAAACGGCAAATTCACGGTAACCATTGCAAATACGGGCGATATAGTCCACACAATGTTTGACCTTGTCCCCATAGCTGGAAAATGCCTAAGGGAGAACTCCTGATGCGCGGATCATACAAGGTAATTATTCAAAATAACCGGGTTCAGTTTAAACTGACCATCAATAGAAATCTGACCATCATCCAAGGTAACAGTGCTACAGGCAAGACAACTCTGCTTGATATGGTGGCAGCTCACGAAGAGCTTGGGGCACAAAGCGGCGTAACAGTAAGTTGCAAAGTGCCCTGTAAAACAATATCTGGAAAATATTGGCGTAGAGATCTCCAAGAGATTTCCAGCAGTATTGTTTTTATTGATGAGGGCAATACTTTTGTTCGATCAAGAGAATTTGCCCATGAAGCAAAGCGTAGCTCAAACTACTACGTAATTGTCGCCAGAGAGTCACTGCGCCAACTGCCCCATAGCGTTGATGAAATCTACGGTCTTAAGAACACCAACCGAACCACAACGAAGTATCCCGTTTACTCTCGTGTCTACACCTCTACATATCGTATTTACGGTGATACTGATTTTAGAGGCGAGAGGCCCGAGCTTGTCATTGTCGAGGACACAAATTCGGGCTACGAATTCTTCAGTTTGCTATGCAAAAAGAGCAGCATTAAATGCATCAGCGCGGGAGGAAAATCAAGTATTTGCAACTGCATTATGGACGCACCGGAAAACGACATCCTCGTGATTGCCGACGGCGCCGCCTTTGGACCAGAAATTGCGGAAGTAGCTGCTCTATTGCGCCGAAAGAACATCAAGCTATTCCTACCGGAATCGTTTGAATGGCTCGTGTTGAAGTCGGGATTATTCAACAGCAAACACATTAAGGACATGCTGCTTAACCCCGCTGAACATATCGAAAGCTCAAAGTTCTTTAGCTGGGAGAGGTTCTTTACTGCAGAACTCATCGAATGCTCACGAGACACACGTTTTCGATATGACAAGAGCTGCATGAACGAGGAGTACTTGAACCCCACCGCCCTTGCAGCTCTTGAGGATACTTTGCCGGAACTTGGCATTACTTCGCACTAAAACGAGAAGTACTCACTGTCGGAGGATAGGTTCGGTCCGAGCCACGGGTCACCATCGAGGAAGAGCTCCGGCCAGCGTTGCATGAACAGAGCTTGCTCGCGTTTCCAGCGGCGCAGCTTTTCCTCGTTAGCCTCTTCCCTGCCGCGCGAGGTGAACTCGTAGTGGTACAGCTCGGCATAGGGCGTAAAGATGGTGCGGTAGCCCGCCTCCCACACGCGCAGGCAAAAGTCTGCGTCGTTAAAGCCGACGGCGAATTCCTCGTTGTAGCCCCCGACCTGCTCAAATACGTCACGTCGCACCATCTGGCAGGCGCCCGTTACGGCGCTAAAGTTGCCCGGACGCACAGCACGGGCAAGATAGCCCTCGCGCTTTGCCGAGAAGTCTTGGTTGGCATGGGCAAGTGCGCCGCGCACACCGACCAAAATGCCAGCGTGCTGCACAAGGTGGTCGGCAAAATAGAGCTTGGCACCCACCACGCCCGCATCGGGACGTTGCAGACAACCCATCATCTCTTCGATAAAGTCGGGGCTAATGACCTCGGTATCGTTGTTGAGCAGCAGCAGGTAGTCGCCCTTGGCGTGCTCCACACCAAAATTGATGATCTGAGAGTAATTGAACTCGCCCGGCCAGTACACAACGCGCGCGATACCCTTGCCTTCGGATGCCGCAGCCACGCGCTCTGGCAGGGTTTCGTAATACGCAAACGTCTCCGGGGCTTCGCTGTTGTTCTCCACCAAGACGATCTCGTAGTTGGCATACGCGGCCTTCTGGGCGATCGACATCACACAGGCGTCAAGCGTCTCAATGTGATCCTTGGTGGGAATCACAATACTCACCAGCGGCGCAGGCTCCGGCAGCGCATAGCGCATGCGGTAGACAAACGGCGTCTCGGCCTCCTCGACCGTTCCGCAAATGCCCAGCGCGTCAAAGTGACGCTGAAGCGCAAGGCGCCCGGCTTCAATAGCATACGGCTTGCTATCGGCAGAGCCATCGGCGGTCGACCCCGGATGAACGCGCCAGTGATACAGCACGTGCGCAACATGCTCAAACCGCGCGCCCGCCGAAAGGCAGCGAAGCGTCAGGTCGTAATCCTGGGCACCCGCAACATCTTCCGGAGACATGCCAATGTGATCGATGAGCGCCTTCTCCACCATCAGAAAATGCGTCACGCAGTTATGGCTATAGAGCAGGTCGACGTTGAGCCGCGTCTTAAAGACCGGCTGGCCCCACTCCCCCGTTTTCTGGAACATGTCCTCGTCGCAGAACAGGACCTGGGGACGCTCGCCCTCGGCGGCCCTGTTCAGCGCGGCAACATAATGGAATAATGCGTCCGGTTCCAGAATGTCGTCATGGTCCAAGAACGCGATGTAGTCTCCAGCCGCCTGCTGAATACCAGCGTTGGTGTTGAGCACAATGCCGCCGTTGCCGGGCAGCTCGATGCGACGAACGCGCTCGTCGTTGGCACTTGCTGCAAGATTGGCCACCGCATCCCATTCGGGCGAGGCATCCATAAGCAGCAATTCCCAGTTGTCATAGCTCTGAGCTAGCACCGAGTCCAGCAGCTCGCGCAGGTAGACCCGATCAGTCTTGTAGCACGGCACCACAATGCTCACGAGTGGTCTATAGGCAAAAGCCACCGAAGCGACACGCTGGCACGCCAAATCGCCCGGCTTTGCGCGATGCTGCTCAAACCAACGTCGATAAGCTGCGTCGTCTGCACGCGCATCCTTCATGCGGTTCCAGCTGTCGTCGACCATGCCGTTGTACAGGCGACCATCCATGGCGCAAAAACCACTCTGAATCTGCTCCGTGGGATCGCTCACAATCGCGACAAAATCTCGTATATCCTGAGGCATCTCAACGCTCAGATACGTTTTGTTGACGCGGCATCCGTTCTGCTGCGGCACATCGACCTGCGATTCAAACACATGCACGGTGATATCGATAGCGTTCATATGCGTATCGAAGACCTGGAGCTCAGGTGCGCACTGGGGGTCTCCCACCCACGTAACCTCATAGCGCCACACCGCGCCGGCGTCTGCCGGTAAATAACGAACGGCATCGATCTCATAGCGATCGCAGCACTCGCCGCGCTGTGCATCGCGAACGAGCGCACACATCGCAGCCTTTGCTTTGTAGTTAATCTTGGATTCCAGCTTGGCCACGCGGCTATCGAGGCGAATGGAGCCAAGCTTTTGGCCACCGGACACAAATGCAGCGTCGATCGTAGAGCCATCCAAAAACGGAAGCACCAAGACGGCAAGCTCGCGCTCGTAATCGGCAACGGAAGGGCAAAGCGCCAGCACACGGCCATGGTCAACCGGGAGTACCAGCGACGGCACACAAGAACCGCTCGTCGTCGCGCGGACAAAGGCCTGAGAACCTTCTTGCTCAATAAGCGCGGCGACATCCTGGCCGGCAAAACGAAGCAGCACAAACAGACGGCCCTGGCTGCGGCAAAGTGCCAAACGCTTGATACTCATCTACACTTCTCGCTTTCCCAGGGCGTTCGCTGCCATGCGTTTGCAGGCGCCCAAGCGCCCAAACCTCAAGACGTCGTAATCGAACATGAGCTTTTTGCACTCACGGGCATTGGGGGCCTTGCTGGTAAGCGCCGCACGCACCATAGCAGCAACAGAAGGAGCGCATTGTGCGAGCGCAGCATCGCTGCCCACGGCAGAACCGGAAAGGGCCGCGGCGACGGCAGCAAACACCTTGCCGCAGTCCGAGCCCAGCAACCTGAGCGCATCGTACAGCACCAGATCGCATAGGAAGTACGCCAGGTCATCGGCATGCTGAGCATCGAGACCGTCGCGCTGCCAGTCAGTCAGCACCGCGGAGTAAATCTTCACGTGCTCCAGCAGGCGCGTCTCGTCGTCGTAGCGCATAGCGTCCATGAGTGAGCCCTTGCGCGCCACACGGTAATCGTACAGCTTGTTCGAGATAAGCGCGGTCTTGTGCGAACGACCGTACACGGCAAAGTCGAAAACCTGGTCCTCGCCATACTTGACGGTTTCGTCGAACACGATCCCGTTGCCCAGCAAAAACTCACGCTTGCAGGCGGTGCGCCATGCAAAGGGGCGAGAAGCTTCCTTAAACAGCAGGTCAGAGCAATAGCCTTCAAACGACACATCACGCGGGCTCAGCACATAGTTAAGCCACGGATACCCCGCCTCCAGCGGATACGGATTCGCGCCAAAGGTCAAAACGTCGCAGTCCTCGCGCTCAAAGGTTTCGACGATCACGCGGCATGCATCGGGCGTAAACCGGTCGTCGGAATCCAAAAACGCGACGATAGGCGCCGTGGATGCGGCGATGCCTGCATTACGTGCACTCGACAGGCCGCCGTTCTCCTTATCGACCAGCGTAAAGCGCGCATCCTTTTCGCAATAGGCAGCCGCAATATCGCGTGAACCGTCCGGCGAGCCATCGTTGACTAACACGCCTTCCCAATCGGGCATGTCCTGCGCAAGCAGGGAGTCCAGGCACCAGGCCAGGCACTCCTCCACTTTGTAGATGGGAACGACAACAGAAATCTTGGGGGTAGCCATAGTCACTCGCTCCTACTGTGCTGCCGGAACGTCGTCAGGGTGCGGGTTGTCGCCGTAGGTGCGCTGATACATCAGCACGCGCCAGACCAGCGGTAGGCCGCCAATCTTAAAGTAATGCTTAAACGTATTGAGCTTGCCCGGCTTCTTAAAGTCAAAGCGCGAATCGATATAAGCACGGGGCGACTTGACCATCAGGCGCAAGTCGGTCTCGCCACGCGGATCAAACAGCGACAGGTCAAAGCGACCGGCATCCCAATCGGCCTTCAGCTCGGGTGAAGCCTTCTCCCAAAACTGCTCGCGTAGCTCATCGACCAGACGCTCATCATTCCAACGGTACGTATCGACCTTCATGCGCATTAAAATCCCCTGGAGCTGAGCCTTGAGCTCGGGGCGCTCATCCAAAAAGCGCTGCATCTCGGCATATTCGTCGCATACGCAAAACACCTTGTTGGGCGAATTAACGGAGCTCTTCTCGTTATCCTGGCGATAGCACAAAATGGGGTCCGCAATAAACGCGGCGCGCTCGGCGCACGCCCAAACCTTAAAGTTAAAGCCTGCATCCTGATACGAGGCACCCGGCGTGGGGAGGAACCGAATCTGATTGGCGTTAAGGAACTCACGGCGATAGATAGCCGACCAAATGGAAGGCTTGCGGTAGAAGATACCCGGGCGATCGACGGGGCGATACGCGGCGCCCGTCATATGCTCGTCGATAATCCCAAACAGCTCACGGCGCTCGCTGGGCGTGGACCAATACAGGTAAAAGTCGCCCTTCACCACATCGGCATGCTCAGCATCGGCCTTGGCGACCAGCTTTTGGAGCGAATCCTCAAACATAAAGTCGTCGGACTCAAGGATGCCCACGTACTCGCCGCGCGCCATCTCCAGGCCGCGGTTCATCGAGTCACCGTAGCCGCTGTTGGCCTTGTCGATCATCTTCACACGGGGGTCGCGCTCCATGTACTCGCGGATGATATCCGGCGAGCTATCGGTGGAACCGTCATTGATGCAGATGATCTCGATGTCCTTGAGCGTCTGAGCCACGGCGGAATCGAGGCACTCGCGCAAGTAGCGCTCCACATTGCAAATGGGGACAAGCAGCGAAACTTTAGGGGTATCAGAGTTCTGCAAGAGAACCTCCTGTTGAATAGCGTGTAACAGGGTTATTTTAACAGCCGAGTTGCGGCGGGCGGCAGCGCTTGGAATTAGAGAAAGCGCTCCAGGCAGGCTTTGAGACCGCGAGTCGAAAGATAGAACAGCGTGGCGTCTGCCATCGAAACGCCCGAGGTCGCCGCAACGAGCTTGTGGGCAACACGGCAAACGGCGCCCTTGGCGGGCATATCCGCCCACGCCGTTCCCAAAAACGTCGTGAGGTCCATGTTGACGCGAGACGCCACGCGTTGGAAGTCATCAGCATCCAAGCGCGCCAGGTCGAACACAATTAGGTCCAAAAACCAAGTTATCAGCTCGCCGGGACACAGGTCCAAAAGACCGTAGGCCGCCCAGTCCTCCAAGACCTCCTCGAGCATCCTCATATGGGCATCGAGCTTTTTGGCGCGAGCCTCGACACTGTTGAACTCGTGCGTCGCCGATTCACTCTCCATCACGTAGTGGTAGAACTTGTCCGGCATGACGACGGTCTTGTGGGCAAGCGCATAAGCCGCAAATTGGAAGACGACGTCCTCGCCCAAAGCCAAACCGGGGGCGAAGCGAATGCCTTCGCGATTGAGCAGCTCGCGCGAAAAAGCCGCGCGGCAGGCATAGGGCTGCGCATTCGAATGGAACAGCAGTTGGGGATCACGGGCGCCGAAGGTACCAGCTTTGGGGCTCATGAGTTGCTGGACGCGTTTGGGGGCAGCATCGGCAGGTTCACAGACGCCGCCAAAAACGGCGGCCTCGGCATCTGCAGACTCCATGGCATGCAGCACGCGCTCGACCATCTGAGCATCGATGTAATCGTCGGCGTCCACAAAAAAGACGGTCTCGCCCTCGGCGGCATCGATACCGGCATTCCGAGCACACGAGACGCCCGCGTTTTCCTGGTCAATCACCAGTACGCGATCGTCGGCCTGCGCAATCTGGCGCAACACGTTCAACGAATCATCGGTCGAACCGTCGTTGACGCAGACAACCTGAATCGAGCGCTCGGACTGGGCCAACAGCGAATCGACGCATCGCTGAATGGAGCGCGACGAATTGTAGACGGGAACGACAATGGTCGCTTTGGGGGTCAAAGTCTCTCCCATGTCGACCTACCCCCTCAGTGATTCGATGAGGAAGGCAGCAACCACACCTGGGCCTCCAACCGAGGCGTAATACTTAGCACGCCCCAAGGCACCATCCGTCGCAAAACTCGGATGCTCGTCAACCCAGCCCTCAGGATCTTTGAGGATGGCAGCGAGATTTGCGCGCTTCCACGGCTTGAGGTCGTCAAGCGAAAACTCCCCCGCGTCCAAGGCCGCTTGGAACTCCTTGGCCATCTGAACCAGGAACTCCTTATAGAACTTAGGCGCTAGGCGCACGTAGTTCCACATGTACGAATCGTACTTAATGAGCTGATTGAACTTGAGCATGCGCGCGACGTCATCACTTGCGTGGTCACGGGCATAATCCTCTCGAATCCAACGCTCAATCTCGGCATACTCGGTATTGACGCAAAAGACCTTAGCCGAAGAATTGACCGAGGAATTCTCGTTGTCCTGGCGATAAGACAACACGGCATCATGAAGGTAAACAGCCTTATCGGCGCACGCGATCACCTTAAAGGCGAATGACGTGTCCTGAAAGGATGCCCCCGGAGTCGGCAGGAACTTAATGCCGTTGCGCTCAAGAAAATCGCGACGGTACACGGCCGACCAAATCGACGGCTTTTGCTTAAAGAACTGCGTCGTATCGCTCGGGTGCACTGGCTTTCCACAGTCCTTGGCTTTAAACATCTCGTGCAGCGAACGGCGCTCCTCGGGCTTAGACCAGTAGAAATCAAAGTTCGCCTTCGCGAAGTCGGCATTATTGCTATCGGCGGCCGAGACAAGCTTTTCGAGTGCGTCGGACGCCATAAAGTCATCGGACTCCAAGATGCCAACGTACTTGCCACGCGCCATCTCCAGACCGTGGTTCATCGAGTCGCCGTAGCCGCTGTTGGCCTTGTCGATCATCTTAACGCGCTCATCGCGCTCCATATACTCGCGGATAATCGCCGGCGAGTTGTCGGTCGACCCGTCGTTAATGCAGATGATCTCAATATCCTTGAGCGTCTGCGCCAGGGCGGAATCGAGACACTCGCGCAGGTAGCGCTGAACATTGTAAATGGGAATAAGCAGTGACAGAACAGGGCTGCCAGAGGCGTTAGTAGACAAATGTGCTCCTTAGGAAATACCTGTCGTTTCATGGTATCAAAGGGTCAGCGCGCCAGCGGGCGTTTATATAATCTATGGAGCTCGCAGAGGCAAACCGATAAGAAAGGACGTCATGCAGCCCAAAGCCGCACGCAACATACCCATCGAAGCGCTGCGTTTGGTCGCGGTCGCCGGCATCGCGGTGTTCCACACCTTTCAGTGGACCTTCCAAGCCGTCTGCGTCGGCGCCGTGGAATATGCCCCACTTGCGATGTTCCCCTACTCCGGCGCGCTCGGCTTTATCAACCTGCTGGGCTGCTGGGCCAACGAGGTCTTCTTTATGATCTCAGGCTATTTTCTCATCGCTTCGGCCGCGCGTGCTTGGGACGGTGGAGCAACGTGGAAGTCACAAATGCAGCGAATGGCGCAGCGCCTGGGCAAGGTTGTTATGCCCACCGCGTTTTATTGCCTCGTGGCGCTGGCGTGGTCCACGGTCGTCTCCCCCATTCCCGATGTTACCCTCAATACGCACTACTGGTACGCATTGGGCCTTGAGTTTATCTGGGTCTATGCCGCCACGGTCTTCATGGCGCCATGGTTTGGACTGGCCAAGAGCCGACTCTCCCAGAAGAACTACACGACGACGGTCATCGCCGTTGGCATCCTCGCATTTGTTGTTAACGGGTATTTAGCCGCCATGAGTGCGACAAGCGCCGGCGAGTTTTCTTGGCTCCAGAAGCTCATGAGTGCTACCACGTACGTAGTCGCGTTTTTGATCGGCGGGCTGCTCCGCGACGTTACCGATGTCATGGATTCGGACAGGGTGGGCGCCTTGGGCATGCGCTCGCTCGTAACGGTTTTGGCGCTCACCATCATCCTGGAAGGAGCACTCTCCTTCACCGACAACCTCACAGCGATGACAATCCTCTCCTACAAATCGACCTCGCTGATCTCGTTTGCCCTCGCTGCCGCCTCCCTGCTCTTTGCGGCTACCCGACGCAGTGCCTCAGGCAATTCGCGGACTGCAGGTGCCATCGTCACCTTATCGACCGCCACGCTCGGTTTCTATGTGATGCAGTCGCTCACCAATAGCCTGTGGCGTCCCGTCTTCAATACGTTGCTCGCAAACATACTGGTCAGCCAAAACAGCCCGGCAGTTATTTGTATCGTCACGGGTACCGTCATTAGCATCGTCTTTGCCCTGACGCTTCTCACCATCGACGCAGCTAGAAGCCCTATCGCTCGCAAGCCCAAGCGGCAATAGACACGCTGCCGTCAGACCCTAAAGCCGCTACAGCCATGGCAGGTTCCTGCGTTTTATTCAAAGCTTGCCGCCAAGGTGCGCCGAGCCTTTACAATAGGACAGTCCCAAGGACGTATTCGATAGCTTCCGCGCTGCACTCACCCGCCGCGCGTGAAAGGATATATTGCCCCATGCCTTCAACCCTTCCCGCTCCCATCGATAAGCTCGCCATTGTCGTCGTTACGTACAAGCGCCAGGAACTCCTGGCCAACTTGTTCGACTCCATGACCGAGCTTACGGCAGCGCCCTGGCGCATCGTGATCGTCGATAACGAGAATTCGCGTGAGACCGAGGCCATGTGCACCGCATTCAACGAGCGCCTGGCCAACCTGTGGGGCATCGACATCGAACAGCCCGACGCGAAGGGCGGCACCGACCGCGTCATCTACGCACCACAGCTCGAAAACGGCGGCGGTGCAGGTGGCTTCTCCGCCGGCACCAAATGCGCCTACGACCTGGGCGCCCAGTGGTTCTGGGTGATGGACGACGACGTGCTCGTCATCCCCGAAGGCATCGAGCGTCTTGCCAAGTGGACCGACCGCTACGATGTCATCCAGGGTTCGCGCCTGGACTTTGACGGCGGCGCCTTCTTTTGGCAATACCAACTCATCCTTTCGCTCGGCATTCCCAACCCAGTCGCCAAGTGGGACTTGGGTCCAGAGGGTTATCGCGCCATGAACCAGCTGTGCTTTGAGGGCGGCATGTTCTCGCGCCGCGTGGTCGACAAGATCGGCCTGCCGGATGCGCGATTCTTCATCTACGGCGACGATGCCTGCTACGGCTACGTGGCCAGCCAGCACTTCCCCGCCGCCGTTGTTGCCGACGTGGTGCTCAAGCGTGCCCGCGCTGTCTCTAACTGGGATATCGCCGGCAAGCGCCAGCTCAACTCTACGAGCGACACCAACCGCTACTACATCATGCGCAACCGCGGTTATCTGGCCCGCTACATGCAGATTTACGGCGACTATCACCCCGCGCTGTTCCGTCTGGGCAACGTCGCGACCTTCTGCAAGGAGTTCATTCGCCTGGCTGCCGTTGACAAGTGCTTTAAGACCGGTATTCCGGCGCTGCGCCGAGGCATGAAGGACGCCCGCAAGATCGTCAAGGATCCCAACTGGAAGCCCATGCCGCCCCTGAAGGACACCGAGTAACGGAAGCCGGAAACACCCCGGCGCTTAAAGCCGCTGGCACACCGCTGCCACACGCTGCCCGTCAAACCCGAATCCCCAGCGCATGCGACCCACGCCGGGTCGCGGCACACGGATTTCGTCGATGCCGTCGCGCTCTATGTCGAGCAGCGCCTGCACGGCCAGCAATTCCAGGCCCAGCGCATCCACACCGGGGTCATACATCATGTTGATCGTTATCAGCGGACGTTCATCGAGCATACCGATCGTATCGGCTATGTCGAACACGGCGCCCGTAGGAAAAACCTGGATGTCCCAGCGACTCGCGCCACACTTTCGCCTCGAGGCAGGATTGGCATAGCCCGGCAAGCCAAAGCAGAGCCCCTGTAAGAGCAGATGATATGGCAGCGGCGTATCTGGGTCGGTCTCACCGATTCCCGCATCCCCCAGGATGCGACTTAGCGCCCGCCTCACGGTATCCTCGTTCCCACGGCACAGCCCGTCGCGAAACGCATCGACGTCTCGAATGTCTTCGGCAGCGCACTCAAACCACTCAACAATCACTAGACGCAAGGCCTGGCGAAGCTCGTTATTGGGCAATCGCAAAGCACGGAGGCGATTGCCATGCTCTGACTCCTCAGTCATATCCGTCGTGAGAAAACCGGACAGATACAGCGCTGTCCACATGCCATCGTCAGTCGAGACATCTGGCTCTGCAGCGCCCAAACAAAGCGAGACCTCAGCGCACCCATGGGCCTCGAGCAAATCAAACAAGACCGAAAGGCGGTCGAGATTCCACCCGGCAACTACCCTACTCAGGCAATCGGCATATCCATACAGATCGGCACGCACAGGCGCCGTGCAGCCTCGGCCAAGAAAACCGATCACACGCTCTGGACTCGAGCAATAGGCCCTGCCAAACCGATACCCCTCGAGCCATTCACGCGCATCATCCAGGTATTCCTCGCGCCCAGCATGATTCAAAAGAGTCTCGACCTCGGCATCCGAAAAACCGAACCAACGGTCACACCACGCCGACAGCGGCGTCGTCAGACAATACGAGCAGCCGCGCGAAGAAAGCGCCGCTTCGGCAGGACCGGGACACTCCCCCATCAGACACGTCAGCCGCAACGAATCGCGCCCAGTGGCAATGGCGTCAAACAGCACACGGTCAAGTAGTTCTGCCGGATCGGCGTCGGAAGCGTCCCTCGCGCTCGCACGGCGAGACCACGCCGCATCGTACCCATCAACGAGCAATACAACCTGCTCATCGCTGGCAATCTCCAGCAGCTCTATGAGCACGCCAAGCACCGAGGCGACCTCGTCCTCGCTCGCCGCGCCACGCGCAACACGTTCGATGTGACGCACCTTGTCTCGAGCTAAATCTGGAGCCTCCAAAAGCGCCAGCAGGCGGGCGCACTCGCCCGAAAGAGCATCGCGCACGACGTCGGCAACAGCGGGGCCACGCCTCGCAGCGCCAGAAAAGTCCAGCGATATCACCGGATAGCAAGCGTACTCATCCCGATAGCGCCCGCCGTCTGCATCCCAAATCTGAGCATCGGCAAACAAACGCTGACCAGAGCGACCGACCGCTGGACGCTCCAGAAAAGCCCTGAGCATCGACAAGTTCATGCTCTTGCCAAAACCCTCGGGTCGACAGCACACCACAACGGACGCGTCGCAGTCCAACACATCGGCAATAAACATGGTCTTGTCAACCAGCATGCAGCAACCAAGGGCCTCCGCATAGTCGTGCATGCCAATGGGCAAAACCACATCGTCGGCACAGCCGATCAAGCGCACGCCAAAGCCAGCAGTACAATCAACATTTGCCTGTTCAGACACCAAAACGTTCCCCCTAAATCGCAACACGATGCCAATTGTAATGACCGCCTCGCGCGTACCGACGACGCCGCGCGAACATATCGGGCAACGGTAGCAACAAGAGGTATGAGGGGGCATAACTAATCGTTGCACAACAAAACGGGGCCCTATGCATTCGCACCGGACCCCGTCCCAACTCTTTAGTTATCTAGCAACCAAGAGGCTACTCCTCCGAGCCGTCCTCCCCAGAAGCTTTCTTCTGCTGATCGAGCTTATGCTTACCACTTACGATAGACGTAGCGCCCAGTGTGGCCAAGCTTGCACTGGCAAGGCTCGCCATAACGATAAGGTCGCCCGTCTTGGGCATGTTACCGCCAGATGACTTGGTCGTTGTAGTCGTCGTGGTTGTAGCGGTCACCGTCTTGGAGTCATTTTGCTCTTGGACCTGGTTGTCAGCACCGCTCTTGTCGTCGTCTTCGGGCTGTTTCTTTTCGCCCTCGGTCTTGCTCTCGTCCTTCTTCTGAGCGGATTTGTCGTCCTTCTCCTCAGAGCTAGAACCCTTATCAGATTCGTTCATCTCGGAAGCCTTGACCTTGGAGTCGCCCTTTGCGGCTTCGGTCTTTTCCGTGGAAGCCAGATCAGAGTTGTCCTTGTTCTGGGTCGAACCGTTATTGACGCCAGCCATCAGCGAAGAGCCCAGCGTAGAACCAAGCTGCACGGAGAAAGAGGGCTTCTTGTCCGGCGAAGCAACGGGAGCGTCCGGTGCCTTATTCAAGTCGTCCTTGGAAGCATCGGAATCAGGGGTTGCGTCAGAGCCGGAGCCGTTGTTAGAGCCGATGCCAACGGACGAATCGCTCGAGCCGGTGGATGAGTTAGAGGAGTCAGCGTCGGTCGAACCAGAGGCGGCGCTGTTCGTATTGCCGGCAGAGTTTGAAGACAAATCGCCCGCAGCAGGGCCGTTCGAATCGGAGCCGTTCGAGGTAGAGCCGTCATTGGTAGTGCCACCAGCAGAGCCATTACCGTCAGCATCGGTCGAGGGCGCATCCATCCTGTCATCGTTGGCATCGTCACTCGAGTCGTCATTCGAATCAGGTGTCGGCGAGGGCGCCGGCGTAGGCTCGGGCTGCACGGGCGTCGCAGCGGCAGCCTCATCCTCGGCGATAAAAACCAAGCAGTCCTTCAGCTCATTTTTATAACGATTCTTCCAGCCCTCATGATACTGGGGCTGACTTGAAAACTTGGTGGCGACATTGTTGACCACGCTATTGGAGAGCGCCATCACAAACTCGCGGTCGGACATATCGTTGGAAAGATTCGCCCAGCGGAAAAAGTCCCTGCAGCCACCAGTGCCGCACATGTTGGTAATGCTCCACACCATGCCCTTGACGCAATCGGCGCGGCCCGAAATATCAATACCCAGGCCGCTCTTGAGCCACGCCTCGGTCACCGCATAGTACGAGTTGTACGCATAGGCATCTTGAAGTGCTGAGAACTCAACAGGATCGGTGTTGTAAGCACCCTGGAAAGCCTCCTGCGCGATACGGCCCAGCTCGGTGAGCTGACCGTTCTCGGACATGGGATTGTTCGCGTTGGAAATCTCGCTGCCGCGATCAATCGCATCCTTGAGCATGCTGTATTTTTCGGGGCTGTAGTTGTAGACCTGCTTCATAAACGGAATGAGCGACCAACGGCGGTCGAACTGGTAATAGCCCAGCGCGTTATAGCCGTCACCATACGAAAAGCCCTGGTTATAGTTGCCATGGCTCTCATATTTGGTGAAGTACTTCATCTCGGGAGTCACGTTGACAAACGAAACGCCCTGGACCGACCTCAGCACGCCCGAGAAGGACTGTTGGGTGTAAAGGCCCTTATCGATATCGGTGGCATCCGAGGCAACGCCCGGCGTGGGCTCCTCGGCAGCGGCGGGTGCCGGCGCGGAAACGGCGCCAAACGAAAGCGCCAGCGTCAGGCCCGCGACAATAGCAGAATGCTTGGGCTGCATAAGATCCTCCCTGCATTGGTGTAGTTAAAGTTCAGTTTGCAAAGATAAAAGTAAGTATTGCAGCTCGCCCGTTGTTACACAACAACCCCTCGGTAAACGGCAAAAACCCTCCGCGAAATCTTAAGGAATTGCGCTCAACCTACAGCTTAATGTCAAAGTTGATTTCGGGGACGGCGGCCAGGTCGGCCAACGTCACGCCGTCGACGTACTTTTCGATCACGTCGTCCAGGCCGCGCCAGAACTTGACGGTCGAGCACAAATCGCTGCGGGTGCAGCTGTTGTCGATGCCGTCGCACGCCACCGGAGCCGTGCTGCCCTCAACGGCACGCAGGATGTCGCCAGCACGCACCTCGGCCGGGTCCTTGGCCATCATGTAGCCGCCGCCCTTGCCGCGCACGCTCTTAAGCAGGCCCGCCTTCATAAGCGGACGAACCAGCTGCTCCAAATACTTTTGCGAGATATGCTCGCGGTCGGCAACCTCGCGCAGGGCAATCTTGCCCTCGGCGTCGCCCAGCGCCGCGATATAGATCATCAGCCGGAGGGCATAGCGGCCCTTAGAAGAAATGAGCATACCTACCCTCCCATCGTTGCTGGGACAAAATACCAGGAGTGTTTGTCCCAAATCTTAAGTAAGTGGGACAAACACAACAGCTTATTTTGTCCCAGAATTTGAAAAGTCGAGTGGATTAGTCGGGTTTTCCCTTGACTAACGCCGAACCCATAGTAACTTTATTCCGAGAAGATTCCTAGGGTTTAGTACACCTATGAGTACACCATATACAGAGAGGGACAGCATGAGCGCAAATCCGCTGCTTTCCATCGAAGGTCTGACCGCCTCCGTGGACGAGAAGACCATCCTCCACAACGTCAACCTCAACGTCGCCGCCGGCGAGACCCACGTGTTGATGGGTCCCAACGGCGCCGGCAAGTCCACCCTCGGCCACCTGGTCATGGGCGACCCCGTCTACACGGTCAACGACGGCCGTATCGTCTTTGACGGCCAGAACATCACCGAGCTCACCACCGACAAGCGCTCGCGCGCCGGCCTGTTCCTGAGCTTCCAGGCCCCGGTCGAGATTCCGGGCGTGCCGCTGTCGAGCTTTTTGCGCGCCAGCATCGCCGGCCGCCCCGGCCTGGAGATGAAGGGTAAGGAGTTCCGCCGCCGCGTGAAGGAGCTCGCGGCCGAGCTCAACATGGATACCGCCTATCTCAACCGCGAGCTGGGCGTGGGCTTCTCGGGCGGCGAGAAGAAGAAGGTCGAGATGCTCCAGCTTTTGCTGTTGCAGCCCAAGCTCGCCATCTTGGACGAGACTGACTCCGGCCTAGACGTCGACGCCCTTTCCACCGTCAGCCATGGCATGGACGCCTACCGCAAGAGCTGCGACGGCTCCATGCTCATCATCACGCACAACACGCGCATCCTGGAGCACCTGGATGTCGACCGCGTCCACGTTATGGTCAAGGGCCACATCGTGCGCGAGGACGACGCCTCGCTCATCCCCTGGATCGACAAGAACGGCTTTGAGACCTTCGAGCGCGAGGCCGCCGAGCAGCGCGCCCAGGCCGAGTCTGCCGCTGCCGAGCAGCAGGCGTAAAGGGGCGACGCAATGACCAAGAACCGCACCGAGGTCGCGGACATCGACCGCAGCCTCTACGACTTCACCTATGGCGAGGAGGGATTCGAGCGCCTCGACGCTGGCATCACGCCCGACATTGTGCGCGAGATCAGTGCCAAGAAGGACGAGCCGCAGTGGATGCTCGACCTGCGCCTCAAGTCCCTCGAGATCTTCAATCGTTTTCCCGACCCGACGTGGGGCCCCTCCATCGAGGGCCTGGACATGGACAACATCGTCACCTACGTCAAGCCCAACACCGACCAAAAGCACGACTGGGAGTCGGTGCCCGACGACATCAAGAACACCTTTAAGCGCCTGGGCATCCCCGAGGCCGAGCGCAGCTACCTGGCAGGCGTCGGTGCTCAGTACGACTCCGAGCTGGTCTACCACAACATGCAGGACACGGCGTCCAAGATGGGCATCGTCTACTCCGGTATTGAGGAAGCCCTGCACGATCCGCAGTGGGAGCCGCTCATCCACGAGAAATTCATGACGCTCATCCCGCCCACCGACCACAAGTTTGCGGCCCTGCACGGCGCCGTGTGGTCGGGCGGCTCGTTTGTCTACGTTCCCAAGGGCACCAAGTTGGACTTCCCGCTGCAGAGCTACTTCCGCCTTAACGCCAAGGGCGCCGGCCAGTTTGAGCACACGCTCATCATCGTCGAGGACGATGCCGACCTGCACTTTATCGAGGGTTGCTCCGCGCCCAAGTACAACGTGGCCAACCTCCACGCCGGCGCTGTGGAGCTCTTTGTGGGCAAGCGTGCGCACCTGCGCTACTCGACCATCGAGAACTGGTCCAAGAACATGTACAACCTCAACACCAAGCGTGCGCGCGTGGACGAGGACGGCGACATCGAGTGGATCAGTGGCTCCTTCGGCAGCCACGTGGGCTACCTCTACCCCATGAGCGTGCTCAACGGCCGCCGCGCCCGCTCGAGCTTTACCGGCATCACCTTTGCCGGCGCCGGTCAAAACCTCGACACCGGCTGCAAGGTCGTGCTCAACGCACCCGATACCTCGGCAACCGTCGAGACCAAGGGCATCTCTAAGAGCGGCGGTATCCAGACCTTCCGCAGCTCCATCGTGGCCACGCCTAAGGCCGAGGGCTCCAAGGCAACCGTGAGCTGCCAGTCGCTGATGCTCGACGACCAAAGCCGCTCCGACACTATTCCAGCCATGGACATCCGCGCCAAGAACGTCGACATCGGCCACGAGGCCACCATCGGACGTATCGGCGACGACAAGGTGTTCTACCTGATGAGCCGCGGTATCTCGGAGGAAGAGGCCCGTACCATGATCGTCAACGGCTTTGCCAACCCGGTCTCCAAGGAGCTGCCGCTGGAGTACGCCGTCGAGATGAACAACCTGATCAAGCTCGAGATGGAAGGAGCGATCGGATAATGAATCAGACCACGAACACGCCGAACGCATTTACGTCATCCGAGCTTCTGCAGTGCGACGTATCGGGAGCGACGAGCCCGACGACGCGTACTAAAGGTACGCGAGGAGGGTCGGAGCCCCGAGACGGCGTGCTGCAGGAGATCGGGGGCGTCAATGCGATGCCGGCTGCCACATGGGGCTGGCTGAAGATGAATCAGACCAAGCTCGAGCTCTCTGACGAGCTTGCCGCCGCTCCCACCGAGGCCGTTGAGGTCGAGGGCTTGGACGAGCAGTTTACTGGCGTGGCAGACGCGTTCGAAGCCGCCATGGATACCATGGCCGAGCGCTTCCCCGAGCGCCGCGCCTCCGCCCCCGGCGACGCCGCCGACCGCGCCCGCATCACGCCCGAGACCGAGCTCGACGTGCCCGCCACCTCCATCTACCAGGCCGGCGCCATCAAGCTCGAGGAGGAGCTCTCCCCTGCCGAGGCCTTCGAGACTGGCATGGGCGAGGCTACCTACACCTACCTGGCCGACCACACCACCAAGCGCGTCGTCATCGATGTGCCCGCATACAAGCACGCCACGGTTACCGTGCGCGTGAGTGGCGTCGACGCTGCCGCGGCCATCGCCGCCATCGATGTCGTCGCCCGTCCGCAGGCAACGCTCGACCTGCGCATAGCCCTGGACTCCCCCGTTGCCGGCCAAGGCGTCGTGGGCTCCGCGCTACGCGTGTGCGCCCACGAGTACGCCACCGTCAACGTGACCTGCACGCAGACGCTCGACGATAGCTGGATCGCGCTCGACGACACCGGCCTGTTCCTGGACGAGGGCGCGCGCGTCAACGTGCAGCACACCGTCCTGGGTGCTGGCGCCAGCGCCACCGGCCTTGCCGGCGACCTGCTGGGCGATACCGCCAAGGTGACGATCGATACCGATTACCTGGGCGCCCGCGAGCAGGTGCGCGACTTTAACTACGAGCTGCGCCACCGCGGCCGCAAGACCGAGTGCGAGATCGACGCCAACGGCGTGCTGACTGGCACGTCCAAGAAGGTCTACCGTGGCACCATCGACCTCGTGCACGGCTGCAAGGGCGCAACCGGCACCGAGCGCGAGACGGTGCTTTTGGCCAACAAGGGCGTCGACAACAAGACCGTTCCCGTCATTCTCTGCGACGAGGACGACGTCGCCGGCAACCACGGCGCCACAATCGGCCACGTCCGCGACGAGCAACTGTTCTATCTCGCCTGCCGTGGCCTTGACCAAAACGCCGCCGAGGACCTGTTCATTCGCGCCAAGCTGGAGGACGCCGCGCTTTCCGCCACCGACGAGCGCACCCGCGCAGCCGTCGTCCGCTTGGGCAACAACCTGATCAACAACTTTGAAGAGGAGCTCGCATGATCGACACCGAGCACGTTAAATGCGATACCTGTACCGCACCGGAGCCTATGGAGCTCGACGCCAGTGACGAGGCCTCGCGCGGCTGGCCTACCGTCGACATCGAGACCAATCCCTACAAGGCACAGTTCCCGCTTTTCCAGCAGCACCCCGAGATCGCCTTCCTCGATAGTGCCGCCACCGCGCAGCGCCCCGCCTGCGTGCTCGACGCCGAGCGTGACTTCTATCAGCGCATGAACGCCAACCCCCTGCGCGGCCTGTACTCACTGTCCGTCGAGGCCACCGACGCCATCGCGAAGGTCCGCCAGCAGATCGCCGACCTCATCGGCGCCTCACAGGCCAACGAGGTCGTCTTCACCCGTAACACGAGCGAGTCGCTCAACCTGGTCGCCAAGAGCTTTGCACCCACGGTGCTCGAGCCCGGTGACGAGGTCGTCATCACCATCATGGAGCACCACTCCAACCTAATCCCGTGGCAGCAGGTCTGCCGCGAAACCGGCGCCAAGCTCGTCTACCTCTACCCCACCAAGACCGGCCAGCTCACCACCGAGGAGGTTCTTGCCAAGGTTGGTCCGAAGACCAAGATTCTGGCCGTGGGTCAGGTTTCTAACGTGCTGGGCGTCGAGAACCCGGTCAAGAACCTCGGCAAGCTCGTCCACAAGTACGGCGGCTATCTGGTCGTCGACGGCGCGCAGTCGCTGCCGCACATGCCGGTCGATGTGGCCGACCTGGGAGCCGACTTCTTTGCCTTTAGCGCACACAAGGCCATGGGCCCCATGGGCATCGGCGTGCTGTGGGGCAAGATGGACCTGCTGAACGCCATGCCGCCCATGCTCACCGGTGGCGAGATGATCGACTCTGTCACCGAGCAGGACGCCGTCTGGGCGCCCGTCCCCGAGAAGTTCGAGGCCGGCACGCAGGACGCCGCCGGCATCTTCGCCACGGGCGCCGCCCTTGATTACCTGGTCAACACGGTGGGTTACGAGAACATCCAGGCCCGCGAGCAGGCACTCGTCCACTATCTGATGGGCGAACTCATGCAGCTCGACTTTGTCCAAATCATCGGTTCCATCTACTGGGACAACCACCACGGCGTTGTGAGCTTTAACGTCAAGGGAATTCACCCGCACGACGTCGCGAGCATCATGGACATGGACGGCGTCTGCATCCGCGCCGGCCACCACTGCGCGCAGCCGCTGCTCACCTGGCTGGGCGTCGAGAACCTTGCCTGCTGCCGCGCCAGCGTGGCCTTCTACAACGACAAGGCCGACATCGACAAGTTCATCGCCGGCCTGCATCACGTTTGGAGCACGTTCAATGGGTAATCTGTACACCTCCACCACGTTTATGGAGCACAACTCGCACCCCGACTATAAATACGAGATGGATGCTCCCACGCACGAGCACGACGGTATCAACCCCAGCTGCGGTGACGAGCTCACCTTGCAGCTACGAGTCGAGAACAACGTGATCGAGGAAGCCTCCTTTACCGGCCACGGCTGCGCCATCAGCCAGGCAAGCGCCGACATCATGGCCGACCTCATCACGGGCGAGACGGTCGAGGAGGCGCGTCGCTTGGCGGAACTCTTCCTCGCCATGATCCGCGGCGAGAAGCTCTCCGAGGACGACCTGGAAGACCTGGACGAAGCCGCCCAGCTCCAGGACATCTCGCACATGCCCGCCCGCGTCAAATGCGCCGAGCTCGCTTGGCGCACCCTCGACGGCATGCTCGAGGGGCAAGCAAACCAGTAGTTTATGCCCCGAATCCAAGTTTTTTGATTGCCGAGCCGCCCGATACGGGCGGCTCTGTTTTTACCTAATGAGCGCGAACGCACAAAGTCCGCGCGTCCGGCGCCCCGTCTGACATTTGCCACACAGCCAGACGCGAGCACGGGCGTTTTCCACAGCACCAAAGGCCTGCGGCAGGGCCCCGGGCCCGCCAAGCAATGCGCCAAGCCCCGTTCTGCGAAGCTCCGACTCGCTTCGCGCCTGCCGCAGACGGGTCCCATAGGAAGCGGCGTGCATTTTTGCGAGTATTCAGCACGCCAAGCTGTGTGTATACGCATCGAAAGCGTTAATCAATGTCTTTAGGCGCATATATATTGTCTTTTAGAACAAGCATCGCGGTCTGACGGGACGCAGGCACGTGCTTCGGGGGCGCAACGGCAGGAATCAATAGCTTCGGGACCCGTATGTTGCAAGATTGCGGCGGTGCCGACAGCAACACGATGCTGAAAACTCCGTTTTTTGCACGGCGCAGACGGGGGTAGGCACGGGCAAACCCGGACTGAGCTGTTATTTTATGCAAGATGACGATTGTTCTATGCATATTAAGAAGTGCAGTTACCGTACCAAGCTTTTGAACGCTGGTTGCGGCGTATGGACGACCCCAGCTGCGGTGAACAGGCGACCTTACATCACGTTTCCGCCAGCCCGCATCGCCGTTCGCGCGCGGGCGCGCACGATACGAGAGACGGTACTTTTGCCAATCCCGGTATACCGCTCAATCTGGCGCACCGTAAAGCCGGCATTGTTCAATCCAACAATAACAGTATCGCGCTGCGCCGGCGGTGCAGTTTTAACCCCGTTGAGCGGAACCCCGAGACTCTTCGCCAACTTGCCGGCAAAGGCATTACGTTCCCACTCTGTCTCTTTCATATCGCACAGCGCTGGCTCACTGCCGTCGGGCGCCGAAAGCGAATAGGCAATAAAGCCCTCGGCAGAACCAAAAAGCTCAAGCACGCAAGAAGGATCAGAAAATCCCCTCGCGACATCGGCCGCGTCACCGTCGTAAGCGCACAAATGCTCCGCAAAGCTACTCCAGGGATAACGCTCTATTAGGCTAACGCCCGCCTCCTGCGGATCGGCGTGTACGGAGCGAATAGCCTCCATCACCTGCCAGTCGGTATCGAGCGAGCGCCGGTCAAAACGGTTCTGGAACAGATGCCCTGTGCGCCCCGTGCGTTTATTGAACCGCCGCGCGTACGTCAAAAGCAACCGGTGCATCGCCGCGCTCATCCTGTCCTCGTAATCTGTAAGCACCAAATGCACGTGATTGCCCATAAGGCACCAGGCGATAACCGTCACACCCTCCTCGCAGCAGCACTCGCGCATCAGCTCCAAAAACTCCCACCGGTCTTCATCGCCCTCAAAGATGAGCTGTTTGCCCACACCGCGAGCACAGACATGGTAAAAGCCGGTAACCGTTCTCCAAACGCGCTGCATGGCGCTCCCTTCGCCGGGATCTGCTTGCCATCCAATACAGCACGATTGAAGCGTGCCATCAAAACATTCACGCAAAACAATGCACTCGCGCGGCCAAAGGCAGCAAACAGGCGGCGAACGGCACCGTTGCAACAGGTCAACCCCTGCAACGCTTACAAGAGCCGACCAAAAGCCAGCCAAAGACGGACCCCCTCTACGGAGGTTCGCGACCACAGAACATAGAGTTAAACCGTTTCAATTAAAACTTCCGGACTTCTCGCTACGAAAACTGAGCCGTTCGCCGAATATTCCGTGCATTTCGCGGTATTATAGGGGCTGCATGTCATGTCCCTTTCGAAGGGTCGCCCGGCAATCGCCAGCCACGACCCCCAGACGGGACGCCAACACGATAGAGAGGAGAGGCATGCAGTACTCACAGGAAGTGGAGAACATGTGCCCCGTTGCCAAGGGTGCATACCACGGCCCCGCACCCATCCCCGAGGAGGGCAAGTGGGTCCAGGCTAAGGAGATTTCCGACATCTCCGGTCTTACGCACGGTGTGGGTTGGTGCGCACCTCAGCAGGGCGCCTGCAAGCTCACGCTGAACGTTAAGGACGGCATCATCGAGGAGGCCCTCGTTGAGACCATCGGCTGCTCGGGTATGACCCACTCTGCCGCCATGGCTTCCGAGATCC
>CABSYW010000030.1 GCA_902482035.1 uncultured Collinsella sp. | reverse complement strand
TGCGCAAGACGGAAAGCACATTAAGTGCTTTCCTTTGCGTGCGGAACTCGCGACAAACTTAACCCCCGCCCTCAGCCCCGGAAGCCCTCCCTGCCGTCACATTATTCAACCAGTTTTGCGGGCGTGCGCCGCTGCGCGGCTAGCCCGCGTGCTCCTCGGCGGGGTTGGTCTGATTGTTTTTGCTGAAGCTCTGCCTTTGGCTCAAATGGAAACGGGAGACGCATCTGCATCCCCCGCTTTTGTTGTGGTTACTCTAGGTCAATAAATTTAGTGCTTAGGATCTTGCCGTCTTTTACTAGCATTCTGGCCATGGTGGGGCCTCGGGTGCCTCTGGGGTAGCTGGCGCTGCCCGGGTTGAGGACTAAGCAACGGCCCACTTGGGCTTCTTTGGTTACGTGGGTATGGCCGTTGATGGCTACGTCTACGGATCCCACCGGAAGGTCTTCGCGGTAGTGGGCTACGGCGAATTTGAGGCCTTCGTAGGTAAAGAGCGCAAGACGGTCTACATCGGGGCCGTAGTCGCGGTAGTAATCGTTGTTGCCCAGTACGGCCCGAACGGGGGCGATGGTGCATAGGTGCTCGTAGTCCATCTCTGACGTGAGGTCGCCGGCGTGGATGATCAGGTCTGCGCCCTCAAGCTCATCCAAGAGCGCAGGCGATAAATAGCCGTGGGTGTCCGAGATGATGTCGATGCGCTTGGCGCTTGCACTGTTCATGGGATCCCTTCCGCAAAAAACGATTCGGCAGATACATACAAAAAGGCCCCACGGCTCCGCAGACGATGGGTCTACAGGGCTGCGGGGCCAGTGTGCTAGAGACTCAGGGCCTTCTTGAGCGGCACGACGCGGCGGCGCGAAACCGGCACGCGTTCGTCGACGCCCGTAATGCCCAGCTGGATGGCGCCCGAGGGCACCGTCTCAACGTCCGTGACACACGCCAAGTTGACGATATAGCGGCGGTGAACACGGAAGAAGCCAAAGTCGCAGAGCTTGGCCTCAAACTGCGCCAGCGAGGTCGTCGACAAAAAGCGATCATCGACGGTATAGATGCAGGAGTAATCGTCCTTAGCCATGATAAAGCGAATGTCGTCCACGGGAATGAGCACCTTGCGGCCGCCCTTTTCCACCGGGATACGCTCGATGGTCACCTTGCTGTCCGTAACCGGCTTGGCGCGCTGCATGACCTTCTCGATCGCACGATCCAAGCGAGCTTCCTCGACCGGCTTCATCAGATAATCGACGGCATCCACGTCGAATGCCTCGACCGCATGGTCGCTATACGCAGTCACAAACACGATCGCCGGCGGATTTTTGAGCTTATGCAGCGCCTCGGCAAGTTGCAGGCCCGAGGCACCGGGCATCGAGATATCGAGAAACACGACATCCACGCGACTTTCCATAAGCATCTCGATGGCGGAGCGGACGCTCGACGCCTCCGTGATCGTGCCGATCTTGCCCGTTTGCTCGAGCAGGAAGCGAAGCTCCGAGCGAGCCGGCGCCTCATCATCCACAATCATCGCACGCAGCATAGGGATAAAACCTTTCGTCAACTAACTACGCCGGGCATCCGCCGCATGACGTTGAGCCCGTAGCCTTTTATTTTACTCTTGAATGTCAAAGATGCTCTCTGACAAATCAAGATGAAGGAGCACTTTGGTGCCCTTGCCCGGCGCCGATTCGACACGCGT
This sequence comes from uncultured Collinsella sp., assembly GCA_902482035.1. Taxonomy (GTDB): domain Bacteria; phylum Actinomycetota; class Coriobacteriia; order Coriobacteriales; family Coriobacteriaceae; genus Collinsella. The sequence goes on along the minus strand of CABSYW010000030.1, from coordinate 30,448 downwards.
ATAGGAGTGCGGCCCATAAAAGCGATGGATGCGCTCCGAAATATTGTGCATGGCCACACCGGCGCCGCCACCCTGGGGAGAGCTGGCGTCGGGACGGGCAGAGCGCTCGTCAAACAGTCTGGCGGCGGTACCCTCATCCATGCCCACGCCATTATCGGCCACGGCAATCAAGATTGCATCCTCGCCGTCTTGGTGAACGGTCACGTCGATCCTCAGGGCGTCGTCATCGCCCATACCATGACGTACGGCGTTCTCGACAATCGGCTGGATCACGAACGCCGGCACCAGCGTATCTTCCACGTCCTCGGACACATCGAACGTCGCAAGCACGCGGTCCTCGCCAAAGCGGGCCTTCTCAAAGGTAAGGTAGCGCTTGGTCTGTGCAACCTCGCGCGAGACCGGAATAAGCGATCCCGAGTTGTCGAGCGTGGCACGATAGAACGATGAGAACTCACGAAGCAGTTCGCGGGCCCGCAGCGGGTCGGTGCGCGTAAACGATGCAATGGTGTTCAGCGTGTTGAACAGGAAGTGCGGGTTAATCTGCGCTTGCAGCGCACGCACCTCGGCGCGCGCCGTGAGTTCCTTTTGCACCTCGAGCTCGTGGATGGCGAGCTGCGTGGACAAGATCTCGGCAAAGCCCGAGGCAAGCGCGTACTGGGTACGGTCGACGGCGCGCGGGGTCTTGTAGTAGAACTTGAGCGTGCCGACGGTACGATCGCCCACCTTGATGGGGGCGATAATGCCGGCGGGGACTTGGTTGTGCGAGCCATCCGAGCCCACGACATCCACCATACGGTTGAACGACTGCACGATGCCATGTTCGATAACGTAGCGTGTGGCAAGCGTGTGGATGGGAGAATCTGGCAGTAGTTTTTCCTCAAACTCGCCCGCGCAGGCCAACACGTTGCCCTCATCGGTGATGGCCACCGTCATGGCGCGCGTCTCGGGCAAAATGCGCCGGCACACCAAACGCGCCGACTCCTGCGTCAGACCGCCCTTAATGTCCTCGAGCATGGCCGAGGCCACCGAGAGCGTCTCCTCGGTGTACTGGGAGCGCACCGAATCGGGATTGAGCGTCAAAAAGATAAAGATGCACAGAAAGATGCACAGCAGCGCGCAGGCAATCACCGTGGCGATCGGCTCGATACCGGTCACCAAGGCAAAAATAAAGTACACCAGCACGCAAATGGCGCAGGCAACGGCAATGATGCGAAAGATTGATATTGAACTATCGCGCTGGGCGCGGCGGTCGATCATTCGGCCCCCTCCAGGATACTGATCAGTTGTGCGTCACGCCAAAGCCCGTCCATGATCTTGGGCCAAAAGCTCTGGAAACGCAGGTAGCTTGCAGCGTTTTGGCGCGCATAGGCCTTTGCCTCGCCGATACCATGGCGCCAAATGCGCAGGTAGCCCTCATGCTCGCGGGTAAACACGCTGCGGACCATAGCGGTCTTGCGCACGCGGTCGTCGAGCTCGCGCGAAATCCACGGGCCCGGGTAGGGCATGAGCGATGCCGCCGTAACGGGAATGTGCTCCTTTTGATGCGCGGCGAATGTCAACTTGGCCCGTTCGTAGTACCAACGGTATACATCCTGCATAAAGCGCGGTGAGCGCTTTTCGGACTCCGGAGGCAGATGGCGCACGGTCCACTCGTTATCGAACCACACGTCGTAGCCAAACATGCGCATGTTAAAGAGGTAATCCAAGTCCTCGCCGCGGGTGATAAACGGGTCAAAGGCTACACGCGTAAAGGCGCGGGCGTGCAGGGCCATCAGGCCGCCGCACACGTAGTTGGAGCGAGAGATGCGGGTGCCCGAGAGCGCCTTTTTCATCCAACGGTTGAACTCGATGCGCTTGGTCCACCAACGATGGCAGATGCCCGCCTTGTCCGTGGGAGCCAGCGGCGAGCCGTCGCGATCGTAGAAATAGCCGCTCTTGACCAAGATCGGCAAGCCCTGACGTGTCTGCTGCCCCAACGCATAGGTCGCGCGCTTCATAAAGTCGGCGTCGATGACAGTCTCATCGTCATCCAAAAAGATAACCGCGTCATGCCCCAGCACAGCGGCACAGGCTAGCCCCATGTTGCGGATGGCACCGTAGCCTCGCAGGCTCACGCACTCGCCCGAACCCTTGGGCGCGATCTGAGCAACCCGGTCTGCAATGCGCGAGGCCTGGGTGTTGGTGACAACGGTGACCTTGAGCGTGGGATGCGCGTCGACAATCTCGTGCACGCGCAGCGACACATCGGCTGTGGCAGAAACGGGACAGACCACCAAAAGGATGATGCGCGGGATGTCACGTACCTGCTCAAGCGAGGCCAGACAGCGGTCGAGTTCGGGATTGTCGGCGTTGAGTCGCGTCGAATGGTCATAAGTGCCAGGGGCGTTTGCGCAAGCGTCATCGCCCGCCCAATACGTTGGAATCACGACTGTGGCGTTCATGCCTTACCCTCCCTGCAACACAAAAACGGGACGCCGCCAAACACAGGCGACGCCCCGCGACCTAGCTGATTCCATCATACCCACTTGGGCAAATCATTGCTCGCAAGTCGCAATGTTTATTGCGGATAACCCCAAAAGAGTACCGTGGACAGGCACAATAGCCGCTCGCTCCTATGCGGCATGCTCTGCCGCCCGAGTCATGCGGGACAGGCGGACCAGCAGCATAAAGCCAACGACCAGCAGCACGCCAATGGAAAGGACGCCCAGCGACGGGTTGCCGGTCAGCGAGGTGACGACCGACACCAGGAAGGTGCCCATAACGCTTGCATAACGACCGAAGATGTCAAAGAAGCCGTAGTACTCGTTGGACTTTTCCTTGGGGATAATGCGGCCAAAGTAGCTACGGCTAAGCGCCTGCACGCCGCCCTGGAACAGGCCGACCATAATGGCAAGCACCCAGAATTCAAAGGCGGTCTTTAGGAAGAACGCGGCGAACAGCACAATGCCCATGTAGGCGGCGACGGCCACCAAGATCATATTGAGCGTGCCCACGCGTCCGGCGAGCTTGCCGTAGATGATGGCGGACGGAAAGGCCACGAACTGCGTAACGAGCAACGCCAGCACCAGCTGCGTCGAATCGATGCCCAAAGCCGAGCCGTAGCTGGTAGCCATGGAAATGACCGTGTGCACACCGTCGATATAGAAGAAGAACGCAATCATGTAGACCAGCACGGTCTTGTTGTGGGCGATCTCGCGCATGGTGTGTCCGACCTCGGAGAACACACCGCCCACGATGTGGCCGATAGTGTCCTCAGGACCGCGCTCGCGACCGTACTTTTGCTTATAGGTGCGAATGAGCGGCAGGGTAAAGACGAGCCACCAGGCACCAGTGATGATAAACGACAGACGCGTTGCCAGCATGGTAGGGACGCCAAGAGCGGGGCCACCCATGATGAGCGCCAGGCAGATGACGAACGGCACGGTGGAACCGATGTAGCCCCAGGCATAGCCCGAGCTGGACACGGCGTCCATGCGCTCGTCGGTGGTAATGTCGGGCAGCATGGCGTCGTAGAACGTCATAGAAGAGTTAAGGCCGATGGTGCACAGCACGTACACGGTCAAAAATGCCATGGCGGACATTGGGATAGCCTGCGCCAAGCAAAGCACCAGGCCCGTGAGGAAGAAGCCCAAGAAGAACTTGATCTTGTTGCCGGCGTAGTCGGCAAGCGCGCCCAGAATGGGCATGAGCATGGCGATGACCAGCGAGGCGATCGTCTGCGCATTACCCCAGGCGACCACCAGGTCGGCCGAGGAAGCGCCGGTATTGATGGCGTTAAAGTAAATGGGCACCACCGAGGTATTGAGCAGCACGAGGGCCGAATTGCCCACATCATACATAACCCAGTTACGCTCGAGCTTGGTGTATTTCATGGACAGGGACCCTTCGTATTCGCCCGATATGCAGTTAGTTCATCGTACCCCAATTGTCCAGAACCGCCGGTAAGGATTCGGCAAAGGGGCACGCACGGGCCCTATTCCTCGCGGTCGAACTCCTCATCGGCTTCGAGCACGCGACCGCTGTAGTTGACGTGACTGGTCACGGCATCCATGTCACCGGTCTCGATAAAACGTGCGACCGTGCACTCGTAATCGACCAGCGCGCGATCAAAGACCTCGGGGAAACTCTCGTTCGAGACCTCGTCGGTAAAGGGATTCTTCCATGTCAGATAGCCCAGGTTACCGGTGCGCTCGGGCAGCTCCGTCGTCACGCGATGGGCAAGGCCGTCGAGCAGCGAGTAGTCGTGCACCAAGCCCTCAACCAGCGAGATCGCGCGCGTCTTTACGGAGCCGGCCGGCTCAATCGCGCGGTAAAGTCGCTGCATATTGGCAACGGCAGCACCGTACTCCCCCGCCGGAATGTCAATGCCGTACACGCGTCCGGCAACATAGCTCATCAGCACGCCGGCCACGCGATTGATGCGATCGGTGGTGACGATCTCGCCCGCCGGCGGGTAATCGTCGACCGTAGCGCCGGCGCGTTTAAGCTGCAGCATCAGTACATCCAGGTCGCTCTCGATCACGGCATGGACCTGACTGCTCGAATCCTCAAGCTCTGAGTCGGATTCCACGATGCCAAACTGCTGCTCATAGACAAAGGGGTGGGCGTTGCGGTCGAGCACGTAATGAGACAGCAAGCCCAGCGCAAAGGCGCGACCCAAGCTGGCGTCGCGCGGCAGCAGATGCGACACGCCGTCGCGCAGGCACGCGAACTGGCGAGACATGCGCGACCGATGCATGACCTGCGCCAGCAGCGTGCAGTCGGAAACACGCGGTGTCAGAATGTGAAAGAAAAACGGGTCGGGGCCTTGGTTGCCCAAGATAAAGGCAATGCGCTCTTCATCGGACGTGATGACGCCCTGCGGAAGACGGTCGATGCTTTCCTCGCCAAACAGATGATGGGTGATAAGCGCGGGCATAATGATCCTTTCGATTTCATTCGATGCCACCCATTATGCCCACCGCGCGCCCATGCCAAACCTGCGATGGTAAACGACGGCACGCAAGCCTCTTACGCAAGCCCCAGGTGCGACTTGACCTCGGCGGCACGACGACGGGACACCGGTACCGTCGAGTTCACGCGGTCGAGCCTGAGCTCCATCAACCCCGTGGAGCCAATCTCAACATTGTGCACGTCTTCCAAATTGACCAGATAGCTGCGATGAACGCGAATAAAGCCCTCGGAGTCCAAGCGACGCTCGAGCGAGGAGATCGACTCATTGATCAGGTACGTTCCCTCGGCGCAGATGGCGTTGCAAAAATCGGCGCGCGCCTCAAAGTAGCAGACGTCTGCGGCGGGAATGAACACCTTTTTGCCCCCGCGGTCCACCGTCAGACGCAAAGGCTGGCGCGGAGCGTGGATAACACGACGGACACCCAAGGCTGCCTCGATCTTGTCGAGTGCCTTTGACAGGCGTGCGTCCTCGACCGGCTTGACGACATAATCGACGGCATCGAGGTTATAGGCATCAGCCGCATACTCGGCAAACGCCGTCACAAACACAACCACCGGCGGCGTCTTTAGGTTCTGCAGCGTCTCGGCAAGCTCAATTCCCGAGCGACCGGGCATGGTAATGTCTAAAAACAACACGTCGGGCTTGTTCGACAGAATCGACTCCACGGCTTCGGTGACATTGCCCGCCTCGGCAATCTGACCCACACGCGTATCCTTTTCCAACAGATAGCGTAGCTCAGCCCTAATGGGAGGCTCGTCATCAACCACCAAGATGTTCCAGCCTTCGGACATATGTGCTTCCCCTCTTTTTCTCTCAATCCAACCGCGTGCTACGCCGTCAACGGCGCCGGCTCATGCGGCTCGCCGTTCAGCTCGACGATGACCTGCGTTCCCACGCCCTCCTGGGACTTCACGCGCATGCCGGAATCTTCTCCGTAAAAAAAATGGATGCGCTGAAGTACGTTAAAGAGCGCCAAGCCGCAGCCTCGTTTGATGGAACCGTCGGCGGTAATGCTCTCGGGCTCCTCCAGGCGATGTTGCTCAAACAGATGCGCGCAGACTTCTTCGCTCATACCGATGCCATCGTCCTCGACGATGATCTCCAAACCGTCATCGGTCTCGAAAGCCCTAACATGAATAGAAAGCGGCTCGGTCTCGCGCTGCGCGTGCTTGATGCAGTTTTCGAGCAACGGCTGCAAGATAAACGGCGGCACCATGCAATCGCGCACCTCAAAGTCGATATCGACCGAGACGCGCAGACGGCCGTCGCCATAACGAGCCTGCATAAGATTGATATAGCGAGTGCCCTGTTCCACCTCGTGCTCGAGCGTTGTGAGGGTATCGGAATCAGAAAGCGTCTGACGGTAGTAATTGGAAAAGTCGATCAGCAGCGACCTTGCCTTGTCCGGCTCGGTACGTACGAGCGACACGATGGTGCTGATGGTGTTAAACAGAAAATGAGGATCGACCTGCGATTGCAAGGCACGCAGCTCCACGCGGGCCGTAAGCTCGTCCTGGCGCTCAAGCTCAAAGCTCGCAAGCTGCGTGGAAATGAGGTCGGCAAAGCCCGAGGCAAGCGCCGTCTGGCGCATATCGATGCTGCTCAGACGGGGATAATACAGCTCGAGCGTGCCCACGCAATGCCCGCGCACGGTAAGCGGTGCGACAATACCGGCGCGCAGGCGCGGAAAGTAGCCACCCGTCTCGGTCGAGGCATCGCGCGAGAACACGCTTTGCTCACCGCTGTTGATCACGTTGAGCGTAGTCCGCAGTACCACCGGGGTGCCCGCGGGGCATTTTGCCGAGTCCTCGCCCCAGCTTGCCAACACCTGCTTGCCGTCGGTAAAGCAGATGGCAGAGGCGATAGTTTCGGACAGGATGATCTTAGAGGCGCCCAGGGCAGCTTCGGGCGTAAGGCCGCGCGACGTGTAGGCGAATATTTTTGAAGCGATGGCGAGCGTGCGGTCGGTTGCGCTCGATGTGAGGTCGTCGGGAACGACAAAGACGTACGAGAAGAAGAAGCACAGCATGACCAAGCCGGCAATGACGACAACGGCCGGAACGGGATTGGGATTATCGGTTAGATCCCAGATGAGCAGCAGGATAAGCAGCGGAACGACAATACCGAGCAAGATGGCTTGAGCCACATGCTGAGCGGTACGAAAGACCTTGGTAGAGTTGTAGCTCTTGCCCAGAATCAGCCTATTGAGATCCACCGTCATCTCCTTCTTACTGACGCACCCCATAGCAATAAAGAGGGCCGCAAGCGACCCTCTCCATTGCATTATGCAATCAAATACTGTGTTTTACATCAAGCCATCGATGAACGGTAGCTTAGGCGCTGTACTTGTTTGCCTCGCCGAAGGTGCCGCCCTCGACAATCCAGCCGTCCTTCATGATGACGTCCATGTTGTCGGTGTTGAGCACGTGGATGTCGGCGGCGACGTCACCGTTGACGACCAGCAGGTCGGCGCACTTGCCGGCCTCGATGGAACCGGTCTCGTCCTCGATGTGGCACATCTTGGCACCGTTGAGAGTGGCACAGGTGATGGTCTCGACCGGGGTGAAGCCGATCTTGTCGACGAACTCGTACATCTCCTCGATGGAGCAGGTGCCGTACGGGGTGACGAAGGAGAAGGAGTCGGAGCCGATCGTCATGACGACGCCGCGCTTCTTGGCCTCGCGCAGGCAATCGTAGTTGCGCTGCAGCTCCTTCTCGACCAGGGTGCCCTCGTACTTGTCGTGCAGCTCGGGGACGTAGACGGGCGGATAGGTGGCGTACCAGGTGGGCAGGAAGGCGATCGTCGGGGTGAAGAAGGTGCCCTGCTCGGCCATGAGGTCCATGGTGCGCTCATCGATATCGAAGCCGTGAATCAGCTGCTCGCAGCCAAAGCGAACGGAATCGTAGGCAGCGGCGTGGTTGTTGTAGCAGTGGCTCCACACGGGGATGCCGACCATCTTTGCCTCTTCGACCACGGCCTGGATCTCCTCGGAGCAGTAGTGCTGGTCGCGACCGGAGTCCCAGCGCCAGATGCCGCCACCGGTAGCCCAGATCTTGATGGCATCGGGGTTCTCGCGCAGGCGACGACGGACGGCCTTGCGCAGATCCCAAGGACCGTCGACCTGATCGCCCCAGGGGTGCGATTCCTTGTTGAGCTCCTGGCTGCAGTGGTGGGAGTCGCCGTGGCCGGCAACGCGGCAGAAGCCAAGGCCGGTGGCCAGAACGCGCGGGCCCTTGAAGACGCCCTTGTCGATGCAGTCACGGATCTGGATACCAAAGCGGCCGATCTCGCAGACGGTGGTGAGGCCGTGGGTGAGGCAGTCGTAGGCCTGCTTGACGGCGACGGCCTGCTTCTCGAGGAGCGGCTGCATGACCCAGTCGGTGTCATCGTCGGTCAAGTTGCCCGAGAAGTGCAGGTGGGTGTCGATCAGGCCGGGAAGGACGGTCTTGCCGGCGGCATCGATAACCTCAACGCCCTCAGGAAGGTCCTGCATAGTGCCGGCGTACTCGATCTTGCCGTTGTCGTCGACGAGAACGAGGGAGTTCTCGACCGGCTCGGCACCGGTACCGTCGATGAGCTTGCCGCCAACGATTGCATACTTAGTGGACATGGTTCCTCCTTATGGATCCATATAGTGGGCGAGGCCGTGTTGGGTTAAGGCCTCACAAAGCTACCCAAGTGGTGCCGGGTTCGGTGCGCGGGAGAGAGGATTCCGCGCACCCGATCCGCCCCGGCCAGGCGTTACTTTTTGCGGGAATTGGTGAAAGCCATGAGGGCCAGGCCAACAGCCAACCAGCCGATCACGATGCTCCACTCCACCATGTTGAGGGAGGCGGGAGAGAACGGGATCACGAGCAGGCCAATGATGGTGCCGCAGGCAACGATAGCGAGGCTGATGCCAAACTTGCCGCCGGGCACCTCGTAGGGACGAGGCAGGTCGGGCTCGGTGAAGCGCATGCGCAGGCAAGCGAGGGCGACCATGCCGCAGGAGAAGATGAAGGCGAGAGCCGACACGTTGGTCAGAGGGATGAGCATGTTCTTGCCCAGGAACGGACCGACGACGGTGATGACGCCCAGAACGACGCAGGCGAGCTTGGGAGCGCCGGACTTGGGATCGACCTCGGCGAACTTCTCGGGCAGCTGGCCCTTTCGGCCCATGGCGAGCATGATGCGGCTCGTGGCGCCGTAGAAGGAGTTCATCGGGCCCATGGGTCCAAGCGTGGCGATGACGAGCATGGCCAGGTACAGGAGCATGTTGATGCCCTTGAGGCAGGCAAGCGCGGGAACCGGGCTCTTAACAAACTCATGCCAGTCGAGGATGGTGCCGAACGAGTAGATGCAGACCATGTAGAAGCCGCCTGCGGCCAGCAGGGCCAGGGAGATGATCTTGCCGAACTTGTTCCAGTTGAGGCCCTCGGCCGCTTCCTCAGCCTGCTGAGGAATGGTGTCGAAACCGGCGTAGAAGAACGGGGTCAGAACCAGGACCGAAACGATGCCTGCGAACAGGCTGGTGCCCTCGGTAGCAGGCTTGCCGCCGCCAGCACCGGTGACCTGGGAGAACACGGGCATGGCGTTGTCCGGCGAGCCGGTGAACAGCGAGACGCCCATGGCGAGCAGCATGCCGCAGAGCAGGGCCTTGGTCAGGAAGGCTTGCAGCTTGGCGGCCGAGCTGGCACCGCGGAAGTTGAGGAAGATGACGTAGGTCGCAAAGCCGAGCGCGATTAGCGTCGGGAACAGGTAAACGTCGGCGCCCAGGATGGTGTAGAGCTTGACGGCGCGCAGCCACTCAAGGCCGGGCAGGCTGCCGAACATCTCGGACACGAGGGTCGAGATGGCGATGGCCTCCCACGGGCACAGGATGCCGTTGCCCAGGGCCAGGAGCCAGCCGGTGATGTAGCTCATCGTACGGCCAAAGCTACGATCGACATACTCGACGATGCCGCCCGAGATGGGGATAGCAGCCGTGAGCTCACCGAAAACAGCTCCGACGGGCACGAGGAAGATTGCACCCAAGAGGAATGCGATCATAGCGGGAACGGGACCGCCGCCCACGACCATCCAGTCGCCGACCTGCAGAACCCAACCGGTACCGATGATGGCACCGAAACCGATGGTGAAGAAGTTCCAGAGCGAAAGCGTTTTCTTCATGCCGCCGTTGTCCTCGACTGCAACTTCTGCGTTCTTGTCCGCCATTGTTCCCCTCCTTTCCTTTTTGACGCCCCCTGGCGTCACCCCTTGCGCGGTCCGTTTTGCCGCGCGCTTTTATTCCATGGCTTTAAGATACGGCCTTGGCGCAGCAGCGCCGCTCGCAGCTCGACCGAAGGCAGAACTGCAAAACGAGCGGCACCGTTTTTGGGACGAACGGCGGGAGACGTCATTCGTCCTGGACGCTTTCATCTTGTCTGCTTTTGAATACCTGTTGCCGTGACGCTTGGCGCGCGGCGCGGCAACGTTCATACCATTTGTCAGGCTTTTGGCGCACATACCCATGTGTCGTGCATCTTTTTATGTAGGATAGACAAGTTACACACGAGGCAAGGTGATTCGAATGGCATACGGATACAATGACGGCGACCAACGGCCACAAAGCGTGCGCCTTGCCGGCCGCACCACGCCAACGCCCAGAAGCACCTCCGACAACGGCAACCAGCAGCGCCCCCAAGAGCAGCCCGGGGCTTCTTCTCGGCAACAAAGCCGTACCGCGCAGCAGTCAGACCGCGTGAGCACGAGCACACGCCAACGCCAGACCGACACATCGCAGCCGCGCCGCTACGATTGCCGTACGACCGACCACTACGTTAAGCGCTCCTTTTCGCCACCTCAACGCAATCGCGGCAATTCCGCCCCTCGCCCCGCGTCGCACACCACAAGCCACGCACTTCCAGCCCGCCGTCTACGCCTTGCGCTTTGCTCCATTGCCGCCTGCCTCGTCTTTGTGTTTTTGGGATCCTGTATCTCGCACGGATCAGCCGGTCTTGAGCCCACTGCCGAGGACAAGCTGCTTAAAGCTCCCGTCGCGCCCGGTTACTCCTTTGCGTTCTCGACCCCACGCTCGCAATGGCAGGCCGGCACCATGCCCCACATCTACCAAATTGACCCCGCATGGTCGGAGCTGCCCTATGCCGGTGGCACTATTCGCGAAAACGCTTGCGGCCCCACTTGCCTCACCATGGTCTATATCTTTAAGACCGGCCACACCGATAAGACGCCGGTCGATATATGCGCACTGGCCGAAGCCGGCAACTACGCCCCCACTGGTGCCACCGAGTGGTCGTTTATGACAGGCGGTGCGTGGCAGCTGGGGCTCAACGGAACACAGCTCTATAACGATCGCGAATCGATTACCCAAGCACTTCGCTCGGGTGTGCCCGTCATCGCCGCAGTGCGACCCGGTACGTTTACCAACGTAGGCCACTACATCGTGCTCTACGGCATCGACGACGCCAACCAGATTGGCGTCTACGACCCCAACTCGGCCAGCCGCAGCGCCCGCCGCTGGGGCGTCGTAGAGGTCCTCAACGAAGTCGAAGCCATGTGGGCCTACTACTAGTCATTGGGGACAGACTTAAATGAGTGGTCATTGGGGACGCTCTTGTTTGACTAGTCATTTAAGAACGTCCCCAATGACTAGGTGAATAGCAAAAGCCCCGCAGTCGGAGCGGACTGCGGGGCTCATGAAGAGAGGCTAGTTTGTGGGCGCTTTGCCTGGCGCCCACAAGAGAGACAGCAGAGTAGAGACTACTCGTGGATGCGGGTACCGGAGAGGCCGGCCATGGTCTCGGCAGCCTTGTCCAGAGCGCCGATGATGCAGGTACGACCCTTGCGGGAACGCGCGAACTTGATAGCAGCGCGAACCTTGGGCTCCATGGAACCCTTGCCGAACTGGCCCTCGTCGGCCAGGCGCTCGGCCTCGTCGGCGGTGAGGTCCTCGAGCTCCTCCTGGTTGGGCTTGCCGAAGTTGATGGCGACATGCTCAACGGCGGTCAGCAGGAACAGAACGTCGGCGTCGCAGTCCTCGGCCAGCAGCTCGCCGCCCAGGTCCTTGTCGATGACGGCGGGAACGCCCTTGTAGCAGCCCTTGTTCTCGTAGTCGCGGACGACGGGGATGCCGCCGCCACCGCAGGCGATGACGATGAACTCGTTGTCGAGCAGGTTGAGGATGGAGTCAGCCTCGACGATCTTCTTGGGATCGGGGGAGGCGACGACGCGACGCCAGCCGCGGCCGGAATCCTCGACGAAGACCTTGGAGGGATCCTCGGCCATGAACTCCTTGGCCTGCTCCTCGGTGTAGAAGGGGCCGATCGGCTTGGTCGGGTTCTTGAACGCGGGATCATCCGGGTCGCACTCGATCTGGGTGACGACGGTGGCGGCGTGCCAACGCTTATAGCGCTTGTGCATCTCGCGGCCGATGCCCTGCTGCAGGTGATAACCAATGTAGCCCTGGGACATGGCGCCGCACTCGGGCAGCGGCATCTCGGGGGTACCGATGGCATCGTGGGCAGCGGCGAAGGCGTTCTGGATCATGCCGACCTGCGGGCCGTTGCCGTGGGTGATGATGATCTCGTTGCCCTGCTCGATGAGGCCGAGGAGGGCATGGGCGGTGTTGCTCACGGCCTCGATCTGCTCGACGGGGTTGTTGCCGAGGGCGTTGCCGCCAAGGGCGACGACAATACGATCGGGCTTGCCAAGAGGCTTAGACATTGCTGGAATCCTTTCTGTAAAAGGCCTACAACCCATTAATAACCCGCGTCCGTGCGATACGCGAGTTTATTAGGGTTTATATTCTCTTTATCGCTCATTTTATTCATTTTGAAAATACCTAAGCGGCGAACGGTCGATTTTACCCGCTCAGCGTAAAGAAGCCCAGTTCAGGTATATCTACGCCATTTACGTGCAACTTTATTTAAATAGAGCAGGGATTAGACCAGATTATGCAAACTATATCTTTGCTAAACACAAAACGGACAGCGCAATATCTTACTCGCACTATACGCGATTCTATACATTAATTTGACGAGTATGCATCCCTGCAAAAACATGGGGCTTTTCATCCAACATAAGGGATAGCCGATCGCGCTTCACCCCGCGGCAAGCGACTGCGAGTTCGCAGTATGGAACTTTACCGTCGGCTTCTGCATGAACGCTGCCGACGCCCTTTCGCTCCTGCGCGCCCAAGCAGCCGAGAACGCTAACGGCGCCACTGCCAACCTGGCCACCCTCAACAACGGCGCCGCCAGCCTTTTCGCAAAGTACCGTGCTGGCTCGCTGGCTTTGAGGCCTAAGCGAGCTTTGCTATTTGCCAATTTTTGTATGATTTGGGTCAAATCTATCTGCCAATTTTTGTATGATTAGGGTCAAATCTATTTGCCAATTTTTGTCATTGAGGGGTTTTAATGCTACGCCGTAAGGTCACTGACAGGCTTTTGAGCTGGAAGAACAAATCCAATAAAGCGTTGCTTGTTACTGGCGCGCGTCAGATTGGCAAGAGCTATGCAATTCGCGCGTTTGGAAAGAGCAACTACGCTTCGTATTATGAGGTCAATCTGCTACTCGATGCCGAGGCAAGAGACGTACTTGTTGGCGCTAAGAACTCCATTGACTTCATCAACCGTGTGGCCCTTCTTGCGGATGCACCGCTTGTTGAAGGAGACACGCTTATCTTCGTCGATGAGATTCAGGAGTATCCGCAGATCGTTACACTTATGAAGGCGCTGGTCGAGGACGGACGCTTTAGCTATGTCTTCTCGGGGTCTATGCTTGGGACTGAGTTTAAGGGGATCTCTTCTTTTCCGGTGGGGTATGTCGAGCACATTGTTATGCGACCGATGGATTTTGAAGAGTTCTGTTGGGCAAACAGCATCAGCGAGAATGTGCTTGCAGACATTCGCAGCTGCCTTGTCGAGAGACGTCCCGTCGAAAACTATATTCATGAGGCGATGCTCAAAAACTTTAGAGCCTATATCGTTTGCGGCGGCATGCCAGAGGTCGTTCAGAACTATATCGATTCGGGCTATTCGCTCGTGAGAACGCGTGAGCTTCAAATTCAGCTAGTCGATCAGTACAAAAGCGATATCTCTAAATATGCATCGACTCGAGCGTTTAACGTTCGCTCCATTTTCGAGCAAATTCCCGTTCAGCTTGAGGCGGAGTCCCATCGCTTTATCGTCTCGTCTCTAGGCGAGGGAGCTCGTCTTCAAAAATACGAGCAGGATTTCCTATGGCTGGTGAACGCAGGCGTTGGATTGATGGTCCCCCAGGTGACGGAGGCCCGGAGTCCTCTTAAGAGGACAGAGAAGGCAGCCGCCTTCAAACTATACGAGTCCGATACAGGAATGCTCGCATCGCGATATCCCGGTAGCACGGCACGCGCTGTATATCTAGATATGAAAACCCCCAACCTCGGCGGTCTCTATGAAAACGTGGTCGCGCAGGAGCTTGTTGCCCTCGGAGCAGATACGTGGTACTACCAAACACGTGAGGTCGGTGAAGTCGACTTTGTAATCGAAGGCGCCCGAGGACATGTTGTCCCAATCGAAGTCAAATCGGGCAAGAAAGTTCGAGCACATGCGGCCCTCGATCGCCTGATGAGTGTGGGCGAGTACAAGATTCCCGAGGCCGTTGTGCTGAGCCACGAAAACCTTAGCGAAGAGGGCAAGATCCTGTACGTTCCAATCTATATGACATTCTGCCTCGATGAGTTTATGGAAAAGGACGACCCCAACAACGATTTCTCATTTGCACCCATATCTCTCTAGATCATCTGAACCAACAACCAAGCCCCCTCCATAACCAAAGTAACGCGTGGTTTCGCGGCCGCGCCGCGAAACAGCGACGGGGACAAAAGGCCCCCACAACCACGTCCCTCATGCAGCCCCACAATCCGAGGACGTAGTCGTAGCAGGATCTGAGGACTGACCTTCGCGGACATTCCGCAGGACGAAGGAACCCCCGCCGCACGTAGTGCGCAGCGGGGGTTCCTTCATGTCCGAGGACGTCCGCGAAGGTCAGCCCTCAGATCCTGCAGTGGGAGACCTAGGCCTCGTTGTACACCGTCTTGAGCTTCAGCAGGTGAGCGTAGCGGTCCATAGCGGCCTGCTCGTTCTCCTTGAAGAGCTCCTCGGCGCGCTCGGGGAAGGAACGCGTCAGCGAAGCGTAACGGGCCTCGTTCATCAGGAACTCCTGATAGCCGCCCGCGGGCTCCTTGGAATCGAGCGAGAACTTCTTACCGGCAGCAGCCTCGGGGTTGAAGCGGAAGAGGTTCCAGTAACCGCACTCGACAGCCTTCTTCATCTCGGCCTGGCAGTTCTGCATGCCGCCCTTCTTGATGGAGTGCATCTCGCAGGGGCTGTAGCCGATGATGAGGGACGGGCCGTCGTAGGCCTCGGCCTCATGGATGGCCTTGAGGGTCTGAGCCGGGTTGGCGCCCATGGCGACCTGCGCCACGTAGACGTAGCCATAGCTCATAGCGATCTCGGCCAGGGACTTCTTCTTGGTCACCTTACCGGCAGCGGCGAACTGAGCGACCTGGCCCAGGTTCGAGGCCTTGGAGGCCTGACCGCCGGTGTTGGAGTAGACCTCGGTGTCGAAGACGAAGACGTTGACGTTGTGGCCGGAAGCCAGGACGTGGTCCAGGCCACCGAAGCCGATGTCGTAGGCCCAACCGTCGCCGCCGAAGATCCAGAAGGACTTCTTGGTGAGGTAAGCCTTGTCGGCGAGGATCGCCTTGGAGGCGTCGCAGCCGCACTTCTCGAGCTCGGCAACGTAGGCAGCGGCAGCGGTCTTGGAGGCCTCGGCGTCGTTGACGGAGTCGATCCAAGCCTGGCCGGCGGCCTTGAGCTCATCGGACGGACCATCGGCAGCGATGATGTCCTGGGTAGCGGCGATCAGCTTGTGCTGAACGGCCTCATAGCCAACGGCCATGCCCAGACCGTGCTCGGCATTGTCCTCGAACAGGGAGTTGTTCCACGCCGGGCCGTGACCGTCCTTGTCCTTGCAGTAAGGAGCGGTGGCAGCGGGGTTGCCCCAAATGGAGGAGCAGCCGGTGGCGTTGGAAATGAACATGCGGTCGCCGGCGACCTGGGTCACCAGACGTGCATAGGCGGTCTCGGCGCAGCCGGCGCAGGAGCCGGAGAACTCCAGGTAGGGCTGCTTAAACTGGCTGCCCTTGACGTTGGCCGCGATGAGCTCCTTCTTCTCGGAGACGTTCTCGACCATGTAGTCCCAAACGGGCTGCTGGTCCATCTCCTGCTCGGTGGGAACCATCTCGAGGGCGCCCTTGGGGCAAACCTTGACGCAGTTGGTGCAACCCATGCAGTCGAGCGGGGACACAGCCATGGTGAACTTCATGCCCTTGGCCTTGGGACCCATGGCGTCGAGCGTGCGGGTAGCCTCGGGCGCGGCGGCAGCCTCGTCCTCGGTCATCGCGAACGGACGGATGGTGGCATGCGGGCACACGTAGGCGCACTGGTTGCACTGGATGCACTTGGTCTCGTCCCAGTGGGGAACGACCACGGCGACGCCGCGCTTCTCGTATGCGGAGGCGCCCAGCTCAAACTGGCCGTCGGCGCAATCGACGAAGGCGGAAACAGGCAGGCTGTCGCCGTCCATGCGATCGATGGGCTCGAGCAGGTTCTTGACCTGCTGGGCGATAGCGGATTTGGTCTCCTCGGAGAGCTCGACGGGAGCGGCATCCTCGGCGGTAGCCCAGTCGGCCGGAACCTCGAACTTACGGAAGGCGGTAGCGCCGGCATCGATGGCCTTGTGGTTGGCGTCGACGATAACCTGGCCCTTCTTCATGTAGGACTTGGTAGCCGCGTCCTTCATGTACTGCAGGGCGTCCTCGGCGGGCAGGACCTTGGCCAGCGCGAAGAAGGCGGACTGGAGCACCGTGTTGGTGCGTTTGCCCATGCCGACCTTAGCGGCCAGGTCGATAGCGTCGATCAGGTAGACGTTGACGTTGTTGTTCGCGATGTAGCGCTTGGCCACGGCGGGCATGTGCTCGGCGAACTCCTCGTCGCTCCACTGGCAGTTGACCAGGAAGGTGCCGCCCGGCTTGACGTCGCGGACCATCTTGAAGCCCTTAACGATGTAGCTGGGGTTGTGGCAAGCGACAAAGTCGGCCTTGGTCACGTAGTACGGCGAACGGATCGGAGAATCACCAAAGCGCAGGTGCGAGACGGTGACGCCGCCGGTCTTCTTGGAGTCGTACTGGAAGTAGGCCTGGACGTACTTGTCGGTGTGGTCGCCGATGATCTTAATCGAGTTCTTGTTGGCGCCGACGGTACCGTCGCCACCCAGACCCCAGAACTTGCACTCGATGGTGCCGGGGGCTGCGGTGTTGGGCGCATCCTCGGCCTCGGGCAGGCTCAGGTTGGTCACGTCATCGACAATGCCGATGGTGAACTCGCGCTTGGGCTCGTCCTTCTTAAGCTCCTCGAAGACAGCGAACGCGGACGCGGGAGGCGTGTCCTTGCTGCCCAGACCGTAACGGCCGCCGACGACCTTAATGCCCGTCTTGCCGGCCTCGTAGAGAGCGGAGACGACGTCCTGGTAGAGCGGCTCGCCGATGGAACCCGGCTCCTTGGTGCGGTCCATGACGGCAATCTTCTTGACGGTCTCGGGGAGAACGTCGACGAAGTGCTTGATGGAGAACGGACGGAACAGGCGAACCTTGACCAGGCCGACCTTCTCGCCGTGAGCGTTGAGGTAGTCGATGACTTCCTCGAGCACGTCGCAGAAGGAGCCCATGCACACGACGACGCGGTCGGCATCGGGAGCGCCGTAGTAGTTGAACAGACCGTAATCGGTGCCGAGCTTCTCGTTGATCTTCTTCATGTAGCCCTCGACGACGGCGGGAAGCTCGTCGTAGACCTTGTTGCAGGCCTCACGGTTCTGGAAGAAGATATCGCCGTTCTCGTGGCTGCCGCGGGTGTGCGGGTGCTCAGGGTTGAGCGCGTGGTCGCGGAAAGCCTGGACGGCGTCCATGTCGCACATCTCGGCCAGATCCTTGTAGTCCCACATGGCGACCTTCTGGATCTCGTGGCTGGTGCGGAAGCCATCGAAGAAGTTAAGGAACGGGGTCTTGCCCTCGATGGCGGCAAGGTGAGCCACCGGCGAGAGGTCCATGACCTCCTGGACGTTGCCCTCGGCGAGCATGGCGAAGCCGGTCTGACGACAGGCCATGACGTCGGAGTGATCGCCAAAAATGTTCAGGGCGTGGGAAGCGACGCAACGCGCGGAGACGTGGAAGACGCCCGGGAGCTGCTCGCCCGCGATCTTGTACATGTTCGGGATCATCAGGAGCAGACCCTGAGAAGCCGTGTAGGTGGTGGTCAGAGCACCGGCACCCAGCGAACCGTGAACGGTACCGGCTGCACCTGCCTCGGACTCCATCTCGACGACCTTGACCGGGGTGCCGAAGATGTTCTTACGACCCTGGGCCGCCCACTGGTCGACATGGTCGGCCATCGGGCTGGACGGCGTGATGGGATAGATTCCCGCTACCTCGGTGTACGCATACGAAACATATGCGGCCGCCTCGTTGCCGTCCATAGACTTAAACTTACGCGCCATATACCCCTCTCCTCTCATATAGGTATACAGGCCCCGGCGATCGCCGGGATGTTGGCGTGATGGGATTTACGCTGTTGCTTCCAATCATCTGGCAGGCAGGCTCAGCAGCAGGTACATGGCGTGGAGAGAAGACATGCCGAGGCGAGGGGCACCTGATGCGCCCTACAGGCCCGACCGCCCGTCTTGCACATGACCGAGCGCCGCAAAGGCCGCATGCCGGATGCTCCCGGGCACGCCCCGGCGATGGGAAGCGCCCGCAACGGAAATCCGCATGCGGGTTTATTGTACCCCGCCGTCAAGTGTAATTTCGGCAAATATAGGCGGGCGGTAAAGGTTTACCTCGGGTGACTGCCGGGAGCAAAATGATCCCTTGGGGACGGAGGGACCATTTGGCAGGACTGGCTAGAGGGCACCGAAGAGGATGGCGTAGGTAGTGGATTCGCCGAGCTTGAGCTCGTCGCCGGGATTGAGTTGGGCGGAACGGCCGGGCTCGACCTGAATGCAGACGCGCGTGGCCCCGTTTACCACCACGGTTCCGTTGGTGGACGACAAGTCCTCGACGTGCCAGATATTTTGAGCATCGCACCAGATATGGGCATGGCGGGCCGAGACATCGTCGCCGACGTCGGTAATATCGCCCTCACCAGTGGCCAGCGCGCCAATCTCAACACCCTGCTCACTCGGCTGAATCCAGCGCGGGGCGCTCACGACAAAACTGTTTTGCACGCGCAGCAAGCCCAAGGGGTGCGCCGGGGCGGGTTCGCGCTCGCCTGCGGTCATCGACATGCCAAGCGAACGCGGCGTGGATGTGCCTCCGCCACAGGTCGCGTGTGCGTAGTCGATGGCATAGTTCACCGAGGACCGCACATCCGCCGAACAACCGACGGCGACAAACAGCACCAGCACGGCCTCGGCGCGCTCGGCGGGCATGAGTTCCGCCGCCTGGGACAGGCGATCGAGCGCGTTGCGATAGAGATTCGTGTCCTGGTGGCACTCTTCGAGCGCGCGTACCATCGGTTCACCTGCAGGACCGCACACCATATTGATCACAGCCGTGGAGTCCATGGGATTGCGCTGGCGCAGGGCCAGTTGCGACATAATACGCGCAGCCGAGGTACCGTATTCGGCAAAGTAGCGCTGCTGAAGCGTGCCGACCGGCGCGCGAACGATAAAGCGGGAAACCCAAGAGCGATCGGCGGCTCGGCTCTGCGGGCTGCGGCCGTCGGCGAGCGGACGGGACGAAAGCACCAAGCCGCACAGCTCGATATGGCTCAGATGCGCTGCGCGCTTAAAGATGTCAAACATGGCCCCGCATGGGGTGAGCTCAACTTGAGATGCCATGACCTAGGCCTCCTTGGTCGTAGAAATAGAATCGGACGATACTTCGACAGGTCCGCCAAAAGTACGGACAGCTGCGGCTCCACCGGCAAGCGGAGTCGCCATCTGGGCTTTTGTGCGTCGCGGTGCCGAAACGGGAAGTTCAAAGGCAAAGCCCATCGCAAGCAAAAACCACGTAAGCGTATAGGTTGCAACCAGAGCGGCAACAAGGCCGCCCGTCACGGCGCGTTGGGAAAATACGCTACATGCAGCCACAACCAGCACCGGAACCTCGCAGGCAGAAAGCGCAAGCACACCCTGCAGGAAGCCCGAGCGCCGATTGCGCGCAAGTGCCCCCGCGGCAACGCCGGCTATGCCTGGCAGCGCCAACGCCAGTGCGGCAATAATACCCGGTAGCGACCCAGACCACACGAGCGATCCCAAAGTCGCCGTCACGCGAGCGCCCGACGCCAGCAGCGCGGCCGAAACCACGACCACAGCCCAAACCACGCCACAGACGACCGTCGCGCCGACCATCAGCGCGCGACGAACCGCACGGCCAGACGCATCCATGGGGCACGGCGTGAGCGGCTCGCCGCGGAGCGAACGACCGACATTTTGCGCATAGTGGTCACAAAACGCCGAGAGCGCCGCCTCGACCGCCGCCGGCTCGGGACGATCTTTTTGATGGCTGGACAGACAGGCCATCACCACGTCGAACAGCTGGGCATCGACAAACGCCAGCGCATCGCGTAGCTCCTCGGAATCCGGCTCAAGCCCCAGCTGCTGGGCCTGCTCGGCCGCAGCGAGCGCCACATCGGGCTCACGACGAAGCAGCTGAGTCAAATCGCAACCGGGCGCATGGGCACCAATGGGATAGTCGGGCAGCGTGTCCATCTTGAGACGGTAGGGGCTGGCGATGTCGCGCGTCTTTTTGCGCGAACCCGAGGTGCCCGAAGTGCTCGGCGCGGCTTCGTATGGCGCGGCGCCGGCAATGAGCTCGTAAACCGTGCTTGCTGCGGCATAGACGTCGATCGCCGGCGACATACGCAAAGCGCGCAGGTCGGGAATATCGTCGGTGAGCATCTCGGGCGGGGCATAGGCAACCGTCGCGCGACGCAGCGTGGCATAGCGCTCCGTAAACGACGCCTTGCCGCCGGTACCGGCCACGGCCGACGCAGGCTCAAGCGCCAGCGACGAGCCAAAGTCGATCAGGCACAGGTCAAAGGTGCCCTCGGCAAGCTGCCGGTCAAGCGGTAGACGCGCCGTACGCACCATAATATTAGCGGGCGAGATATCGCGATGGACAAAGCCCTCGCCCACCAGGCTCATACGGCAGAGCAGATCGAACAGGTCGCGACCCAGACGCGCCGCCACAAGCGGCGATAGGCGGCCGGCATCGTCCACGGCAAGTCGCGAACGCAAGCGGGCAAGCGTCTCGCCCTCGACCCATTCCATGACAATCGCAGGCACACCGTCGACCTCGCCCCAGCCATAGAGACGGGGAAAGCCCTTAAGGCCTGAAAGGGCGCGATGGCATTCATATTCCTCGCGAAATGCCGCTTTGAACTTGGCGACCAGCGCCTCATGGGCGGCATCGTCGTCAAACTCATCGCGCGTCGGCAAGATGAGCTGTTTGAGTGCTACGGCCTCGCCTTGGGCGTTGACGGCACGCGTCACGCGGCCGATACCGCCACGGCGCATGGTGGCATCGTCGGCAAACAGCATCGTAAAACGACGCAGATAGGCAGGCAGTTCGTCCTGACCGAGCGCAATGGCCGGCTCAAACCCGTCGACACGCGCCAGGCGCAGGCCGACCATGGGATCGCGACCGAGCGATTGTAGTGTGGTGGATGCAAGATCGGTCATCATAGGGCAAGCGCCGCCACGTTATTGTTGAAGTTACCGAGCGCGACGTCATCATCGCCGTAATGGCCGACCCATTGACATAGGTTGGTGTAACAGCCCCACAGATTGGCATACTGCTGATACCACTTTGACCGGGGCGAGAATGTCTGACGACCGAACTCAGCTCGAATGACAAACATCTCCCCGACCAGGCTGTCGCACGGCCTGGGATCTCCCGTAGAGTTATAGGTCGAAACCACGTCATTGGCACGAGAAACATAGCCGTCGAGCATGTTGTACTTGGTTACAAGCCAACTGTGAATGCTCTCTTCCTCAGCAGCGGAAAGGCCACCGGAGTTTGCATCGTTGTCAGCGTTGCCGCCCGTCGAGCCGCCGTTTCCAGACCCTCCGGCAGAGGAACCCGACCCAGAGCCGCCGCCCGAACTCGACGAATCCGAGCCGGAGCCAGAAGTATCCGAGCTACCGGGCTTTCCGGACTGCTGGGCGTCCTGCTCCTTCTGCCGCTCGACCTTATTCACCGTTGCCGCCACGCTATTGTTGGACAACCGATCGATGATCTTGGTGTTGGTGAGCACGATGGTTTTGCCATTGGCAAGCGTGACTTCGTTGTCCGGGGCCTCGGCGCCGTCCGCGTCGTCGGCGCCAAACACAATATGCGCGACCACACTTGCCCAAGCATATCCAGTCGTGGTGCCCAGATCACTTTTGACCTCATGCCCCACGTGCGGTTCGCGTGCGGCATGTGCCTGCATCATGGACGGCACGGTCATGCCATAGGCAGAAACGCCAGCTATGACCAGCACCAGCGAGCAAGACAGCAGTGCGTACGCCCGCGGCGCCAAGCCCAGTCGGCGTCGCATGCGCACCGCGGCGCCGCGCTTTGTCTGAGTGCCACCGGGCCGCATGCGTTCTCCTCCAACAAAAACACGCCGCTCGGGAGCGGCGCATTCATTCGAATCCATATTTGAGTGTATCAGCGAACCCAAAAGGTTGCGCAACGAATGGGCAAATTAAGGATGCGAGTGGAAGCATCCATGCGATAAGCGGATACAAAGCATCTTTGTTGCACAACAAACTTACAGTCGCACGGGGAAATTATGGCTACCCCGTGCGTCGCGATGAAGACATACGGCAGGAGCAGGCTCGCCACCTAAATCGTGCGACGGGCCTCGATGGCGCGCCCAAGCGTAAGCTCGTCGGCATACTCCAGGTCGCCGCCCACGGGAAGGCCGCTCGCCAGACGCGATACCTCAACGCCCAGCGGCTTGATAGTGCGGGCCAGGTAGCTCGCCGTGGTCTCGCCCTCGATATTGGGGTTGGTGGCGATGATGACCTCGTGGATGTCCTCGTGGCCCAAGCGTGCCAGCAGCTCACGAATGTGCAACTGCTCGGGACCAATCTTGTCCATGGGACTGATCACGCCGCCCAATACGTGGTAGAGACCGTGGTAGCTGCCCGTGCGCTCAATCGCCTGGACATCGCGCGGCTCGCCCACCACGCAAATGCGAGTGGTATCGCGCATCGAATCCTGGCAGATGGAGCACTCGTCGGCCGTGGCGTAGTTAAAGCAGCGGCTGCAAAAGTGAACCTCCTGCTTAACCTCCAGGATAGCCTCGGCCAGGCGGCGCGCCTCCTCGGCATCGGCCTCGAGCAGGTAATAGGCGATGCGCTGGGCCGACTTGGGACCAATGCCCGGCAGACGGCCCAGCTCATCGAGCAATTTTTGCAGACTATGGTTGGCACTCATATATATGCGTGTCTTAGAACGGCATGCCCGGGATGTTGAGGCCGCCGGTGATGGCGCCCATCTGCTTGTTGGCAAGCTCGTTGACACCGCGGACGGCCTCGTTGACGGCAGCCATGATCATGTCCTGCAGCATATCGACGTCCTCGGGATCGAGGGCATCGGGGTCGATGGTGAGGTTGACGAGCTCCATCTCGCCGTTAACGGTCACCTTGACCATGCCGCCGCCGGCAGAGGCGTCGACGGTCTGGGACTTAAGGTTTTCCTGCGCGGCGGCAAGCTGCTCCTGCATCTTGCGAGCCTGCTTCATCATTTGCTGCATGTTCATACCGGCCATGATGGCTCCTTTACGTGCGGCCGCGCGACAAGCTGCAAGGGCAGCCGGAGCGCGACGGGACTTTCAAACTCAAAAATCGTACCACGGCGCGGGGCAAGCAAGCGGGGCGGACACGCTACCTCAGTCGATATACATGTCCTCTAATACAAACCACGCGCAAAGATTATGCAAGGCCGAATTATGCAAGGTTGCATAATATCGCATACTCAATCTAGTAGAGCCGAATCCGGCATTTCATGTGTGCCACTAAATAGCTAAATGCCAAACCGCTGCTCGAGGCGGAGCACATGGCGGCAGGGTATAATTTGATTGTCATAGATTGCAATTTGGAGGTGCCCCATGAATGCCCCCGACGCGCTCCAAAACATCCGCTCAAAACACCCCGTTGCATATGTGGTTCTCTATCTCTTTGTCGGCTGGGCATTGCTGGTTGTCATCACCCATGCCATAGCTTTTGGAGCAGAACTGCTGATAGCCAGCTCGGACCAGCCCGTCGTCAAATGGGAGACGACCGATGAATGCACCGACGGAACCCGAACCATTTACTACAACAGCCCGTCCCTCTACCAAGAGTTCAAGGTCAAGATAAAGGACTCCAAGATTGTCGATGCCGAACTGGGCTCTTTATTTACAATCGGAGCAACCGTCAACGCCGAGCAAGTCGAGTACACGGACGGCCATGCGACGTATCGTATCGACCTCAGCATCCTAGGCCGACCGTCACGCGCTTGTCTGCTCGAATGCGATATACGCGGCACCACGCTACACATGTCCGAAATACAGATGCGCCCGGACAAAGAGACCTCTTCTTGAGCAGCATACCCGCCCGCACGGCTACTCCACCGGTTTGAAGATGGTGGCCTGACCGAAGACGCTGCGGATGAGGGTTTTGGCCTCGTCCTCGGTCTGCGGGATGCTCGGGGCTGCGCCCTGGTGGCCGAAGGGGCTGCCGGCGCCGGGGTTGGACTCCCAGGGAGCTGCAGGAGCGTCCTCCTCTTTGGGGGCAGTTGCAGCGGGCTTGGGCGCGGGCGTCGCACCCGGCACGTCGAACGGAGGCAGATCGTCCCCGCTCGCATCGCCAGCGAAGCCGCCGACCATGGCGTCGTCGTAGGGCACCTGCTCGGATTCCCACGGCGCGGACTGCGCGACAGGCTGAGCCTTCGGGGCAGCCGAGCGCTCGGGCGCACGGGGTGCGGGCTCGGTCGGGAGCTTACCCGTGGCAGGAGCGCCGGCGGGGTTGTCGGAGCGTAGCCAGGGGGCTTTGCCCAGGTCAGACGACTTGGGCGCGGGCGAGACGGGCTTGGGCGCGGGTGTCGGAGCAGCCGGTTTGGGTGCCGCGGGCTTAGGCGCCGACGGGGTCGATGCCGCTACCGGCGCCGCTTGCTGCTGCGGCGCGCTGGCGCTCGAGGATACAGGGGCCGCCGAGGACACGGGTTGCGGGTCCGCAGATGCCGCAGCCCGTGCAGATGGAGAATGCTCCTCATGTTGAGGAGCCGGCGTGCCACCCCCACCCAGGACATAGTCGACGGTACGACGACCGAAGACCGCGCAGACCGTCGGCAGGACCACCGACTGCGTATCGGCGCGACCGAGCATCTTAATGGCAAAAGTCGAACCCGCGGGGAACGAGACCGTGAGCTTGGAGCCGTCGTCGGCCGTGGCGCGGGCGTTGAGCAAAAGCCCTGCGTAGGAAGCCTGACGCGCCTTGACACGCTCGACAACCTCGGCCCATTTGCGCTGCAGCTCTCCGGCGTCCTCGACCGCGGAGGTCTCGGCAGCACCGGCGGCGGCAACCTGGGCGGCGTTGTTGGACTGGGGCTTAGGTGCCGGAGCGGTGGCAGGCGCGGGGGCCGCAACGGGCTGAGGCGTCGGAGTCGGCGCAGGCTGAGCAGCCGGAACAGCAGCACCACGGTCCCAAGGCATACCGCCCTGGCGCGCGAACGTAGCAGCGGGGGCAGCGGATGCCGCCGGAGCGGCAGCACGAGCGCCCGAAATGAGCGTCGGCTGTTGGGCAGCAGCGGGTACGGATGCTGCAGGCGCGGCGGCCTGAGCAGCAGCCACGCTCGCCGGCACCGCGGCATTGGCAACCATGGCCTCCAGGCGTGCCACGCGCTCGGCCAATGCCTCAATCGTTAAATCAGCCTCGGGACGTACCAGACGCGTACAGGCAATCTCGAGCACCAGGCGCACGTCGCTCGCGCCCCTCATCTCCAGTGCGGCATCGTCGAGCACCGTCAGCACGCGGGCCAGGCGGTCGGCAGGATGCTCGCCAAAGGCAGCGGCCTCGGCAGCAAGCGCCTCGGCCTGCTCGGAGCCGCCCTCAAACAGCTCGGCACGGGCACCGGCAACGCAGGCAACGTACACGTCACGCACATGCGCTACCAGGTCGCGCGTCAGCTCCAGCAGGTCGTTTCCTTCCTCGACCTGCGCACGGATCAGTCCATAGAGCTCGGCAACATCACGATCGGCAATGGCGCGGGAAAACTCGCCCAGAATCTGGTCCGAAACCTCGCCCAAAAGCGAGCGGGCATCGTCCGCATGCACAGCGCCGTTGCCAAAAACGCTCAGCTGTTCCAGCGTGGACAACGCGTCGCGCATGCCGCCCTTTGCATGGCGCGCCACGATGGCCAGCGCCTCGTCGTCGTAATCGAATCCCTCCTGCTCGCACACGTAGGACAGTCGATGCGCAATATCCTCGTTGCCGATGCGATGGAAATCGAAACGCTGGCAGCGTGAGAGGATGGTCTCCAGAATCTTTTGCGGGTCGGTGGTGCACAGCACAAAGATCACGTGTGCCGGCGGCTCCTCAAGCGTCTTGAGCAGCGCGTTGAACGCCGCCGTCGTGAGCATGTGGACCTCGTCGATGATATAGATCTTGTACTTGCCGCGCACCGGGGCAAAGTTGACGGAGTTGATGATCTCCTCGCGCACGTTGTCCACGCCGGTACGGCTTGCGGCATCGAGCTCGTAGACATCGGGGTGGTTGCCCTCGGCAATGAGCTCGCACTCCTCGCAAGCACCGTCGGGCATGCAGCCGCTTGCACCCTCGGCGCGCGCCGCCTCGGCATTGCGGCACAGCAGCGCCTTGGCCAGAATGCGCGCCATGGTGGTCTTGCCCGTGCCGCGCGGTCCGCAGAACAGGTAGGCGTGGGACAGGCGCCCCTCGGTGATGGCGTGCTCGAGCGTCGAGACGATATGCTGCTGGCCCACCACGGAGTCGAAGGTGAGCGGGCGATACTTTCGGTACAACGATTCCATGGGTGCTCCCCCGGGTATACTGAGTCTTGTTGCCGCGACGGCCATGCGGTCGCACGGTATACTGCATTCATAATAACCCGTACGGCGAGCCCGCCGCGATAGGAGTCCAAAGAGCATGGCAGACGCAGAGAGCAACCTCGTTCCCTCCGAAGCAGCCGACCAGGTCGAGGTCGCGCTCGAGGAGCAGGCCGCAGCCGATGACGGCATCCTGTACCTCAACGAGTACCAGTACGAAAACGACCTGGTCACCGACTTCGCCCGCCTGGTCGCCTCGCCCAGGCGTCGCGGCTCGCTGTATGTCGCCGCGGCAATTGCCGCGCTCATCGGCATCGGCATGCTGGTGGCCGGCGGCAACTGGATCAAGTTTGGCGTCGTGTTGATCGTGTTCGGAGCCTTTTTGGCCTGGTGGAGCAAAAACCTGCACCACACCCTCGCCCGCGACTTTATCGATTCCGTCGAGGCCGACGAGTCCATGGGTGGCCGCTATCGCCGCGTCGCCGCCAACGAGGACGGCCTGATGGTTTGGGGCAAGAGCGGCAAGTCACAGTTCTTCCCGTTTGACAAGCTCGACCACGTACTCGACGGCGAGCGCATCTTTGTGGCCATGTTCGCCGACCAGGGCGTGACGATCCCTAAGGAAACCTTTATTCGCGGCGATGCCGAGCAGTTTGGCACCTTCCTTAAGGCGCGCATCAACAAAAAACTCCGCATCGAGACCAAACGCAAGAAGATGAAGGCTGAAAAGGCCGCCGCCGAGGCCAAGCAGGGCGACAAGCCCCAGGAGACCAAGGGCAAGCAGCGCAAGCAGAAGAAGAACAAGAAGAAGCGCTAAGGCCAAGACAGACAGGCAGCCTCGCATCCCGTTATCCTCGCCATCCGCCCGAGCGTGCTACACTAGCAGCATCTATGCCACCGCGAACGGCTCGGCTCCGCGCCCGCCGCTCGCAAACGAACTTTAAACGCACGAGGGTTGGCCATGCCGCTTTTCTCGCAACATACCGCCCGGTTCTCGCCGGACGTTCCTTTGGAGGGCACCAGCTCTCGCGAGCTGCTCAAGCGGTACCAGCCGCTCGAGACACTTGCGACCGGCGGTTTTGGCTCCATCGAGATCTGCCGCGACACGCACCTGCGCCGCCGCGTCGCCATTAAGCGTATCCCCCTTATCAACGGTGCCGGCATGCCCGCCAGCGACATCATGGATGTCCTGCGCGAGGCGCACACCGCCGCCATGCTTCAACATCCCAATATCGTGCAGGTCATCGACTTCACGCACGACACAGCCTATGCCTACCTAGTCATGGAGTATGTCGATGGCATGTCGCTGGCCGAGTTTTTGCACCGCGTGGACGGCCACTCACTTACCTTTGACGAGGCCGCGGCCATTGCCGATGCCCTGGGCCAGGCGCTCACCTTCGCCCATAGTAATGGCGTACTCCACCTGGACATTAAGCCCGCCAACGTGCTCATTGACCACTCGGGCAATGTAAAGCTCACCGACTTTGGCATGGCGCGACTGTCGTCCGCCGGTGGCTTTGGCGGCTCGCGCGGCGGCACCATCGGCTACATGCCGCCCGAGCAGCTCGATATCGAGACCGGCACGGTCGACGAGCGCGCCGATGTCTTTGCCCTCGCCTGTGTGATCTACGAGGGCCTGTGCGGCAGCGCTCCCTTTATGGCGGCCACGCCCGCCGACTCGCTCGACCGCATCATCGGCGGCGCCACCTATCCCAGCGAGCTGATACCACACTTTCCCCCGGGAGCCGAGAGCGCGCTCATGAGCGCGCTCTCCCCCATGCCGCAGGACCGCCCCAACAGCATCGAGGCATTTTGCGACCAGCTCCTTGCCGGTCTGGGCAGCGTGCGCGAGGGCCGTCGCAGCCTGGAGCAAATGGTTGGCGAGCTTTCGGATGACGAGCAGGAGCTCGACGGTATCGAGCCGTCGCACTACGAGGACGACGCCATCGAGGTCGACCCCGCGCTCGGCTGGGCGGGCACGCGCTGGAGCCATGCGCGCGACTACACCATGCGCACTATCTCGGCGCTAACGTGCGGCACCTTTAGCTTTTTGCTGATGCAAACGGCCGGGGTCGCGGCGCTTCCCGGCCTGGTCATTGCGGCTATCGCGATCGGAGCGGCGGCTGGCCTGGCCCCCCAGATCGGCTCGGCCATCTCGGCT
Source organism: uncultured Collinsella sp. (assembly GCA_902482035.1). Classification (GTDB taxonomy): domain Bacteria; phylum Actinomycetota; class Coriobacteriia; order Coriobacteriales; family Coriobacteriaceae; genus Collinsella. The sequence continues at coordinate 1,220 of CABSYW010000030.1, read as the reverse complement.
GTTGGCTTTTTGGTGCTCATGGCCAACGCCACCATGCAGGCGCAGGGCATCCTGTCGATGTTGCCGGTCGCGGTGATCTTTGCCGCTGCCATGTCCGGTTGGTGGGTCGCCTGGGGTCGTACCGAGGCTGCCGCGAGCGCCGCGCTCACCTGTGCGCTCGCGCTTGGCTGTCTGACCGGCAATACCTTCCTGGCAGCTGGGGTCGCCGCCGGCGTCGCTTCATTTTGGCTCGGCCCGGCAAGCGCCGCCGCGGCAACGGGCATGGGCGCGCTTTTTGCCCGTCTGGCCACGGTCGCGCTTTCAGCCGGAGGCGTGCTGGGGCTCGGTAACGTTGCCGCAGCGCTGGGAGATCCGCTCCTTTGGACTGCCTTTGTGCTGGTCGCGGCAACTGCCGCAGCATCATCCGCGCTGCTCAATGCCCATGCCAAGCGTGCCGACCAGGGCTCAAACCTTGCCGCAATCGCCGCCATCGCTGTCACCGGCATCGGCTGCGCAGCGGCGTCCTGTCTTGCACACCATATGGAAATTGCCAGCCTTGCAGCCGCGGTCGTCGCCAAGGCGGCGGTTGCGGGAACCCTATCCTCTATAATCGTTGGGATATGCCTATATTTGCTCGGATACCAAAGAACCTATACGGAGAGTGATCTTTCGTGAACTTCCTGAACATCTTCGAGGACCACGTGGCCGGCATCTTCGGTGCCACCCGTGCCCCGTTCTCCTTTAAGAAGCTTGCCAAGCAGGCCGCTCGCGACATGGAGGATCAGACTCTGGTGATCAACGGCGTCAACACGGCGCCGGCACTCTATACCATCCTTATCGCCGCCGACGACGATCCCATGCTCGCCCCGTTCTACCCCGAGCTTTCGCGCGAGGTCCGCGAGTTTGTGAAGGCACAGGCCGAAAAGCGCCGCTATGTGTTTGTCGGCGAGCCCCTCGTGCGCTTTATGATCGATCCGCAGCTGCGTGCCGGCAAGTTCTCGGTCTTTGCCGAGAACGTCGATGCCCCCACGCTCGGCCGCCTGTACGAAGAAGAGCGCGCCTATCAAAACGGCCTGGGCCAGAACAACTCCGCGGCAAGCCGTGCCGCCAGCGCCCCGCGCGCCGGCCAGCAGCAATTTGCTGCCCCGCAGCAGCAGCGCCCCGCCGCCATGCCCCAGCAGCAGCCGACGCCCTGTCTCTTATACACATCTCCGAGCCCACGAGACTAAGGCGAATCTCGT
>CABSYW010000029.1 GCA_902482035.1 uncultured Collinsella sp. | reverse complement strand
CGTCAGGGCCTAGGGACGCCGTTCGATAATGCGTCGTACTTGGCTTCGTTTGGAGGGAGCTGGTCATGAACAGCCCCAAGCCCGTCCACCGCGTTCTCTTTATCTGCCACGGCAACATCTGCCGCTCGACGATGGCTGAATCGGTGTTTACCGAGCTGGTGCGCCGCGCTGGGCGCGCGGGCGAGTTTGTCATCGATTCCGCCGCGACTTCGACCGAGGAGATCGGCAACCCGCCGCACCACGGTACCGTTGCCAAGCTGCGCGAAGTCGGGATTCCCGTCGTCGCACATCGCGCACGTCAGGTGCGGCGCGCGGAGTATGGCAACTGGGATCGCATTGTCTATATGGATGCTGAGAACGCGCGCGGTCTGCGTCGCATCTTTGGCGACGACCCCGACGGCAAGATTACGCGCTTGCTCGATTGGACCGAGCGCCCCGGCGACGTGGCCGATCCCTGGTACACCGGCAACTTCGATGCCACCTACCGCGACGTGCTCGCCGGCTGCACCGCTATGCTCGAGCAACTGTAGGCAAGCGAGGTCGCGGGCCACGCCTTCGGCGCGAAATGAGCGTGGATTTTCTCCCACCTGAAAAATGGGCGTGGATAATCTCCCGCTTCGAGCGTTCGAGTGCGCTCTAAACGAGAGATTATCCACGCTCATTTTCTCGGGCAGTGGAACTCGATACGACCAAGGGACTGCCCCTTTGTCACATTCGGGACTGACCCTAGACCGGCTTGACCTCCAGCTTTATCCCCTCGGCACGGGAGTCGCCCAAAACATCCGAAAGGGCCCAGGTCGCATACAGAGGCAGATAGAGAACAGTTCCGTTGCGCTCAACGTTGCCTCTCGAGAAAACAATTCCGAGCCTTACGCCATATTCGGCCGTATCAAGCACATGACCGAGCGCGGCGTGCGCGTGGTAATAGGAGCCCGATTTAACCTCGATCGGAACAGCCGTCCCATCCGGTCCGTCGACCACAAAGTCCACTTCGCCGCGCTTTTTTGTCTGATAGTAGTAAAGCTGGCGATTTTGGGCAGCCAGCTGCTGGGCCACCACGTTTTCGTAAATGCCGCCCAGATTGGGCTCCTTGCTATCAAGATACACCGCTTGGGCGACTCCAACGGGGTAGCGCGCCATCAACATGCCCGTATCCGATTGATATAGCTTGAACTGTGATGGCCGTGCCGTCTTGAGCAGGGGCGATTTTGGCTCGGTTACGATATCGGCCTTGAGAGCAACGCCGGCATCGACGAGCCAGACAAAATCTCGCTGGTACTTGTCGTAATGTGCCTTGGGGTCAATGGAATTGAGCACGAAGCGTTTGTTTTCACCCTCGAGCATAATAGGGAGCTGAACGTAAATGCTCTGCACCTGAAGGGCTCGCCCGCTTGCATACTTGGAGATATCCCGCCGGTACTGTTCGTTGAGTTCTGACTGTAGCTGACGAACAGAGGCAAGGTCGCCCCGCGTGTCAAGGAAACGCTGCACGACCTCTGGCATTCCGCCGACAACGGTATAGGTCCTGAAGTTTGCCATCATCGCGTCATGAATGTAATCAGGAATGGGCTTCTCGCTGATACACGCGTCGCGTATCGTTTGGCGAGCTCCCTCGCTCACCCCGATCGCCCAGCAAAACTCCTCAAAATCGAGCGGGAACATCCTAAGCTCGTGAACATATCCCACGGGATAGGACCTAACGCCCTTGAACTGGGTCCCGAGCATTGACCCCGAAAACGCCCAGCGACACCTCCCGTCCTCAACAAGGAACTTTGCCATCGTCATGATGTCGGGGGCCTCTTGGACCTCATCGATAAACACGAGCGTTTTGCCTGGTGCAATCGACTTTCCCGAAAGAAGCGTCACCCTGCTGATGAAATCATCGGCATCTCGCGCCTCGAGAAGAGCATCTTTTGCCTGGCGGTTTTCCATGAGGTTGAGTTCGATGTAGGTTGCATGGCTGGCTTTGCCAAATGCGCGAATCGAATAACTTTTGCCGATCTGGCGAGAACCCGTAATGAATAAGGCCTTTTGCTCGGCAGACTTCAGCCAACGCTCCAGCTCTGCCGCTATTTTCCTACGCAGCATAGGCTCTCCCCTCAGTGTCATCAAATGAAATACAAAGTTTATATGCTTGATTATCGATGAAATGCAGGGTTTTTAGAGCACAAAATCGGATGAAATGCAGAGATTTAGGATTATAGGCAAAAAAGAAGGAGCACCACCGGCGGATGCGACAAAGGGACCGCCCCTTTGTCGCATCCGGCTATTCGTCGACGATCTCGGCAACCCAAACGTTCAGCGTATCTACCTCGGGGCAGCAGAACTTTGCCGTACCAGGCTCGTTGCCAGGCACGGTTCCGCCATAGCGCAGGATATCGATATAGGGAAATCCCACATGGCAGGCCATGGCGCACATCTTGCCGCGATCTCGGTCGAAGTCAAAGACGTCGCCCGGCTTGTGACCATGGTGGCAGCGGCACGCGCCCAGCTGGTCCACGCAGCTCACGCGGATACGCGGACGCTTGCCACGCGGCGCGCCGAGCGGCTTGTTCTCGCCCGCAGGCTTGATGCCGCCCTCGTCGGCGTTACTCATGGTCGATCACGTCCAGGCAGGCCTCGATGGGAAGACCGGCTGACTTGTCCTCTTGGTCGGCATTGCGCTCGATAAGCTCGGCCACCACACGCATGGCATCGCTCGTCGCGCGTTGCAGGCTCCAACCGGCCATAACGCGGCCGACGAGCACCGCCGAGAACGTGTCGCCCGTGCCCGGGAAGTAGACCGGGATCAGGTCGAAGGGAATCGTGAAGTACTCCCCCGCCACATGGTCGTAACCGATAACCGCGTTCGTACCATTGACCACGGCGCTCGTAACGACCACCGACTTGGCGCCCAGAGCACGCACGGCATCCACAAGAGCGCGGCCCTCATCCGGCGTGATTTGCTCGGCAATGGGCGTATCGGTGAGCAGACATGCCTCGGTGTAGTTGGGCACCGCGTAGTCGGCGCACTCGAGCAGGCTGCGCATGAGGCCGATCGTGGACTCGGGCACGCCAGCGTAGAGCTTGCCGTTGTCGCCCATGATGGGGTCGACGAACACCTTGGTGCCCTTTTGCGCGCGGCGGTGGCAGAAGTCCGAGATGATGCGCGTCTCTTCCTCGGTCACGATAAAGCCGGTCGAGATGGCGTCGAACTCAAAGCCGAGCTCCTCCCAGATGGCGAGGCTCTGGCGGACATACTCCGTGGTGTCGTGGATGTAGAACTTGGGGTAGTTGAGCGTATCGGAAACGAGGGCCGTCGGCAGGTTGTGGATGCGATAGCCCATGTGCGACAGCACCGGCAGCATGGCAGAAAGCGCGACCTTGCCGTAGCCGCACATATCGTTAATCAGCAGCAGCTGAGTATTCTTCATGAGTGTCCCCCTTGGGTCGGGCGCGACGGCGCCATAGTGCGACTAAGTGTAGCGCAGGGGACGTTGCGAGCGGAGTCGAGCGGTACGAAGGGCAAATTGTTGCGGAAAGGTTTCGGAAAATGATCTTTTTTTCCTCCGTCCCCAAGGGATCACATGCACCGAAGCGGACCGTGGCGGAATCACAGGTTGAGGACGGACAGCGAAAGCGTTCCTAAGCGAGCAAGGTGACGTGAAAGAGGAGGGCATAGGCCTTGTGGCCATGCCCGACGATTGAACGTCAGATTGCCGCTTAGGAACGCTTGCAGCGTCGAGCGGTTACGGCGTTTGGTAAAACGCCGTAACTTAATAAGTTTGGTACCTTGACATTCTTGTGTGGCGCTCCTAGATTAGTTAGGCACAAAACAATTCAACTACCTAACTAAAGAAAGGAGCGAAGCTTAGATATGTGTGTTGAACCACTCGTCCTTCCGCATGAGCCCGGCGGTGACCCGTTGCAACCGGTAGACATGCCCGAAGCGGTCAGCGCCGAAGACAAACTCGCCAAGCGCATCCTCAGTGGCCTGGGCTTTTGCGGCCATTACATGCATTTTCATGGCGGAGGCGTGTCCGGCAAGGCGCCCATCATCTGCCTGCTGGCCAAGCAGCCCGGCGGCGAGATGTCTCAGCAGGAACTCGGCATGCACTTTGACCTCAAGCCGGGGTCGCTTTCCGAGATCCTGTCCAAGCTCGAGCTCAACGGCCTCATCGAGCGCAGCCGTAACCCCAAGGATCGACGGCAGCTCACCATTCGCCTGACCGAAACCGGCCGGGAAAACGCCCGCATCGACCAGGCAGCCCGCATCCGCTTTAGAGAACGGGCCTTTAGCGCGCTCACCCACGACGAGCGCGAGGACCTCGCCGAAATGCTCGATAAAATCCGCGTAACCTGGGAGGAACTGGATGATTAAAACCCTCATGGGAAGCATCCGCGACTATATGAAAGTCACCGTTGCCACGCCGTTGCTCGTGCTTGGCGAGGTGCTCTGCGAGATGCTGATTCCATTTATCACCGCCAACCTGATCGACGCCATCAAAGACGGCGCCACCGTAGCCGAGATGCTTCCCACCGCAGGCTTTTTGGTGCTCATCGCGCTGACGTCGCTTGCTTTTGGCGCCGCGGCCGGCGTCACCTGCAGCCATGCGAGCTGCGGGTTCGCCAAGAACCTGCGTCACGACCTGTTCTACAAGATCCAGACGTTCAGCTTTGCCAACATCGATGAGTTCTCGAGCTCCTCGCTCGTCACGCGCCTGACCACCGATATCAACAACGTGCAGCAGGCCTTTATGATGATCATCCGTATCGCCGTGCGCGCGCCGCTGGTATTGATCTTCGCCTTTACCATGGCGTTTATCATGGGCGGCAGCGTCGCCATGGTCTACCTGGTCATCATTCCGCTGCTGGGCTTTGGACTGTTCTTTATCATCTTTAAGGTGCGCCCCATCTTCTCGCGCGTGTTCCACAAGTACGATGCCCTTAACGAGTCCGTCGAGGAAAACGTCACCGGCATGCGCGTGGTCAAGAGCTATGTGCGCGAAGACTTTGAGAAGGAGAAGTTCGCGACCGCCGCGCGCGACGTCCAGATGGACTTCACCCGCGCCGAGAAGCTGCTCGCCTTTAACAACCCCATGATGAACATCTGCGTCAACGGCGCATTTGTCGTCATCATCTACCTGGGCTCCAAGCTCATCATCACGAGCCAGGGCACGCTGTTCGACGTGGGCCAGCTCTCCTCGACCTTTACCTATGGTTTCCAGATTCTCATGAGCCTGATGCAGCTGTCGATGATCTTTGTCATGGTGACCATGGCCGACGAATCGGCACACCGCATTGCCGAGGTGCTGGCCGCCGAGCCCACGATCGCCGATCCTGCCGAGCCCGTGCTCGAGGTTGCCGACGGTTCCATCGACTTTGACCACGTGAGCTTTAAGTATTCCAAGCATGCGAAGCGCCAGGCGCTCGATGACATCGACCTGCACATTAAGAGCGGCGAGACCATCGGCATCATCGGCGGCACCGGCTCGGCCAAGTCCACGCTCGTCAACCTCATCGCCCGCCTGTACGACGCCACCGAAGGCACCGTGCGCGTGGGCGGCATGGACGTGCGCGACTACGACCTGGACACGCTGCGTCACCAGGTCGCCATGGTGCTGCAGAAAAACGTGCTGTTTAGCGGCACCATCGCCGAGAACCTGCGTTGGGGCGACCCGAACGCCACCGACGAGGAAGTCCGCGAGGCAGCGCATCTGGCCTGCGCCGACGAATTTGTCGACGGTTTCCCCAAGGGCTACGACACCTGGATCGAACAGGGCGGCTCTAATGTTTCGGGCGGTCAGAAGCAGCGCCTGTGCATTGCACGCGCCCTGTTGCGTCGCCCCAAGATCTTGATCCTGGACGACTCCACCAGCGCCGTCGACACCAAGACTGACGCCAAGATTCGCGCAGGCCTGGCAAGCTATCTGCCCAACACGACCAAGCTCATCATCGCCCAGCGCATCAGCTCCGTGCAGGACGCAGACCGCATCATTGTCATGGAGGGCGGCCGCATCGCACAGATCGGCAACCACGAAGAGCTGCTCAAGACGAGCGAGATCTACCGCGAGACCTTTACCTCGCAAAACAAGATGTCTGCCGAAGGTACGCAAGACGCCGACGACGTCTCTGGCGACGCGAACACGGCGGCAGACAACACCGACATGACCGCAACGCAAGCTCAGACCCAGGAAGGAGGCGAGGCACATGAGTAAGGCAACGACCGCCGAGCGCGCGCTCAACCGCAAGGGCGGCACCATGTCGCGCCTCATCAAGACGCTCTTTGGCTTCTATCCCGTGCTTTTGCCCCTTGTCGTCGCCGGCGTGGTGCTCTGCGCCATCATCAACTCCATCGGCGCGACCTTCCTGCAGAGCGCCCTGCAAATTATTAGCGAATCGTGGCAGTCGGGCGATTGGGAAGCCGCACAGCCCAAGATTCTGCAGCTCGTGACCACCCTCGCCTGCATCTACGGCGTCGGTGTCCTGTCCTCGCTCTTCTGGAACCGCGCCATGGCTATCGTCACGCAAGGCTCGCTCGAGAAGCTGCGCGAGATGATGTTCAACCGCATGCAGGACCTGCCGATCCGCTACTTCGACACGCACCAGCGCGGCGATATCATGAGCCACTACACCAACGACATCGACACGCTGCGTCAGATGATCAGCCAGTCGCTGCCCAACCTGCTCATGACGATCATCATCATCGTCACGGTGTTCTTTATCATGCTGTACTACTGCGTGTGGATGTGCCTGGTCATCATCGCCGGCGTCGCCTTTATGACCTTTATGACCAAGCTGCTCGGCTCCAACTCCGCGCGCTTCTTCATTGCACAGCAGACCGAGCTCGGCGTGGTCGAGGGCCATATCGAGGAGGTCATGAACGGCCAGAAGGTCGTCAAGGCGTTCTGCCACGAGTCTGCCGCCGAGGCCGATTTTGACGAGCGCAACGAAAAGCTCTTCGAGGTCTCCCAGAAGGCCAACATGTACGCCAACATCCTCATGCCCATCCTTATGAACCTGGGCAACCTGCTCTACGTGCTGGTCGCACTGGCGGGCGGCATTTTCCTGGCACTGGGCGTGCCCAACCTGAGCATCTCGGGCATGGCGCTGTCCATCGCCGTCGTGGTGCCGTTCCTCAACATGACCAAGCAGTTCTGCGGACAGATCGGCCAGATCTCACAGCAGATCAACGCCGTGGTCATGGGCCTCGCCGGCGCCGACCGCATCTTTGAGCTCATCGACGAGGAGCCCGAAGCCGACGAAGGCTATGTGACGCTCGTCAACGCGCAGGTCAACCCCGATACCTGGCAGCTCGAGGAGGCTGACCACCACACCGGCATGTGGGCGTGGAAACATCCGCACCGCGCAACCGGCGAGATCGAGTACGTGCCGCTGCGCGGCGACCTGGTTATGGACAACGTGGACTTTGGCTACACGCCCGACCACGAGGTGCTGCACGGCGTGTCCGTGTTTGCCAAGCCGGGCCAGAAGGTCGCGTTTGTCGGCGCCACCGGTGCCGGCAAGACGACCATCACCAACCTCATCAACCGCTTCTATGACATCGCCGACGGCAAGATTCGCTACGACGGCATCAACGTCAACAAGATCCGCAAGGCCGACCTGCGCCGAAGCCTGGGCGTCGTGCTGCAGGACGTGAACCTGTTCACCGGCACCGTGATGGACAACATCCGCTACGGCAACCTGGACGCCACCGACGAGGAGTGCATTGCGGCGGCCAAGCTCGCGGGCGCGGACGACTTTATCACCCGCCTGCCCGACGGCTACGACACCATGCTCACCGGCAACGGCGCCCAGCTGTCGCAGGGCCAGCGCCAGCTGATTTCGATCGCCCGCGCCGCCGTCGCCGATCCGCCGGCAATGATCCTGGACGAGGCCACGAGCTCCATCGACACCCGCACCGAGGCCATCGTGCAGGAGGGCATGGATAAGCTCATGGAGGGCCGCACGACGTTTGTCATCGCGCACCGCCTGTCCACCGTGCGCAACTCCGACGCGATCATCTGTCTGGATCACGGCCGCATCATCGAGCGCGGCAACCACGACGAGCTAATCGCCAAGCGCGGGTATTACTACCAGCTCTATACCGGAGCGTTTGAGCTGGAGTAGTTCGGCTCGCCGAGATGGCCGATTTGCCGCTCATTCGTCGGGCATGACCCTAAGGTCAATGCCCTCCTCTTTCGGGGCAAATCGACTCATCTCAGCGACCCAAACACAATGCGCCGCAACGAATAAAGCCTCCGCAGCCACACGAGCTGCGGAGGCTTTTTCATGCCGGCCGGAAACCGTATCCCACTTTTCGGGCCCAAAATGGGATGCCGTTTCCCGCTGGACCCCCTCCGGGAAACGGCATCCCATTTCAAGGGGGTAAACCGGGATGTGATTTCCCCTAACGGCACCTTTGGGAAGCCGCATCCCACTCTAGACGCACAAAACGGGATGAGCTTTCCCATGGTGATCCAAGACCAGAAGCATGTCCGATAGCGCGGCCAGGTCAAGAACAACAAGGCAAGCGTCACGCCAATTTGGACGAGCGTCTGCTGCAGTTTGAGGCTGCTGGCCCATATGGTAGAGTTAACCACCCATGAATTTCAGCACACTGCGTGCTACCTGTTCTTTTGTCATTTAGGGGAGTGAACTTGTGAATACTTCTGTCGCCAAGAAGGCCGGCCAGGCGGTGCGCCTGCTCATGATGGTGCTCACGGCAGTTCTCATCTTCTTCTTCATCAATGTTATGCTGCTCGTCTCCGATATCCAGGGCACGGCGCGTGTGGTCAACTACGCCGGTCTGGTGCGCGGTACCACGCAGCGAATCGTTAAGCTCGAGGATGCGGGCCAGCCTCAAGATGACCTGCTCAAAGCCGTGGATTCATACATCAACGGTTTGCGTTACGGAAGTGACGACCTCAACCTCGTCCGTCTCGACGACGATGAGTATCAGGCAAAAATGACCGAGCTTGCAAATTATTTTGATGAGCTTTGCACCGAGATCATCCGCGTGCGCGAAGTCGGCTATGAGAACACCGACATCATCTCCATGAGCGAGGAGTTCTTTGGCATTTGCGACGATGCTACGCGACTCGCAGAGGACTACTCTCAGGAGAAGGCGTCGGCGCTCAACTATCTCGAGGGCCTGGTGATCATCGACATCATGGGCTTGGTGGCGACCTTTGCGGTCGAACTTGTTCGCGCGGTGCGAACTGCCGCGCTCAATCGCGAACTGCAGAACAAAGTCTATCTCGACGAAGCCACAGGACTGCCCAACAAGAACAAGTGCGAGGAGGTCTTGGGGCAGGAGCAACCTGTCTCCGCGGAGGCGCCCGTTGCGGTGTGCGTCTTCGACCTTAACAATCTGCATACGGTCAATAACAGCTTCGGCCACGAGAAGGGCGACGAATACATCCGTTCTTTTGCCCAGCAGCTGGGGCGCGTGGCGTCGGAGACCTGCTTTGTGGGCCGCGACGGCGGCGATGAGTTTATCGCGGTGCTGCGAGATACCGATCGAGCTGCCGTGGAGTCCTGTCTCGCTCGGGTTCGCGCGAACGTGAACGAGCATTCCGAGACTCATCCCGACATGCCTATCAGCTATGCGGTGGGCTATGCGCTTTCCAGTGATTTTGATGAACCGCCTACGATGCGCGAGCTCTTTTCCCAGGCCGACAAAAACATGTACATCGACAAGAACCGCGTAAAGACAGCCGAGGCAGCCGGGCCGCAACGCGAGGACCGCTAAACCCGTAGCAAAGGGTAGCTAATTTGGGACGGGACTCTTTTGGCTATTTGAGAAGTTGTGCCATGGCGTTGACGAATTTTTGGACTTGGAGGGTGGGCTCGAGCGGGTAGTGCAGAAAGACTGGCACCTCGCGACCGCATAGGAACGGCACGCCCACAAAGGCCGGGTGCACCCCCGACCACGCCCCGCAGGTGAGCACCGCGTCGCCCTTTTCCTCCGCCTCGTTAAAGAGCGCAAAGTCGAAGCTATCCACATCGATCACGTCCACGCCGCCGTCTGCCAAAAGATCGATACGCAGGCTGTCCATAGCGTCGTTGCCGTGGCGGAGCACGCGCAGACGCATACCCTCCAGGTCGGCAACTGTGATGCGCGTCTTGCGCGCCAGCGGGCTCGTGCGCGGCAGGTCGATATAAAACGGCACGTTGACAATGCGGAGCTTTTGGCAGGCGTCACCCCAGCGCGGGGTCGAAAAACTCGACTGCACCACATCGACCTCGCGACCGAGGCTGCGCATGACGGTCTCGCGCTCGTCATAGAGGTCGCTTACCGGCACGATCTCAAATCGTAGCGACGGTTCCAGATCATGGATGCCCGACCACATCGACAGCGTCTGGCGCCCCGGGCACATCATCGACACGCCCAGGCGCACGGCCCCGCCATCGCCCGCTGCGCGTCGGGCACGGCGCAGCGCGTCCTCGGACTGCCGCATGATCGAGCGCGCATCGTCCACCAGCAGAGCACCCGCCGGCGTCACCTTAACACCCGAATGCGAGCGCTCGAACAACGTGATGCCAAACTCGGCCTCGAAGCCCGACACCTGCTTGACGAGCGCCGGGGTCGACACGCGCAATTTTGCCGCCGCCCGTGAGAAGCTTCCCAGCTCCGCGGCGGCCGATATGGCCTCGAGTCGTCGATCGTACACGTCAATCTCCTGTTTCCAGACGCATGGCAATGAACTGCCGAAGGGGGTTGTTTTGGCAGGTCACGCACTCAATTAAAGGCACATCGTCTTGCAAGCTATAAACCTACGGTTAACGCCATTCTAACAAATATGCAATTCACCTGCGCAAATGCAAAGCATACGATAACCAGCGAAAACCACGTGGGTCGGTTAATGGGAGCGACCCACAGGGAGGCACAAGAAGGGAAGTTCCTATGAGCAATTGGCTCAAGCTCGAGGGCGATGTCTGCGCCGTGACTGGCGCACTCGGCGGTATGGGCGTCGAGATTTGCCGCGAGTTCGCCCGCAACGGCGCCAACGTCGTCCTGCTCGACCTGGACGAGGAGAAGGTCAAGGCCGCAGCCGCCGACCTCGCCGCCGAGTTTGGCATCCACGCCGAGGGTTACAAGATGAACGCCACCGACGAGGCCGAGGTTCAGGCCGCCGTCGATGCCACCATCGCCGACTTCGGCCGCGTCGACGTTCTCGTCAACACCGCCGGCATCCTGCGCTTCGCCGCCATGGAGGACCTGCCGCTGAGCGACTGGGAGCAGGTGCTCAACGTCAACCTCACCGGTTACTTCATCACCTCGCAGCGCTTTGGTCGCGAGATGATCAAGGCCGGCCAGGGCCGCCTGGTGCACATCTCGACCGTTGCCAGCCACTCCCCCGAGACGTTCTCGGGCGTGTACAGCTCCACCAAGGCCGGCGTCAACATGATGTCCAAGATGCTCGCCGCCGAGTGGGGCCCCTACGGCGTCCGCTCCAACTGCGTCGAGCCTTGCTTCGTTAAGACCCCGATGTCGGCCAACTTCTACGCCGACCCCGAGGTCGAAAAGAGCCGCAGCCGCCTGATCGCCACGCGCCGCATCGGCGAGGTCAGCGATATCGCCAACGCCGTCATGTTCCTGGCGTCCAAGCGCTCGGACTTTACCACCGGCGACGCCATCAAGGTCGACGGCGGCTTCTCCAACATGATGGGCGACCTCACCGCCAAGCCCGGCGGCCGTCGCGCCTATGCCGACAACTACCTTAAGAACAAGGGTGTCGAGCTCTGGTCCGATGAGTCCGGCGTCGCCAAGCCGACTGACCAGTAAACCAACCCGACAGGGAGGACCCGCAGACACGCCTGTTCCTCCCCCGTATCGATTAGAAAGAGTCCAATGGCTTCCACCAACTCCAACAAGGGTCGCGCCGTCGTGCTTTCCGCCGCGTGCGTCACCATGTTCTTCATCAGCTCCATCGCGCTGTATTCCGTCGTGAGCAAGAACCTGCTCGCCGTCTACCCCGAGTGGTCCAGCGCTCTTACCTGGGCCTTCCCGGTCTTTCAGACCATCATGGCCGTGACGGGCATCTTCGCCGGCCGCATCTCCGATAAGATCGGCCCGCGCAACGTCGTGATCGCCGCCGCCGCGTGCTACGGCCTGGGCTGGTTCATGTCCGGCACCGTCACCGAGCCGTGGCAGTTCTACCTGTGGTTCTCGCTCGTCGCCGCCATCGGCAACGGCCTGGGCTACAACCCCGCGCTCACCACCGGCCAAAAGTGGTTCATCGACAAGAAGGGTCTCGCCTCCGGCATCACCCTGGCCGCTTCGACCGCCGGTCCCGCCGTGCTGTCCCCGGTGCTCGCCTCGCTGCTCATCCCGAGCCTGGGCATCTTTGGCGCCCTTAAGGCGCTCGGCGTCATCTTCTTTGTGACGATCGCCGCCTCCGCCCTGTTCCTGAAGGCCCCCGAGGCCGGTTGGCTGCCCGAGGGCTTCGAGGCCCCCAAGGGCGGCGCGCACGCTGGCACCTTCGGCGACCTCACCCCGGGCGAGATGGTCAAGACCCCGCGCTTCTGGGTCCTCATCGTCACCTTCGCCTTTGCCGCCACCGCGGGCACCCTGCTCGTGGGCAAGGTTGCCTCCATCGCCGCCGTTCAGCTCTTCGCCGACCCCACGAGCGCCGCGGCCGTCGCCCTCGGCGGTGTGGTGGTCTCCGTCAACACCTGCGCCAACCTGGTCGGCCGTCTGTCCTTTGGCCAGATCATCGACAAGCTCGGCGCCTATAAGTCGCTGCTCATCAGCCTTGTCGTCACCATCGTCGCACTCGTCATCATGTCGATGAGCTTTACGCAGGCCATGTTCTTTGTGGCGCTCGCCCTGCTCGGCTTTAGCTTTGGCGCCCTGCTCGTCATCTACCCGCCGCTCACCGGTGGCGCCTTTGGTACCAGCAACATCGGCGTCAACTACGGCATCATGTTTTTGGGCTACGCCGCCTCCACCTGGATCAGCCAGCCCATCACCGCCGTGCTGTATCACGCTGAGGCCGGCAGCGCCGCCTACCAGCAGTCCTTCTACGGCGCCATTGTGATCGCCGCCATCGCCGTCGTGCTCACCGTCTACATGATGGTCTCCGACAGCAAGAAGAAGTCCGCCTAGTTTTACCGATGCGACAAAGGGACAGTCCCTTTGTCGCATTCCACCGGTCACCAGTATTAAGGAGTCGAAATGTCTGAGCTCAACCCCGTCCGCATTGCCGTTATCGGCGCCGGCGCCATGGGCCGCAACCACATCCGCTTTGTCACCGAGGAGCCCGAGGCCGAGCTCGTCGCCATCGCCGACGCCTTTGAGGGCGCCCGCGCCACGGCTGAGGCCGCCGGCGTGCCGTTCTTCACCGATCCCGCCCAGATGATGGACGAGGTTAAGCCCGAGGCCGTCATCATCGCCACGCCCAACGACCTGCACCTGGGCGTTGCCCGCGAGGCTGTGAAGCGCAATATCGTGCCGCTGGTCGAAAAGCCGATCTCCAACGACCTGGAGGATGCCCAGGCTTTCGCTGCCGAGGCCGAGACCGCCGGCGTGCCCGTGCTCGTGGGTCAGCACCGTCGCCACAACCCCTTCGTCAACAAGGCCAAGGAGATCATCGAGTCCGGCGAGCTAGGCAAGCTCACCGTGTCGAGCTTCCACTACATGATCTATAAGAATGACGAGTACTTCGATGTCGAATGGCGCCGCAAGAAGGGTGCCGGCCCGATCCTGGTCAACCTGGTGCACGACGTCGACCTGCTCCGCTACCTGCTGGGCGAGCCCGTTGCCGTCCAGGGTATGCAGTCCAGCGCCGCCCGCGGTTTCGAGACCGAGGACTCCGCCGTGGTCAACGTCCGTTTTGCCGATGGCGCGCTCGCGAGCATGACCATCTCCGACGCCACCGCCAGCCCCTGGAACTGGGAGGCAACCGCTCGCGAGGACCCGCAGTACCGCCCCTTCGACGCCGACGCCTACTTTATCGGCGGCACTAAGGGCGCCCTGTCGCTGCCCCGCCTGCACCAGTTCTCCTACGACGGCGCCTCCAACTGGCACAAGCCGCTGCAGATGGAGATTCCGGCCGTCGACCCGGCACTGCCGCACAAGATGCAGCTCAAGCACTTTGTGAAGGTTGTCCGCCGCGAGGTCGAGCCCGTCGTGACCCCCGCCGATAACGTCAAGACGCTCACGCTTCTCAACGCCATCAAGGAGGCCGCCGAGACCGGCCAGCTCGTCGAGCTGTAATGCCTTAAGAGCGACCGCGGCAGAAGCCCCATGCCGAACCCTTCGGTCCGCCACCAACAAGCCCCTCTTCTTTGCCCCGCGAGCAGCCTCCTGCCCGCGGGGCTTTTTGGTACCTTGCCGGCGATTTTTCTGGGACGGGGCGGCAAAAGTGGCTAAAAGAGCCCCGTCCCAAAATGACTACTTGGGTGGAGTGGCGGGTGGTATCCTTGGTAGCCCTGTGCTGCAAACGCACCTTAAACGCAAGGAGTCCCATGGATCTTATCGCCCAGCTCGCCCGCGAGCTCAACCTTAAGGCCGCCAACATCGAGGCGGCCGTCAAGCTCATCGACGAGGGCAACACCATCCCCTTTATTTCGCGCTACCGCAAGGAAGCAACGGGCGGTATGGACGACGTCGCCCTGCGCGCGCTCGACGAGCGCCTGTCCTACCTGCGCAATCTTGAGCAGCGTAAAGAGGACGTCATCCTGCTCATCGACGCCCAGGGCAAACTCACGCCCGAACTCGAGCAGCAGATTCGCGAGGCCACGCAGCTCCAGCGTGTCGAGGACCTCTACAAGCCCTACCGCAAAAAGCGCATGACTCGCGCGCAGAAGGCCCGCGAGGCCGGCCTGGAGCCGCTCGCCAACATGATCATCATGCAGGCCTCGGCCAAGGGCAGTGCGCTCGACGCCGCCGCAGCATACGTCAATGAGGAGGCCGGCTTCGACACGCCCGAAAAGGCGCTCGCCGGCGCCGCCGACATCGTGGCCGAGACGGTAGCCGAGGACCCGGAGAACGTCGCCGATCTGCGCGCCTTTACGCA
The DNA here is from genome assembly GCA_902482035.1 of uncultured Collinsella sp. Lineage (GTDB taxonomy): Bacteria > Actinomycetota > Coriobacteriia > Coriobacteriales > Coriobacteriaceae > Collinsella. The sequence continues at coordinate 19,887 of CABSYW010000029.1, read as the reverse complement.
AAACACCGCCGACATCGTCGTCGAGGCCACCGACCCCACCGAGAAGACCCCCTACGAGCCCTACTACAACTTTGACGAGCCGCTGCGCCGTATACCCAACCACCGCGTGCTGGCTATCGACCGCGGTGATCGCGAGGGCAAGCTCCGCGTGCGCGTGAACGTCGACGGCGCTGCCGCCACGGCACGCCTCGGCAGCCGTTGGCCCCGACGCCAGGGCGTGTTTGCTCCCATCTTCGATGCCGCCATCGCTGACGGTTACAAGCGCCTCATGGCCCCCTCGCTGGAGCGCGAGGCCCGCGCCAAACTCACCGTCCGCGCGCAGACCGAGGCCATCAATGTCTTTGCCAAGAATCTCGAGGGCCTGCTCTCGGCACGCCCCGTGCGCGGCGCCCGCGTGCTCGCGCTCGATCCGGGCTACCGCACCGGCTGCAAGGTCGCCGTCATGGACGAGACCGGCAAGCTGCTCGACCACGGCGTGGTCTACCCCACCAAGCCGCGCCACGACGTCGCCGGCACCAAGCGCGAGCTCGCCCGCCTCGTCAAGAAGGACGGCGTCAACACCATCGTCATCGGCAATGGCACCGCCAGCCGCGAGACCGAGGAAGTCGTCTCGGAGTTTATTGCCGAGCAGGCGCCCAGCCTTCGCTACACCATCGTCAACGAAGCCGGCGCGTCGGTGTACTCCGCCTCCGAGCTCGCCAGCCAGGAATATCCCGACCTGGACGTCACCGTGCGTGGCGCCATGAGCCTGGGCCGTCGCCTGCAGGACCCGCTGGCAGAGCTCGTCAAGATTCCGCCCCAGTCCATCGGCGTGGGCCAGTACCAGCACGACCTTGACCAGGCCGAGCTCTCACGCACCCTGGGCCACGTGGTGGAGGACGTCGTCAACCGCGTGGGCGTCGACGTAAACACCGCGAGCGCAAGTTTGCTGGGATACGTATCGGGCATTACGCCGAGCGTGGCCAAAAACATCGTGGCCTACCGCGAGGAAAACGGCGCCTTTACCGATCGCCGCCAGCTCAAGAAGGTCCCCAAGCTGGGACCCAAGGCATACCTCAACGCCGCGGGTTTCCTGCGCATTAGCGGCGGTAAGAACCCGCTCGACGCGACGAGCGTCCACCCCGAAAGCTACGAGGTGGCCACGGCCGTCCTAGAACGCGCCGGCGTTAAAACAAGCGAGCTCAGCCGCGGCGGCGTGCCCGACATCGAGCGCCGCCTGGGCAGCATCTCGGCGCTGGCTAGCGATCTGAACTGCGGCACCCTCACGCTCATCGACATCGTCAACGAGCTCAAGAAGCCCGGCCGCGACCCGCGCGACGACGCGCCCGAGGTGGTCTTTAGCCGCTCGGCGCTTTCCATCGACGACCTGGAACCCGGCATGGAACTCAAGGGCACGGTGCGCAACGTTGTGGACTTTGGCGCCTTCGTCGACGTGGGCGTGCACCAGGACGGCCTCGTACATATCTCCAAGCTGGCCAACCGCTTTGTCAAGCACCCGAGCGACGTGGTGCGCGTCGGTGACACGGTCAAGGTGTGGGTCGAGAAGGTCGATCGCGACCGCAAAAAGATCTCCCTCACCATGGTACAGGGCAAGTAAACCGCCAAAGCAAAGGTACCCCCTGTAGCGATGTGCAAAATCGCGAGTATTCTGCAAATTCCACCGTTCCGGATGCCCCTCAGAGACGAAAAAGCAAAAAACAGCCCCCGTTTTAGCGTCGTCAGAGCCAAAACGGGGGCCGTTCCATGCTTCGGTTAACTGATAAAGACCTTTACGTTGCTGAATACTCTCAATTTTGCACGGCGCAGGCGGGGGTACCTTTGCCCACGGCAGGATATGGAAGCCAAGCGCCAACTTGCTGGCAAGCTCGTGCCGGCAGCCCCGGCCTTCCCTTTCCCTAGCGCGACCCTCGCAAAGCGCGTGAGCGATAGGGAAAGGGAAGGCCGGGGCGAACAGCCCACGGCGCAGCCAGTGTTCGCCCTACGGCAGAATATGGAAGCCCAAAGCGGCGATATCCTTAGCGAAACCGCGCACGGTATCGAGCGAGACCTCGTACGGGTCGCGGCCAATGTTCTTGCGCTTGGCCAGGATGCTGTTGGGCACCGTGATGATCTGGCAACCGCAGGCCTCGGCCTGGTAAATGTTGATGAGCTCGCGCGTGGATGCCCACAGGACCTCGCAGTTGGGCTTGGCGGCGGCCTTCTTGACCGACTCCGTCATAAACGGAATGGGATCGACGCCGGTGTCGGCGATGCGGCCGGCAAAGAGCGAGATGATGGACGGCGTCTCGGCATCAACGGCCTCGACCATCTCGTCGACCTGCATAGGCGTAAAGATGGTGGTGACGTTAACCTTGATGCCGTCGGCCGAAAGCTTGCGAACCAGCTCGGCGGTGGACTCGCCCTTGGTGGTCACGCACGGGATCTTAACGTAGACGTTCTCGGCCCAGGTAGCGATCTCGCGGGCCTCGACCTCCATGGTCTCGACGTCATCGGCAAAGACCTCAAACGACACAGACACATCGGTGATGCGGGCCAGGACCTCCTTGGCAAACGCGCGGTAATCCGTCACGCCGCCCTTCTTCATAAGGGACGGATTGGTCGTGAAACCCTGAACGTTGCCGTTCTCGTACATGTCGAGCATGCCCTCGAGGTTTGCACCGTCAGCGAACACCTTGATTGCCATCTACCTGATTCCTTTCGCTTGCACACGGACGTTAAACTGCTAAACACTTTACCTACGTTTATCAAGGCGTGAGCTGCGGTTTTTTATCTTCTCGGCGAACGGTATAAACACCTCAGTGTTTGGATTGATAAATCGATTGAGCATGCAAAAGCAAAGAGTCGCAGTTTGAGCAAACGTCAGAACGCGGGATTCATTAGATGAGGCCGAAATGCTGCATCGCTGTGACGGTACCGTCGTGTGCGACATCGTCGGTCACGTAGTCGGCGACCGCCTTGACCTCGGGCATGGCATTACCCATGGCCACGGCCGTCTCGACGGCGGCGAGCATGCCCAGGTCGTTGCCCGAATCGCCAAAGCCAAAGGTGCGCGCATTTCCCTCGCGGCCCAGATACGTCAGCGCTCGCGCCACGCCCACGCCCTTGTTGATGCCCTTGGGGCTCAGCTCGCGATTCTGGCCACCGGTGTTGCACAGCTCAAACTCGCGATCGATAAAGCCGTCATCATTGGCTACGCGAGCCAAACTGGGCACATTGAGGCATACCTTGCCCACGCGCAGACTGCCGTCGACGCGCATCTCCTCGGCGCTGTGCACCACAGAAGTGCCGATCAGAGACGACTGCTCAACACCCGCAGGTTCCAGGGCAAAAGTAGCCACGTTGGTCTCGAAAAAGGCCTCAATCCCTGCCGCGGCCATACGGCGTGCAAGCTCCTCGATAACGTGCTCGTCAAAGCAGTCCTCATGCACCACGCGGCCCTCGACCTCGAGCGTCGCTCCCGCCATGGCAACGACACCCGCCGGGTTCAGCGCGCGCAGGCCATCGGCGATCAGCCACAAGGGACGACCCGTGCAGATAAATGCCTGGTGACCCGCATTGCGCAGGCGATGAAACGCCTCGACGACCGCCTGCGAGGGGCGAACCGCCGAAAAGTCCTTGTCGGTCATGTTGTCGGGATCGAACGACGTCAGCGTGCCGTCCACGTCAAAAAAGAGCACAGCGGGTTCGGGACACGCATCAATCATATGGGTTCCTTTCGAGGATAAGGGCAAACGAAGCATCCATCATATAATGGAGCGACGCAACCAGAGAGGTCACCCATGGAATTTTACGCAAGCTGCCCCGAGGGCTTTGAGTCCGCACTCGCCGATGAGCTTAAACGCCTCGGGCTTTCGCATGTTCGCCGGCTGAAGGGCCGCGCTACATTTGAGGGCGAGCTCGAAGAAGGCTACCGCGCCTGTCTGTGGTCGCGCCTGGCGAGCCGTGTGTTCGTGGTACTCGGGCGCTTTGAGGCGCAGGATGCCGATGAACTGTACGATAGCGTTTACGACATCGCCTGGGAGAGCATCGTCCGCCCCGGCGCCACCATCGCCATCACCGCCCGCGGCGTGACCGAGCAGCTGCGCAACACGCGCTTCTCGGCCCTGCGCGCCAAAGACGCGCTGTGCGACCGCCTGGCCGAGACCACGGGACGTCGTGCCGACGTCGATGCCGCCGACCCCGATGTTCACCTACTGCTTTCGCTGCGTCAGCGTCGCGCGAGCATTAGCCTGGACCTTTCGGGCGACCCGCTGTTCAAACGCCTGCCGCCCGCAGCGACCCGCGCCGGCGAGGGCACGCACGTGCTGCGCCCCGACTACGCCGCCCTGGTGCTGGCGCAGGTCGGCTGGACCGCACTATGCGAGCGCGAGCTGACGGCCGACGATTACGAGAACGAAGCCCTTCCCACGCTGATCGATGCCTCGTGCGCCGGCGGCGGTCTGCTGCTGGAGGCCGTGAACATTCTGACCGACCGCGCCCCGGGCGCCGCACGCGAGCGCTGGGGCTTTGAGGGCTGGCAGCTGCACGACGCTGTCCTGTGGGAGCAGCTGCTTGCCGAGGCGCGCGAGCGCGAGGCGGCAGCGCGCGAGCGCCAGGCGCGCATCGTGGCCGTAGACATCGACCCCGCCGCCCGCAAGACTGCCGAGCGCATGGTCAAGTGCGCCGGCTACAAGCGTTTTGTCGACTTTTGTGCCGCCAAGCCCGCCACCGTGCTGGACCATGCGGGCGCCGTCGCCGGTGCCGCCCTGGTCGCGGACACGACCGAGACCCCGCTTTCGCTCATGCACGATGCCATGACGCTGGTCGGCGAGCTGCGCCGCGCGCCCGAGCTTGCCGCGGCGCCGGTCGCCGCGCTCACCCGCGATGGATTGCTGGCCCGCGCGCTCCACGCCGAGCCCGAGTGCTCGATCGCCGTCATGCCCAACAATGAAGAGGCAACTATTGAGGTTTGGCCCTCGCTCGATCACGCCGCCGCGGCATTTGAAGCTGCGACCAGTGCAGGTGCTGAAGGCGAGACTGCAGATGTCGACAACGCCAATGATGAAGGCAGCACCGCTCTCGCCATGTCCGAGCCCGCCGCCACGCTCGACCTGGGCGACGGCAATCCGCTGCCCGTGCTCATCCCCGAGTCGGAGCAGTTCGCCAACCGCCTGCGCAAGAATGCCCGTCTGCGCCGCAAGTGGGCCAAGCGCGAGGGCGTGAGCTGCTACCGCGTCTACGATGCCGACCTGCCCGATTACTCCGCCGCCATCGATCTGTACGAGGGCTGCCCGCAGACGCCGGGCCGCTGGCTCGTCATCGCCGAATACGCCGCGCCCAAGACCATCGACCCCGCGCTGGCCCAGGCCCGCATGCTCGACATCTTGGCCATCTCGCCGCGCATCCTTGATGTTCCGGCCGAGCACGTGCACGCCAAGGCCCGCATGCGCTCACGTGGCGGCTCGCAGTACGGTAAGCAGGGCGCCGGCAAGGGCGGCTCGGGCGAGCGCGCCAACATCGCGCGCCGTCGCCTGCCGCTCATCGAAGAGGGTGGACTCACCTTTGCCGTCAACTTTGACGACTATTTGGATGTGGGCATCTTCCTGGATCATCGCGTCACGCGCAACCTGGTGCGCGAGCACGCCAAGCAGGCGCGCCGCTTCCTCAACCTGTTTGCCTACACCGGCACTGCCACCTGCTACGCGGCCGATGGCGGCGTCGAGGAGACCGTGACGGTCGACCTTTCCAACACCTACCTGGACTGGGCCGAGCGCAATATGCGCCAGAACGGCTTTGTTGGTCCGCAGCATCATTTTGTGCGCGACGACGTGCTCGCCTGGATTCGCGACCAGCGCCAGACGCGCAACCGCTGGGACTTGATTTTTGTCGACCCGCCCACGTTCTCGAACTCGTCCAAGATGGGCCGCCGCACTTGGGATGTCCAGCGCGACCATGTTGAGCTTTTGGCCGGCGTATCGCGCCTGCTCGCACAGGGCGGACATGCCATCTTTAGCTGCAACCTGCGCGGCTTCCGCCCCGAGACACGCAAGCTCGCGCGCGCGGGCGTGGTGTTGGAGGACATTACGGCGCAGACCATCCCCGAGGATTTCGCACGCAACCAGAAGGTGCACCACTGCTATATCGTGCGCCGCCTGCCCATTGAGGACGCCATGGCCGAGGTCGGCTTTAGCGCCGAGGAGATTGCCGAGCGTGTCGAGGAGCTGCGCAACCCCGAGGCCCGCAAGCCTCGCGCGGCAGTACCCGCGCACGCGCAGGCCGGAGACCGAGGGCCGCGCGGCGACGGCAAACCCTCCCCCGCCGGCAAGCCCAAAAAGAAGAAGTTCTACGCCAGCAAACCCAGGGGCAAATAAACAAAGTTGCGGTGGAATATGGACTGTTTGGCCGCCAAATAGGCCATTTCCGTCCGTATTTCACCGCAACTCATATTGGGATGGTGGTTGGCGATCTAGCCTTGGGTGACCAGGCGGTAGCCGATGCCTACGTGGGTTTGGATATAGCGGGGATGCGCGGGGTCGGACTCTATCTTCTTACGCAGCGTGCCCATAAAGACACGCAGGCTCGCCAGGTCGCTCTTGGTTGCCGTGCCCCAAATCTCGTGCAGGATAAACTGGTGCGTCAGCACCTTGTCGGCGTTGTGCGCTAGCAGGCACAGGAGCTTGTACTCGATCGGCGTCAGATGCAGCTCCTCGCCATCCATCGTGGCGATGCCGGCATCAAAATCGATATGCAGCTCACCGGCATCGAACGAGCCCTCGGAGACAACGCCGCCCGTTTGCGCATACGAAAGGCGCCTGAGCGTCGTGCGAATGCGCGCGAGCAGTTCCTCGACCGAAAACGGCTTGGTCAGATAGTCGTCGGCACCGGCATCGAGCGCGCGGATTTTGTCCGCATCTTCGCTGCGCGCCGAGACCACGATGATCGGCATGCCCGACCATGCGCGCACCGACTCCACTACCTTGACGCCGTCCATATCGGGCAGGCCCAGATCGAGCAGCACAATGCTCGGTGCCTGCGATGAGGCGGCGGCGATGGCGGCATGGGCAGTCTCAACGGCCATATGACGCAAGCCGTGCGCCTCGAGCGCGGCAACGATAAGGTTGCGGACGGCGGGGTCGTCCTCAACGACCAAGATGAGCGGTTTTACGGCAGAGTTCGGCACAGCGCTACTCCTTATCAAACGAAACGTCGGCGGCGGGAAGTTCAATCGTAAAGACCGAACCGTGCGGGTCCGCCGAGGCAACCTCTATGCTACCGCCATGTGCCAACGCAATGGAACGGCAGAGCGAAAGACCCAGGCCAACGCTGCGGTGGCTGTCGGCCAGACCATGGTTGGCGGTATAGAACGACTCGAAGATCCGCTCGCGATCCTCGGGTGCGATGCCCGGACCATCATCGACCACCGAGCACGCCACGCGTCCATCGTCGACGCTAATCGAAATCATGATATGCGAGCCCGCGGGCGTATAGGTGATGGCGTTGTTCACCAGATTGACCACCAGCTGCACCATCAGGCGCGCATCGACGTTGACGAGCGCCGGCTCATCGCACGCCACCACCTTAAGGTCGTGCTCGCGCACGGCAGGGTTCACGTGGCGCAGCGCCTCCTCGACGATATCGTCCATGAGCTCGAGCGTGGTCGACAGGCGCATACCGCCACCCTCGAGCTTGGTGATGGCGAGCAGATTCTCGACGGTGGCGTTGAGCCACAGCGCATCCGAGCGAATGGATAGAAGCAGGCCGCGGCGCGTCTGGGCATCGAGCACCGCGGTGCCGGTCGAGCCCTGGTCGAGCAGCACGTCGGCATTGCCCGAAATACTGGTGAGCGGCGTACGCAGATCGTGCGAGATGGAGCGCAGCAGGTTGGCGCGCAGCTGTTCGTTTTTGGCAAGCACCGCCGCCTCCTCGCGGGCCTCCATGGCGCGGGCGCGATCGAGCGCCAGCTCGCCTTCGCTCACGATGGCATCGGCAAGTGTCCGCTCCTCATGCGTCAGCACGTCGGGCTCGGCAACGATAGCCAGCACGCCCACCACCGAGGCGGGGTCGCCCGAGCGCGCGAAGCCGTCGCCTGTGCGAACCGTCAGGTAGATGCCATAAAACGCCGAGCCGCCAAACGTGGCATCGAGCGGCGTTCCCACATAGGCGGACGCCGAGAGCCGAGGCGGCATCTGCGGCGCCAGTTCGTGCACCGGTGCGGCATCGCCCACGGCCGTGTAAGTCGCGCGCGGCAGCAGGTCATCGCCCTCGGCGTCGGCGCTGTACCACACGACAGGGCAGCCCGAAAGACGCGCCAGCTGCGTGGCCATGGCGTGAACGATCTGATGCTGATCGGCGCACCGCTGCAGCATGCGGTTGGTCTCGAGCGCCATATGCGTGCGGCGGTCGCTGGCGGCAGCCTGTGCCAAGGCGCGGCGCAGGGCCAACGCAATCGAGCTCGACACAAGCGAGACCACGAACATGATGAAGAACATGCCGGGATAGCCGCGGTCGATAAGCGACAGCGAGTAGCGCGGGTCGACAAACAAGAAGTTGTAGAGCGCCACGGCGGCAGCCGAGCTCAGCAAGCAATACAGGCGACTCCAGGTAAAGAATGCGCACAGCTGAACGGCGAACACATAGACGATCATGATGCTCGGCGCGAGACCCGGATGGTCGAGCAGCGCGCCCACAATCGTCGCCGCGACCAGCAGCCCCACCGATACGCAGGCGTCATACAGAGGAGTGCGGCGCGTCAGCGTTGTGCGCCGCCACCAAAAGCTATCGGCAATATCGCCGTCCGTACGGACGTCCATCAGCGTCCCGCCCCTCTCTCAAAAACAAAAACCACCACAAAGGGGACAGGCACCTTTGTGGTGGTTTCCCTTGTGGTGGTTCCAAGTGTATAGCCTTTGCAACCGGCGGTCGCTAGACAAACAGCACGTGCGCGAGCAGGGCACACACGCACACCGCTCCAAATACCAGTGCCACGATCGAGATCACGCGGTCGGCCATATCCATGTTGGCACGGTTCGTAAGGAACCGATCTTCGGCGGCGTCGACACGCGCCTCACGCACCATTTCGACCACCGCCTCACGGCCATCGAGCGCCTTTGTATCCATGTTTACCTCCCCGGTCTCAATCTTGTCCATCGAAAACCAACTCCATGCAACTGTCGGCGCCTACGGGCGCTCGTTGGGGGCCAGGCGCTGCATCTTGTTCACGGCCTTGAACTTGGTGAACAGCGGCACGTACTCAAAGCTCACGTTGGAGTTCTCCAGGCCGTACCAACGCGCAGGCGTGCCGGCGGCGCGGCGGATGATGTACTTGAGCGTGATAGCCGTACGCTCGCTCGGCTCCACATCGCTTTCGGGCGCCAGAAGCTTACGGATCAGGACGAACTTGAACGTGCCGATGTTACCCGGATCCTTGTAGACCGAGTAGTCATGCGTCTGTGGCGGCAGCTCGCCGGTGGCAGCCAGGTCCTGAACGACCTGACGCAGGTAGGCATTGACGCGCTGGTTGATCTTGTAGCCCAGGTACAGATGCACGCGGAACACGTAATCGGTGCCGAACGTCTCGACCGAATAGGCAAAGGTGTGCGGTTCGTCCATGGTCTCGACATTCACAAACCACCAGGCGCGGGCGCGCTTGGGATGCTTGTCCAAGATCGAATAGACGATATCGCGGTCGATGTAGTCGGTATGGGTGTCCTTGGTCAGGTACACGACGTTGTCGCTCATGCGCTCGTAACGGTCGTCGTCGCGCAGGCGCTTGAGCTGCGGCAGGTAGCTGCGCAGCGGCAGCAGCGTAAACTGGCGCTGCTCGACCGCCGTGCCGTTGTACCAGCACACCATGATGCCCATGATAAGCGCGGCCATGAGGATGGTGAAGTAGCCGCCGTGGAAGAACTTGGTAAGTGAGCTCACGAAGAAGAAGCCTTCGAGCAAAAGGAAGAAGGCCGCGAAAATCCACGGCGCGACCTTGAGCTTGCGCTCCTCGTGCAGGTAGAAGAAGAGCAGCAGCGTGGTGCACATCATAGTCAGCGTAATGGCAAGGCCGTAGGCGGCTTCCATATGCGCCGAGTTCTGGAACAGCAGCACCACGATGACGCAGCCGACAAGCATGACGTTGTTGACCATGGGGATGTAGAGCTGGCCCTTGGTCTCGGCAGGGTAGAAGACCTGCATGTGCGGCATGAGGTCCAGACGGCTGGCCTCGGACACCAGCGAGAATGCGCCGGTGATGAGCGCCTGCGAGGCAATGATGGCAGCGACAGTTGAAAGGCCGACGGCAAACGGGCGCAGGCCCGGGGCGAGCATCTGGTAGAACGGGTTGAGATCGGCAATGCCCATGAGCTCGGGGTTGGCAGCGTTGTTCATAAGCCAAGCGCCCTGGCCCATATAGGAAAGCAGCAGGCAGCACTTAACGAACGGCCAGGTAGCGTAGATGTTGCCGCGGCCGACGTGGCCCATGTCGGAGTAGAGCGCCTCGGCACCGGTGGTGGCGAGGAAGCAACTGCCCAGAATCATGATGCCCGCGTGGTTGTTGGGGCTCAGCAAAAAGGCGATGCCGCGCACCGGGTTGAGGCACAGCAGCACGGCGGGGTGCTGGAAAACAAAGAAAAGACCCGTGCCGCCCAGGAACAGGAACCACAGCGTCATGATGGGGCCAAAGGCGTGACCGATCTTGGCCGTACCGATGCGCTGTACCAAGAAGAGCACGATGATGATGGCGAGCGTAATGGCGACGACGCGGCCCTGGTCATCGCCCAGCACGGCATGGACCGCCGGGATGGTGCGCAGGCCCTCGATGGCCGTGGTAACGGTAACGGCTGGCGTCAGGATGCCGTCGGCGAGCAGCGCGGCGCCACCCAGCATGGCGGGGATGATAAGCCACTTGCCGCAGCGCTTGACCAGGCTGTACAGGGCAAAGATGCCGCCCTCACCATGGTTATCGGCGCGCAGCGAGATGAGCACATACTTGATGGTGGTCAGCAGCGTGACCGTCCACACGACAAGGGAGAGCGCGCCGAGCACGAACTCCTCCGTCACGCTTCCGATGCCGCCGTTGCCGGCAACGAGCGCCTTGGTTACATACATGGGGCTGGTGCCGATATCGCCATACACCACACCCAGCGTGACGAGCATCGCCGAGATGCTCACAGGAATCGCAGCGTGCGAGGCTGCCTCCTTGGCCTTTTGTTCCATAAGCCGGTTTCCTCCCAACTTTAATGTTCGAAGGGATTATAGGTAATCGGCCTGCACTTGCACGGCACCGTTTTCCCAGCTAGATAAACATTTATACGGCCTTTAGGCCACCACGGCGATATGAAATGTGACAAAAGGACTGTCCCCTTGTCACATTCGTCATTTTCCAAGCCAATTTTTGAACCACCACTCCATGGAGCGGCTCATCTCGGCCATAAAGGGACTGGTGTGTTTGCGGGTGTAGATATCCACCACGCGCTCGCCCACCTCGCGGGCATGCGGGCGAAACATCGCGTCCATCTCGGCCACCTGCGCGTCCATGGTCGCAGCATCGGCGCGGCAGTAGCGCTCCTCGTGCACCAGGTTCACCACGGGATGCGCAATGGCCGGACGCTCCTTACGGGGCGTGCCGATGATGAGCATCGACAGCGGCATGGTATAGGGCGGCAAGTCCAGCAGCTCGGCAACTTCCTCGGCATTCTCGACGATATCACCGATGTAGCAACTCCCCAGGCCCAGAGCCTCGGCGGCAACCACGGCGTTTTGCGCGGCGATCACGGCGTCCTGGGCCGCGATGGCAAAGTCGCCCAAACCCGGCGCGCGGCGGGGCTCCTTACCCGTGCGCTCGACAAACTCGGACTCAAAGCAGCCCACATGCTCAAACAGATCGATCCACTTGGCATAATCGACCACAAATATTAGTGCCCAGGGCGCCTTGGCGATCATGGGCTGGTGATCGCACAGGTCGGCGAGGCGGTCCAGCGTAGCCTGCTCGCGAATGCTTACGATGGAATACATCATCATGGCGCCTGCCGACGGCGCACGGCTCGCCGCATGCAGAATCGCCGCCCGCTGCTCGTCGGTCACCGCCACGGGGCGGTCGTCGTCATCACGCGCAAAGACACGCGTGGAGGAACGGTGCTCCAACGTGTCCAGCACCGCATTGCCCGTCGTCTCGACCGGATAACCGTTCGTATCCACAGCCTTGGTGCAAACCTGCTCGTTCATCGCCTCATCCTCGCTAATTCTTTAAGAAGCCTTTACGTTTCCGTGTAATTCCCGTCCATTATCGCGCAGGTCGCCACTACATTGCGCCACACCGCCACACGCGCGCGTTAATATGGCTGGTTGTTGTGCGCAGCCACCAATTGCAGTGCATATCTTGGTAACAATCGGGTAAACCCCCGCTTTCGTAGGTTTTAGTTTGTGAGGAGTCTCAGCATGTTCGCTGCCGCCATCTCGCTCGTCGGTCTTGCGGCGACCGTCTACCTTGTCTTGCGCGAGGCCAAGGCCATTCGCGCAAAGTCGGGCACCGTTGCCAAAAGCGCTCTTGGGTGGAGCGTCGCCTTCGGCCTGTTCCAGGTCTTTTTGACTATTTGGGGCGCCGTGGGCCTCGTCGCTCAAAACGAGCCGCTCGCCTTTGTGATGCTCATCCTGACCAACGCCATCCTCACCGGCTGCGCTTGGGCCAGCATCGCACGCGACCGCATCGCCCCGCGCGTCTTTGCGTTCGCCGCGCCCGACGCCCCCGCCCCCACCGGCAAGCTCGCCCGCCTGCGCGGCGCCTTTGTGGGCAAACCGCTCGTCGCCGCCGTCCTGTGCCTGCTGCTCGCCGGCGTCTTTGCGCTGCTGGGCATGGAGGTATCGTCCAACCACGACTTTACCTGGGTCTACCCCCTGTGCATCCTACTCGAGTGGGCCATCATCGCCACGCTCATGGTCGGCTTGTTCTTCCTATTCCAGCGCCACGGCGCAGCCCCCGCGGTCCTGGCCTTTGCCCTCTTTATCCTGGGCATTGCCGAGTTCTTCGTTATCACGTTTAAGTCCATGCCCATCCAGCCGGGCGACCTTTCGGCCATCTCCACCGCCGCCGCGGTCGCCGGCACCGGCTACACCTTCTCCATCTCGCTGTTCTGCGTGCTGTCCATGGGCTTTACCGCCATCGCCATGCTGCTATGCGAGTACGCCGGCCTGGTGGCACCGCACCGTCAGAAGGGCGCCGCCAACGCCAAGCGTATGCTGCTCACCAACCTGCTCGTGGCGGTGCTGTGCCTGGGCGGCGTGACCGCACACGTCACGCTCATCGACTACTACAACACCCTCGGCATCACCGTCTACACCTGGCGCCCGCTCGAGAGCTACTGGCGCGAGGGCTACCTGCCTGCCTTTATTAGTGCGGCGCAGTCCATCAAGCCGCCCAAACCCGCCGACTACTCCGTCGACGATGCCAAGGCCACGCTCAAAAAGTACGCCAAGGCCTACGACAAGTCCGACGCTGCCAAGAGTGACGAGCGCGCCGCCGCAGAGGAGCAGTTCGACAGCGAGAAGCCCACGGTCATCGCCATCATGAACGAGACGTTCTCGGATCTGTCGATCTACCAGAACATGCGCGCCGGCTACGAGGGTCCGCAGTACTTTAAGAGCCTGTCCAACTGCCTCAGCCGCGGCAAGCTCTACGTGAGCGCCTACGGCGGCGGCACGGCCAATACCGAGTTTGAGTTTATGACCGGCAACTCCATGGCCAACCTGGGCTCGGGCGTGTACCCCTACACCATCTACAACATGGAAACGACCGGGAATCTGGCAGAGCAGTTCAAATCGCTCGGCTATTCCACCACGGCTATGCACCCCAATCACGCAACCAACTGGAACCGCGAGAACGTCTACAAGGACTTTGGCTTTGACCAGTTCCTGTCCATCAACGATTTCCAGGGAGCCGACACCTTGCGCGGCATGGTGACCGACCAGGCTACCTACGACAAGATTCTTGAGCTGCTCGACCAGAACGCCGATCCGCAGTTTATCTTCGACGTGACCATGCAGAACCACTCGGGCTACGATACGGGCCTGCTGCCGGTCGACAAGCAGATGCACCTGAATATCGACACGACCGATCTGGACGCCAAGACCGTCGAGGACGGCACGCTGTCCGATGTCGACGAGTATGTCTCGTGCATCGAGCAGTCCGACCAGGCACTGCGCTACTTCCTCAACGCTCTGAGCAAGCTCGACCGCAAGGTGGTCGTGGTGTTCTGGGGCGACCACCAGCCGTTCTTCCCGTCCAAGTTCAATGACAAGTGGTTTACCGGCGAGGACGACGCTACGCATCAAGAGCGTCTGTGGCAGACCGATTACATCATCTGGGCCAACTACGACGTTGCCGGCTGCGACCAGACGAGTGAGGTCGACGACCTGTCCACCAACTACCTGTCCACCCAGCTCATGCAGCTAATCGGCGCGCCGCTGACCGACTACCAGAAAGCGCACATGACGCTGCGCGAGTCGCTGCCCGCCATCAACTCGGTGGGCTACGAGGACGCCAGCCTGCGCTGGGCGCTCTCCTCCAACGTCACCGGTGACGACGCCGCCGCAGCAGCCGCCACCAAGGCGCGCGAGGATTACGCCAAGATGCAGTACTACGAGATGTTCCGCGACGGCAAGAACGTGTACACCGAGCACTTCCAGACCGAGGCCAACGAAACCGACCCCAACCTGGCGCCGGGCACGACCAAGATTAAGTAGCTGCTAGCTGCTGAGCCACAACTGAAACGTCTGTCCAGGCGGAGGCATATAAGGTTCCCTGCTCGGACAGTCCTGCGCAAGACGAAGGCCACATTAAGTGGCCTTCTTTGTTTGCGGAAAGTGTGTCCCGGAATTCTTGTCTGGAATGGGATGCAGTTTCCGCTTGGGACCCGATTGGGAAAGTGTGTCCCACTATTCAGCTGATTCTGGGACGTGGTTTCCGGTTGGCTCTCATTGGGAAAGTTCATCCCATTTCTCGGCCTAATTATGGGACGCAGTTTCCGCTTGCGGAGTCTCCACTCAACAGAAAACCCGGGTGGCCTGTTTTTTGGCTACCCGGGTTTTTTGGGTTGTCGATATGTTCGACTGGCTACTAGTGGGTCTTGCGGCGCTTGATCAGCATGATGAGGGCTATCACTACGAGCGTTGCTCCCGCTGCTGCTGCGGTGGCGACTAGGGCGAATGTTTGGTCGCCGGTGTTTGCGAGGTTCTTCGCTGTGGTCGTAGTCTTGACCTTGGTGTCGGTCTTAGCTCCGTTGTCGGACTTGGGCTTGTCCGGGTTCGTCGGGGTCTCAGGAGTCTCGGGGTCCTTTGAGCCTTCGGAATCGGTTGGGCCGGCGGTGTTTACCAGCGTATGGTCCAGGAACTTCTTGGCGCCCGCACTTGCCTGTGAGAACAGGCGGCGCGTGCGGATCGGGGTGGCGTTCACCGTTGTGGGCGCCGTCTCCTCGGCCTCGATATTCACGAGCGTCGTGCCGGTGTCGAGGCCCACGTCGTTGTATCCCACGTGGCAGTAATACTGCGCACCGTCATCGTCTGCGGTCAGGTCAATCTCGAGCTTTGAGGCCGTTCCAGCCGCGAGGTTGCCATCGGCACCCACGAGCTTAAACTCTGTCTCGCCGCGGCCCTTGCGGTACCACATATAGGTCGGTGCCAGCCCTGTTTCGCTATCGTCGGCACCGAGTTGCTTCACATGGCCAATCGCCGAGAGCGTCAGGTGGCTTCCCGCCGTGCGCTCAACCGAAGAGTCGTATCCAAAATCCGACCCCTCCGCAGCATCCGCCGCAGGTCCGCTCACGGTCATCGTCATGCCATCGGGCATGGTCTTGACCGTGATGATTGCCGAGCGAATACCTGTTTCGGTCGTGAATCCATTCTTAACGGCAGCGATGGTGAATCGATACTCCGTATTGGGCTGCAGCCCATCCCACTTGAGCGAGGTCTGCGTGTTGTCGGCAATCTTCCAGCTATTGACGACCGCATCCGCCGCATTGCTCTGCAGCATGCCCACGCCGTAGCTAAAGCCACTCTTGTTTGCGAGTACATCGTCCCAGCTAAACGTAACGCTGGTCGAATCGACGGCGTTTGCCGTAAAGCCCGTCACGGCCGGCGCGTCGGGCATCTCGACGTCCTTAACGTCATAGCCCACGATCCAGAACTGGTCGGTGTCCTTGGTGCCGAGCTTGTCGCCCGAGTCTGCCTCGAACTTGTCGACATCCACCGCGTTGACGCCCAGACGCCACACAAAACCGTACTTGCCCTGCGCGGCCTCGGGCAGGTTGTCGACGGTGCCGCCGTATTCGGTCGATTCACTCGAGGAGTTACCCGTAGTAAAGCCGGCGTTTGCACCAAAGCACAGGCCGCCAAACAACTCGTGCTTTGCGAGCTTCGCGCCCATGACAACGCTGCCGTTCAGCGTCAAGCCGAGCTCGAGCTCCTGCTCCTTGCCCTCCTCGACTTCGATGGTCTGCTCAATGCTCGCCCCCGACTGCGCGGCGGCGCCGTTAAACCCATCGTGCGTGTAGGCGCGCGTTACGCCAGGCTTGCCCAGGCCAAAGGAATCCCCAACGGGAGTCTCGCCGTTGAGCGTCGTTTGATAGGTTCCGGGTTCTCCCGACCGGTTGGTCAAAAAGTAGCTGAGCGGCGTCATATTGTGCTGTTTGGCAATGCGGTCATAGGCCTCGACATTAACGACCGAGGTCTGCGCGCCGAGCGACACGGGCGCCGCCATCACGCCCTTGCCACCAGTTTCCTCATTTTCGATCTCATACTCGTAATAGACCATCGGAATCGTGTAGAGCACGGCCTTGTCACCCTCGCCGGCATGCGACTCATAGCTTACGCTTGCGCTGACCGTGCGCTCGCTCCGGTAGTCATAGCATCCCTCGGCGGCAAAATCGACTGAAGCATTCATCGCGACCAGGGGCGGACCGGTCTGCACCTCGACGGCAACGCCCAACTCGGCGCCAATGGTATAGCCCTGGGATGTCCCCGTGCCCTTTTCCTCTCCGTATGACGTGCCGCCCAACACCAGATAGCCGTATGCCTGCTCCAGATCCTCAACATAGGGCGCATCCTGCAGCACGGCAAGCACGCGCGGGTTGGTATAGACCTTGTAGCGGTCCTTGTACGTGATCTTGACGCTGTCGTTGTCGACATCGGGCAGCGCGAGCGAGATAAATGTGCCGTAGGTAGTGCCGCGACGGTTGCTCTCGCTAATCACCTGCTCCTCGCCGCGGCGCACCTTTCCGTTCTCGTCGAGCGAAAAATGCGAGGCGGTCATCCAATAGTAGTCATCGTTCTTGCGCAGGTCCTCGTCGCGGTGCTTGCCCACCACGGCGATAAAGCTCTCGTTATAGCGGTCCGAACCCGAGACGCTGCCCGCCTTGACGTCGCTGATCCACACCTGCTCTATACCCTTGTGGTCATGCTTGTTGCTGCTGTTGTATTGCTGACCGCTCATGCTCATGGTTCCGACCATGGACCCCAAGCCCTGAGCCCCGCTCTGTGCCGTGTTGCAGGCAAAGTCGCGGAACACATCGCCGCCCACGAGCACCTCGTCAACCGCCAGCTGCTCGGACAGGCCGTCAAGGTTGGCAGTGGCAAGGGCAATAGGCGCCAAGGTGCACGGATAGCGCTTATCCTGAGCGCTATCCTTCCATGCGCTGTTGGGCACATGCATCAGCCCATAGGAGGCGAGGAACCCGTCTCTGTATTCCTTACAATCGGAAAGCTTGAACTCGCCAGACTCCGAGTCAAAATACGCGTAGCGGTACAGCGCGCCGTACAGCCCCTTGCTGCCGTCAGAAGCGCCGTAATCAAAAGCGCTGCGTTGCCAGTCATAGCCCGCAAGAAATAAGGCCCGTGACGGTTTCACCCGTCTTCTTTCCTTCTTCATCGTAGGCGGCAAACGTGCCGAACGTCGCATTCGCAGCGACCATGGTCTTGCCGTTCGCGGAGAGGGAGATTGCGCCCGCGTCGCCCAGAGCATCGACATGGACGAGCGCACCCTTGGATGCATCCCACGAAAACAGCTCGCAATGCGTCGACTTATCAATATTCTTCTTGCCGTAGGGTGCCGAGACCACGATGGCGAGGTCATCGCAAAAATCGCGATCGAGGTCGCCGGCCGCTAGCGAAACGACAGGAGCTGACTGAAGCTGCGTCCAGGAGTCGTTCCCGCCCTTGTTGTGCGTGGTGTAGTCCGCGGCGTTACCGGCATCGATCTTGACGACGCTTTGCTTCCAGTTGCCGCCCTCCAAGTCATACATGTCGACTACAGCCTTGCGCACGCCGTTCTCGTCGACATAGCAGCCCGCGTAGACAAAAAGCTCGTCGACGCCGTCGCCATCGACATCGCCCGCCTCGACATCAAAGACGGCGTCGTGCTCTTGCAGGTAACCGGCATCCAGGTACTTAAAACGGCCTTCGTACATCATATTAGTGTTGACCGTCACCGGCAGGTGTGTGTCGAGAGTGCGCGTACGCCCGTTGCTAAACGAGTAGAGGACCAGCTCAACCTTTCCGGCGTATGACTTGCCGTCAATCGTCGTGGAGGAACTGTCGCCGTAGGCACGGAGCTCGGCAACGCGGCTCTTTTTGCCCGTGCTGGCGTCGCTGCAGAACTCAACACTCGTGGCGTGAATGCCCGAGAAACCGTTGTTGTCGTTGGCGAGTACTGTTGAGGACTCATTGTTGCTTAGGTACGACCAGGTGCCGCCACCGTAGTCGCTATGCTTGTAGAGATCGCTGTTCGTATCGAAGTTGTTGACGTTTTGCCAGAACTTTGCGGCGCCCCACACACTTCCATAGCCATCGGTGAGTTTGCTGCTGCCGCCAATGTCACCGCGCTCGACGTTCTCGAGCTTGTCGCGCAGAGTGTAGCGATTGCCATGGCTACCGTTAGCTGCCATATAGACCTCGCTGCGCGTGGCAAACGTCGTGGGGGTATCAGTGGAATAGGGGCCAACGGTATCGGCCGGAATGTCCTCGCTCGTGCCCAGACCCAGGGCTTGATAATCCTGCTCGGTCATATCGGTGATTGCGGGCGCGTCTGCCGCCTGGGCAACCTGGGGCGTGGCCGTGAAGCAGGCGACGCTCGTGGCGATCAACGCAGCAAGCGCCGCCGTCCCAACAAGCGGGATTTTCGACAGCCTACGGATACGGGGGTGTGGAACGTACATGAGGGACCTCGCTTTATTCGAGTGGAGTGGACTCATTTTTGCAAATGATACATCCGATGCCCGATATCACGTGTCTCATTTTCGCCAACGGCGTGTCTCATTTTTGAGAATCCGAGATGCCGCGGAAATCTTATCCCAGCTCAAAGGGGGACTGCGGACAAAAAGTTGGACCGTTGAGGTCCGGAACGGAGTCCGCATGGCATACAGTAGGAGAATGGTGGAGAGGGCCAGGGCGCTTCGCGGCGCCGGGCTCACCGTCATGGAGATAACCGAGATACTCGGCGGGCCCGGCAAGACGTCCGTCTGGCGCTGGATCAGGGACGTGCGCAAGCCCGCGGGAAGGGCCGGTGGAGGAATGGACCTGCCGCGACTCGTCGGGGACGGCCCCGACTACCCCGACATCGACCCGGAGGACAAGGACGCCCTGATCGAGCGGCTCAGGCTCGAGAACGCGGTGCTGAGGGCGGTGCAGGACGTTTTAAAAGCCGAGAGCCTCGACGGGATGTCGAACAGGGAGAAGACCCTGGTGATAGACCGCCTGAGGCCTGCGGGGAAGTGGTCCTTGAGAGAACTCACCGGCTTCTTGAGGATATCGAGGAGCTCCTATGACTACCAGCGCCGCGCGATCGCCAGGCCGGACCGCCTGGCGCCGCTGAGGGACGTCTGTTAGCACTACTGTAAAAACAACCAATTTCGCCATCGCACTTTAGCCGATTCC
>CABSYW010000028.1 GCA_902482035.1 uncultured Collinsella sp. | reverse complement strand
CGCGATTGGCGAAAATGCGTTGGTGGAAATGGTGAAAATTATATTGACGCTAACACGAGACCGAGGAGGGCGCCGCCGCCAAGCTCGCGGCCATCAGGGACGGGCTCGCGCGCGGGCTCTCCCCGCAGCAGATAGCGGCGACGACCCCCGGGCTCAGCGCCTCCACCGTCTACAGGTGGGTGGACGCCGGCTACGACGGCATGACGAACATGGAGCTCAGGCGCAAGGTCGGCTACAGGCCGAGGTCGCGCCGAGCCCCGAAGAGGGCGACGTCCCACTCGGCGCGCAGGTCGCACGCGTCGTTCCTCGCGCTCGGCGAGGACGCCTGCGCCGCGGCCTGGGAGATGGACACCGTCGAGGGCTCCAGGGGCGACTCCGCCAGGCTCCTCACGCTCCTGCACCGCCCGAGCCGCTTCCAGCTGGCCCTGCCGCTGCCGGACGGCACGTGCGCCTCGGTCCTGGCGGCGCTCTCCTCCCTGCGCGGGGTCCTCGGCGAGGACGGCGCGAGGCGCGCCTTCGGCGCCGTGCTCACCGACAACGGGAGCGAGTTCGCCGACGAGGGCGCCATCGCGGCGCTGCTCGGCGAGCGGGACGGCGAGACCAGGCTCTTCTACTGCGACCCCCGGCAGAGCCAGCAGAAGGGCGCGTGCGAGAAGAACCACGTGGAGATCAGGAAGCTGCTGCCCAAGGGCGCCGGGGCCAGGTTCGACCGGCTGACGGCGGCGGACTGCGCGCTGCTCATGTCGCAGGTGAACTCCGAACCGAGGGGGGCGCTCGGGTTCCTGACGCCGGCGCGCGTGCTGCGGATGACCCTCGGGGAGGACGCCTCCGCCCTCATGGACGCGTTCGGGATAGAGGAGCTGGCGCCCGGCGAGCTCGACCTCACGCCCGGCTGCATCGAAAGGGCCAGGGCCGCGAGGGGCGAGGGGCCGCTGGCGGGATAGGCGGCGGGCCGGGACATGGGCCGGAGGGCCCGTTGCGCTGAGTCCGGAACGGCTGCGCGGCGGGCTGGCGGAGCATGCGGCGGCGGCATGGGGGCACCGGACTCCACAGCCCCTCCACCTGCGGAAACGAAGTAATGGCCAGGTGCCGGGAGCTATTTCCGCGTTGCGCTAGCTGCGGAAACGCGGGGTCCGTTCAGGCTGTTGCGTTGAGATTGAAAATCAACCACATTGTGGAAATCGGGGGTTTTGTCATATCCATTTCAAAAGAGCCTGCTGCCGCGATTTGGCTGTCGCATAATGCAAGGCCATTGCGGTATCGAGCTATGGAAAGGCGCCTGCGGAATTGTCCTACCGATAAGCGGACAAGCCTCCAGCTGGTGCCTTCGCCGTGGTAAGGTAAGCCGAATTGTTTCCAGGCCGTTTCGGGGGAGTGGAATGAGCAAAGAGTGTGCCGAGCAGGTCGAAGGCGCAGGGGCTTCGGTGCCGATGACCGATATATCGAACATTGATGTGCCCGAGGGCACCGACGAGCTCAGCCGTAGCACCCGCCGTGCATGGCGCAATCGCCTGAACAGCGCTTCGACACGCAAGTTGATCACGGGCGTCTTGGCTACGCTCGTGGGTGGCTCGTTTTGGGGCTTCTCGGGCACCAGCGCGAGCTTCCTGTTCGATACCTACCATGTCGATACGCTGTGGCTCATGAGCGTGCGCCAGATTCTTGCCGGCCTGCTCTTTATGGTCGTGGTCGTCGCGCGCGACCGTGCGCGCCTGGTCAAGCTTTGGACGACGCCGGCCGACCGCAAGCAGCTATTGCTCTTTACCGCCTTTGGCCTGCTGTTCAACCAGTTTTGCTATCTTTCGGCCGTGCGCCTGACCAACGCCGGAACCGCGACGGTCCTTCAGTGCCTGCAGCTGGTCATCATCATGGGATATACCTGCATCACCGATCGCCGCAAACCGCGCATGCGCGAGGTTATCGGTATCGGCCTGGCCCTTGGCGGCACGTTTTTGATCGCCACCGGCGGCGACCCCACCAGCCTGAATATCTCGCCGCTTGGCCTGGCAGCAGGTCTTATGTGTGCGGTCAGCGCCACGTGTATGGCGGTGATTCCTGCCAAGATTCTGCCCGAATACGGCAGCCCCATCGTCACGGGCTCGGCAATGCTCACGGCGGGCGTGGTCTCGTGTGTCTTCGTGCAGCCCTGGGCACATATGCCGGCGCTGGACGCTGCCGGCGTCGAGGCGCTCGCGGTGTTCGTGGTTATCGGATCGTTTTTTGCCTACATGCTCTATATGCAGGGCGTTAAGGATATCGGCTCGGTGCGTGCGAGCCTCATCGGAACTGTGGAGCCGGTTTCGGCGACCATCACCAGCGCCGTTATGCTGGGCACGGTGTTTTTGCCGACCGACCTTATCGGCTTTGCCATGATCATCGTGATGATGTTCCTCACGGTGTAGTTGACGCCGCCGCCAAGACAGAAAAGGTGTTGTGCCGCATTTTCGCCAATTGATGTCCGTGTCTGGAGTTTAGCTGTCGATGCTCAAAATGCCATAAACTAGTAACGTTATGGACTTTTTCATTGCGACTCAATTGCGAGGATTTCTTTATGGCTGGTAATCACTTTAAGGGCGGCGATAGCGGCCGTCCTGCAGTTCCGCCGCGTCCGAACGGGGCTGGTAAGGCCGGCACGCCGGGCGGCGCTGGACAGGGCGGTTCCGGTAAGCGCGTGTCCCCGGGCGAGACGGCGATGTTTACCGCTCTGTACGAGCAGTCTCAAAAGGCAAAAAAGACCGGCCGTGCAAGAGGGAATGTCTTTGCGGGCGGTGCAACCTCCACGTCGCAGCCGAGCGGGGCTCCTTCGATACCTGCGAACAACGCAGGTGCTGCCAACGCCGCGAATGCTGCCGGCAACGTTAATGCCGGCAAGGCCGCCAACAATACTCCCTTTGCCGGTGGCGCGGGGCTTACGGGTAACCTTGGCACGATTTACACCGGCGCCTCCGAGACTGGCACGTTCGCCCGCCTGGATGATAGCGGTGCCGAGTTTGCGGGCTCGGGTTCCAAGGAAGATTATTACGATTTTGGCTTGAACTACGGTAGCGATGCTTCGTCGAGTTCGACCTCTGACGGTCTGGTCCGTCATCGCCATCGCAAGGGCGAGCGCAAAAAGCGTCACACTGGCGCCATTATTGCCGCTGTAGTCGCGGTGCTTCTCGTTGTGCTTGGCGCAAGCGGCTTTATGCTGCTTAACTCGGCAAAGACCGTAAAGAGCGAAGCGAAGGAGGCTGTCGAGATCGTCGGTGGCCTTAAGGATAAGGTCACGTCGGGCGATTTTTCGACGCTGCCTGACGACGCGAAGAAGATCGATGAGCTCTGTAACAGCATGAAGGCGGAGACCTCGAGCCCGCTGTGGGCGGCGGCTTCGTTTATCCCGGTGTATGGCAGCGATATCAATGCGGCCCGCACCATGATTGACGCCCTGTCCGATGTCTCGAGCAATGCGCTGGTTCCCATGGCCGACAACCTCTCGCAGGCTACGCCCGGCAAGCTGTTCCAGGACGGCATGATTAACGTGTCCGCGCTGCAGGCGGTCGCCGATTCGCTTTCCAGCAGCTCGAAGGTGTTCAAGAGCGCCAACGAGAAGGTCCAGGGCATTGGCGATACTCATATTTCCCAGGTGACCGAGCTGGTCGATAAAGCCAAGGACGGCTTTGCCACCCTCAACGGTGCGGTTGACGCGGCGGAGAAGGTCGCCCCCGTCCTTCCCCAGATGCTCGGCGCCAACGGCCAGACGCGCAACTACCTTATGTACGCGATGAACAACGTCGAGATTCGTGCCTGCGGCGGCTTTGGCGGTTCGCAGGGTCTGATTTCGGTCACCGACGGCCAGATGTCGATTGGCGAGTTTGTTCCCTGCATTGCGCGCAGCAAAGACGAGGCGGTTGAGAGCGTCGACGAAGAAGATGAGACGCTGTTTGGTGACCACAGCAACCTATACATCTCGGGCAACACCTATTCGCCCGACTGGCCCCGTAATTCGCAGCGTGTCGCCGCGCTGTGGAAGTCTGAATATGGTCAGGACGTCGATGGCGTCATTGGTATCGATCCGGTATTCCTGCAGTATCTGTTGGGCCTCGTGGGTAATGTTTCACTGCCCGACGGTACAGTCGTTGACGGTACTAACGCGGCGAAGGTGCTTATGCATGATGTGTACTGGAACTATCCGGTCGAGGAGTCGGACGGCATCTTTGCATCCGTCGCCAGCGCTGCCTTTGACAAGATCCTTGGCGGTATCGGCGACGTCGATGTCGCGAACCTTGTCAGCGCCGTTGAGCGCGGTGCCGAAGAGGGCCGCCTGATCGCGTGGATGAAAAACGATGACGAGCAGAACGCTATCAAGGAGATGAACATCGACGCCTCACTGCCCGATCCGGATGACCCGAGTGAAGATCCCGTTGCTGGTGTCTACTTTAACAACCTGAGCTTCTCCAAGCTCGACTGGTATCTGAACGCCGATACGCAGATTGGTCAGGGCGTGAAGAACGGCGACGGCGCTTGCTCGTATCGCATCACCGTTACCCTGACGAACATCATGACGCAGGAGGAGGCAGGTAAGCTGCCCGACTACGTAGCGGCCAGTGCGCCTGGGACCTCGCGTGACGATGAGCGCTTGTATGTATCACTGTTTGCGCCGACAGGCGGCAGCATTACCGATCTAACCGTCGAGGGGACTCAGTTTGGACTGTTCGCTGCCACTTGGCACGGAGTTCCCTGCTATTCAGGAACCGTTGACCTGCATGCTGGCGAGACGACGACGATCACGTATACGCTGACCACGTCGGCCGAGGCGGGGAACAAGCCGCTTACGCTGCGTCAGACTCCTACATGCCAGGCGGCTCGCGACAGCGTGTCGGCGTAGGGTTTTTCTGGTAGTGCAGATAATCGAGTACCATTTTGGGGCGGACAGGCAATCTGTCCGCCCCTATTTTGTAAGGAGAGCGCATGAAGTACTTTGGCACCGACGGCTTTCGCGGTGAGGCCAACGTTGGGCTGACGGTAGAGCACGCTTATAAGATTGGCCGTTTTGTGGGCTGGTATTACGGCGCCAACCGCGAGCGCAAGGCGCGCGTCATCGTGGGCAAGGACACACGTCGCTCGAGCTATATGTTCGAGGCGGCGCTGGTGAGCGGCCTGGTCGCGAGCGGTGCGGACGCCTATATGCTGCACGTGATCCCCACGCCGGGCGTAGCGCATCAGACCGTGGAAGGCTGCTTCGATTGCGGCATCATGATCAGCGCAAGCCACAACCCGTTTTGCGATAACGGCATTAAGCTCGTCAATAGCGACGGTTTTAAGATGGGCGAGGATGTACTGGAGCTCATCGAGGAATACATCGATGGCAAGAGCGAAGTTCCGCTGGCCACGGGCAACCACATCGGTGCCACGGTGGACTACATGCAGGGCCGCAACCGCTACATTGCTTCGCTCATTGCAAGTGCGAACTTTTCGCTGCAGGGTGTCAAGATCGGTATCGACTGCGCCAACGGCTCGGCTTCCTCGGTGGCCAAGCCGGTGTTTGACGCGCTCGGTGCCGACGTGCGCGTGATCAATGCCGCGCCCGACGGCTTTAACATCAATGTCGACTGCGGTTCCACGCATATGGAGCGCCTGCAGCGCCATGTGGTGGAGCAGGGCCTGGACGTGGGCTTTGCCTATGACGGCGATGCCGATCGCTGCCTGGCCGTGGACGAGCGCGGTCGCGTGGTAGACGGCGATCAGATCCTGTACGTGTGCGGCGTGTATCTGAACAAGCACGGGCGACTCTCGGGCGGTACCGTGGTGCCGACGATTGCCAGCAACTTTGGCCTGGTCAAGTCGCTGGAGCTTGCCGGTCTGAGCGCCGTGACCAGCGGTGTGGGCGACCGTCAAGTGTATGCCAAGATGCGCGAGGGCGGCTACAGCCTGGGTGGCGAGCAGACGGGCCATACGATCTTTGGCGATATCGAGCGCACGGGCGACGGCATTATGACCTCGCTGCGCGTGATGGAGGTGATTCGTGCCGAGCGCGAGACGCTCTCGCAGCTCACGGCTCCGTGCAAGCTGCTGCCGCAGGCGCAGGTGGCCGTGCACGTGGCGGACAAGGACACCGCGCTCGAGAACATGGGCGTGCAGAACGCCATCGCCGAGGCCGAGGCGTCGCTGGCGGGCGAGGGCCGCGTGCTCGTGCGCAAGAGCGGAACCGAGTCGGTTATCCGCGTGCTGGCCGAGGCGCCCGACCAAGCATCCGCCGATGTCGCCATGAAGCGCATCGCCAACGCGCTCGAGGCTCTTTAGTTACGCGGTTTTACCAAACCGCGTAACTGCTCGACGCTGCAAACGACCCCAAGCGGCAATCTGACGCTCAATTTCAAGGGCGCGACCAGAAGGTGAGCGCCCTTTCATTTCACGTCACCTTGCTCGCTTGGGGCCGTTTTCGCTGACGTTGCCAAGACATTAGCGTCAACGAACTAGTCATTGGGTACCTAGTTATTGGGTGAAAAAGGGGACGCTGCGGATTGGTTCCGCGGCGTCCCCTTTGCGTTGGCGTGTCGGTTATGCCTTACAGCTCGTAGAGCGTGGTGAACTTGTCCTGCAGGTAGCTGCAGTAGTAGCGGGCATCGAACGCCATGCCGCACGCGCACTTGATGAGCTCCGGCGCGTCCTTGGCGCGGCCCCACTGCCAAATGTGCTCGCCCAGCCAGGCGCGGACGGGTGTCAGGTCGCCGCTCGCACAGGCGCCGTTGAGGTCGACACCGTCGCGGCACATGGCCGGCACAAACATGGCGTCGTAGGCGCTGCCCAGCGCATAGGTGGGGAAGTAGCCAAACGAGCCGCCGCTCCAGTGCGTATCCTGTAGGCAGCCGTGCGTGTCGTCGGGAACGGGAATGCCCAGGTACTCATCCATGAAGCGGTTCCAAAGCGCGGGGATGTCCTTGGCCGTGGCCTCGCCGGCAAACAGCATGCGCTCGATCTCGTAGCGCACCATAACGTGCAGCGGATAGGTGAGCTCGTCGGCCTCGGTGCGGATCAGCGAAGGCTGCGCGATGTTCACGGCGTGGTAGAGCGTGTCCTCGTCGACGTCGCCGTAGACCTCGGGTGCGTGGCGGCGCAGCACCTCGAGCAGCGGTCCCATAAAGGCGCGGCTGCGACCCACGGTGTTCTCGAAAAAGCGGCTCTGGCTCTCGTGGATGCCCATGGAGGTGCCGCCCTCAAGACAGGTGCACGCATAGGCGGGATTGACGCCCAGCTCGTACATGGCGTGTCCCGCCTCGTGGATGATGCTGTAGACGTTGGAGATGCAATCGTTCTCGTAGATGTGTGTCGCGATGCGCGCGTCACCCACGGCAAAGCCCTCGCTAAACGGGTGCTCGGTAAAGGCAAGCGTGGTGTCGTTCAGGTTCAGGCCGACGAGCTTCATAAGGTCGAAGCTCATGGCGCGCTGGGCGGCCTCGGGCACGCGGGCGTGCAAAAAGTCGGCAGCGGGCTGCTGGCCGCGCTCGCCGATGGCGTGCACGAGCGGCACGACCGTCGCCTTGACCTCATCGCAAAACGCATCGAAGCTCTCGGCAGAAAGGCCGCGCTCGTACTGGTCGAGCCAAACGTCGTATGGGTCGCGCTTGGGGTCCATGAGTTCGGCCTGATGCTTAAGTTGGGCGACGATTCTATCCACATAGGGCTCAAAGCTCGCCCAGTCGTTGGCCGTCTTGGCCTTGTGCCACACGGCGTCGGCCTCGCAGGTGAGCCTGGTCCAGGCTTCGGCCTCCTCGGTGGGGATGACGCTTGCCTCGCGCTGGTCGCGGCCGAGCACGCGGATCTCGTCGAGCAGCTGCGGGTCGTCGATTTTGCCGCCTGCAACCGTCTCGCGCGCTAACGAGCGTACGAGCTCAACGGACTTCTCGCTGGTCAGTAGCTTGTGATGTTCGCCGGCAAGCGTGCCCATGGCGTCGGCACGGGCGGCAGCGCCGTTGGCAGGAGCAATCGTCGCTCCATCGAACTCGGCAATCTTGAGCAGGTACTCGCGAGTCCACAGCTTGCCCTCGAGTTTGCGGAACTTTTTGACGGCCTTGTCGACTTTAGCGGCCTTGACGCCCTTGGCAGCCTTTGCCACGGCGGCCTTGGCCTTCTTATCGAGTTTCTTTCCCATGCCGTATCCTTAATCTCGCAGGCCGAGCGCCGCAGGCGGGTGCACGGCCAGTTTGCACAGCTACCTACCTTGTACCCAGCGCGAACAAAACTGAACGCGGCGATATGCTCGCAGAATGTGTTATCCTATAGCCCAATGCGTTGACGGAGAGGGTTTTGCCCGCCGCGTCGCCGGCAAGAGAGGGAAGGTCATGGGCTGCAAGCCTTCCTGCGGTGGCAAGGGCCAAGCGTTCACTCCCGAGCAGCGACCTCAACGGGCACGCGGCCAGTGGCAGCAAAGTCCCAGTAGGGAAGCCGTGAGCCTCGCGACAAGAGGCACAGAGTGGGCGCGGCGGGCCAGACATCCGCCGGGTCAAACAAGGTGGTACCGCGGAATTCAACCGTCCTTGGGCAATGTACATGCCCGAGGGCGGTTTTTTTGTTACCGAACCGGGCCGCGCATCCGCAACATCGGGCGGCGTCAGCCGTCCCGGAGCGCGGATGTGCGAGAGACGAAAGGGAAGACATGAGTCTGATTGATGATCTGGTCAAACTCGAGGAAGAGGCCAAGGAGCTCGTCACTAGCGCTGACGACGCCGCCAAGCTCGAGGCCGCGCGCGTTGAGCTGCTCGGCCGCAAGGGCCGTATCACCGGCCTGATGCGCATGATGGGCAAGCTCGCTCCCGAGGATCGTCCCATGATGGGCAAACGCGCCAACGAGATGCGCCGGCTGATCGAGGGCATGCTCGACGAGCGCACCACCGAGATGAAGGCTGCCGCCCTCAAGCACGCGCTCGAGCACGAGGCCGTCGACATCACGCTGCCGGGCATCCGTCCGCAGATCGGTCACCAGCACCTGATCAAGCAGATCATCGAGGAGGCCGAGGACATCTTCTGCGGCATCGGCTACACCGTCGAGTCCGGCCCCATGGTCGATACCTCCTACTACAATTTTACCGCGCTCAACGCCCCCATGGATCACCCGAGCCGCTCGGCTCGCGACACGTTCTATGTGGTCGACAACAACCCCGGCAGCGTCGCGCATCCCGAGGCTCACGCTCACGGTGAGTCCGACGTGCTGCTGCGCACCCAGACCTCGGGCGTGCAGATTCACACCATGGAGTCGCAGAAGCCGCCCATCTACATGATCTGCCCGGGCACCGTCTACCGTCCCGACACGGCCGACGCCTGCCACCTGCCGCAGTTCAACCAGATTGAGGGCCTGGTCGTCGACGAGGGTATCACCTTTGGCGATCTTAAGGGTACGCTCGACTACTTTGTTAAGTGCATGTTTGGCGAGGACCGCAAGACGCGCTACCGTCCGCACTTCTTCCCCTTCACCGAGCCTTCCTGCGAGGTGGACGTGAGCTGCCACGTCTGCGGCGGCAAGGGCTGCAACTTCTGCAAGCACAGCGGTTGGATCGAGATCCTGGGCTGCGGCATGGTCGACCCCAACGTCCTGATCAACTGCGGCATCGACCCCGAGAAGTACACCGGCTTCGCCTTTGGTATTGGCGCCGAGCGCGTCGCGGCACTGCGCTACGACCTGCCCGACCTCAGAACGCTCATGACGGGCGATATGCGTTTTCTGAATCAGTTCTAGGCTGCGGCTTGCCCAAGCACGGCACCTCGGCGCTCATTCGTCGCTTGCGTACCAAAGTACGCGGCGCTCCTCTTTCGGGCCGATCTGCCGCACTTGGACAACCCTCGCTTTGTAAGGAATGTTCACAAAGTTGAAGTTTCCACCTGCATCTTTTCGCAGGCTTTCAGTATGAAAGGAGAGCTAGATGCGTGTTTCTTACGACTGGCTCAAGACCATGATCGATATTCCGGAGGATCCCAAGACCCTTTCGGACGAATATATCCGTACCGGCACCGAGGTCGAGGCGATCGACACCGTGGGCGAGTCCTTCGACCACGTGGTGACCGCCAAGGTGCTCACCAAGATCCCGCACCCCGATAGCGACCACATGTATGTGTGCTCGGTCGATGTGGGCGACAAGAATCTCGACGCCGACGGCAATCCCGCTCCGCTGCAGATCGTCTGCGGCGCGCAGAACTTCGAGGCCGGCGACCACATCGTCACGGCCATGATTGGCGCCGTGCTTCCCGGCGACGTCAAGATCAAGAAGAGCAAGCTTCGCGGCGTCGTGTCCATGGGCATGAACTGCTCCGCGCGCGAGCTCGGCCTGGGTGGCGACCACTCCGGCATCATGATCCTGCCCGAGGATACGCCCTGCGGCATGCCGTTTGCCGAGTACGTGGGCTCGAGCGACACCGTGCTCGACTGTGAGATCACGCCCAACCGTCCCGACTGCCTGTCCATGATCGGCATGGCCCGCGAGACCGGCGCCATCTTCGACCGCGATTTCCACGTTGAGCTGCCCGCTATCAAGGCGGAGACCGGCCGCGCGACCGACGACGAGCTTTCGGTCGAGATTGCCGACGAGGGCCTGTGCGACCGCTACGTCGCCCGCATCGTGCGCAACGTGAAGGTCGGCCCCTCGCCCGACTGGATGGTCAAGCGCCTCAACGCCCTGGGCGTGCGCCCGCACAACAACATCGTCGACATCACCAACTATGTGATGATGCTCACCGGTCAGCCGCTGCACGCCTTTGACCTGGACACCTTTGCCGAGCGCGATGGCCACCGTCGCGTGGTGGTTCGCGCCGCCCAGCAGGATGAGAAGTTCACGACGCTCGACGGCGAGGAGCGCACGCTCGACGCCGGCATGGGCCTTATCACCGACGGCGAGCGTCCCGTGGCGTTGGCCGGCGTTATGGGCGGCATGGATTCCGAGATTGAGGACGACACCGTCGACGTGATGGTCGAAAGTGCCTGCTTCAACGCCGGTCGCACCTCGCACACCAGCCGCGACCTGTCGCTGATCTCTGACGCCTCCATTCGCTTTGAGCGCCAGGTCGATGAGACCGGCTGCGTGGATGTGGCCAACGTTACCTGCGCGCTCATCGAGGAGATCGCCGGCGGCGAGGTCGCTCCCGGCTACGTCGACGTGTTCCCCGCGCCCAAGACCATCGACAGCATCAAGCTGCGCCTGGCCCGCGTGCACGCCATCTGCGGCGCCGACATCGAGCCCGACTTTATCGAGCGTTCGCTCACCCGCCTGGGCTGCACCGTCGAGCGCGACGGCGAGGACTTTATGGTCACTCCGCCGAGCTTCCGCCCCGACCTGCCGCGCGAGATCGATCTGATTGAGGAGGTCCTGCGCCTGTGGGGCATGGGCCGCGTGACGGCGACCATCCCGGCCGCCAAGAACCACATCGGCGGTCTGACCCGCGAGCAGAAGCTCACCCGCAAGGTCGGCGAGATCCTGCGCGCCTGCGGCCTCAACGAGACCACGACCTTTGGCTTTGCCGCCCCGGGCGACCTGGAGAAGATCGGCATGTCCACCGAGGGCCGCGGCTGCCCCGTGGTGCTCATGAATCCGCTGGTGGCCGAGCAGACCGAGATGCGTCGCTCGCTGCTGCCGGGCCTGCTGCAATCCGTGGCCTATAACGAGGCCCACGGCACGCCCAACGTGCACCTGTACGAGGTCGGCAGCCTGTTCCACGGCCGCGAGAATGCCAGCCTGCCCAAGGAGACCAAGTCCGTGGCGGGCGTGCTCTCGGGCCAGTGGAGCGAGCAGTCTTGGAGCATGAAGTACCGCAAGCTGCGTTTCTTCTTTGGCAAGGGCATTGTCGAGGAGCTGCTCGCCCAGCTGCGTATCGAGAAGGTCCGCTTCCGTCCCGCCGAGGGCGAGGGCTATGCCTTCTTGCAGCCGGGTCGCGCCGCCGAGGTTCTGTCCGGCGGTACCGTGCTGGGCTGGGTCGGCGAGATCCACCCCGAGGCGCGCGAGGCGATGGGCATCGATGAGGTCGTCGTTGCCTTTGAGCTCGACCTGGACAAGCTGATCAAGGGCGCCCGCAATCAGGAGAACTACCGCGAGTTCTCGCAGTACCCTGCCGTTGAGCACGACCTTGCTATCGTAGTCGACAACACTGTGACCTGCGAGGATCTTGAGCGCCGTATTACCAGTGCCGGCGGCAAGCTGCTCGAGGGCGTGCGCCTGTTCGACGTCTACCGCGATCCCATCCGCATCGGAGCAGGCAAAAAGTCCATGGCCTTTGCGCTTACGTATCGCTCCGACGACCACACGCTCACCAGCGAAGAGGTCGAGAAGGCGCACCAGAAGATCGTCACCAAGGTGTGCAAGGGCGTAAACGGCGAGGTCCGCGGCTAGGTTCTACGCTGGGGTATGGGTCAGCGGTGGCTGCCGCCGAGTCCTACGTGACCGCTATGCTCGGTATGAGGCACCGTTGAGCCTGCATATATGACACGCGCATTACATAACGGCGTGCTGCTTTGTCGGCAGTGCGCCGTTTTGCTATGATAGCCCGCGTCGTGTTACGAGTCTGACATTACGTAACACTGGAAAGGTGATTCAAACGGCGTTGCAATTCCGTGCGCCGATAACCGGGAGGCGTGCATGCACATTCCAGATAATTATCTGTCCCCGCAGACCGATGCCGTCATGGCGGTGGCGATGGTGCCCGTTTGGGTCCACTGCATCAAGAAGGTGCGCGCCACGCTCGATCGCGAGCACATGGCTTTCCTGGGCATCTGCGCCGCGTTCTCCTTCTTGCTCATGATGTTCAACGTGCCGCTGCCTGGCGGCACCACGGGCCACGCCGTCGGCGGCGCGCTCATCGCGCTGCTGCTGGGCCCCGAGGCCGCGGCTATCGCGGTTTCGGTCGCGCTGGCGCTGCAAGCGCTGCTGTTTGGCGACGGCGGCATCCTGTCCTTTGGCGCTAACTGCTTTAACATGGCCTTCGTGTTGCCGTTTGCCGCAGCCATCGTGTTCCGCGCGCTTAACAGCCGTTTGCACGACAAGAGCTGGGGCACCTCGGTTTCGGCCGTAGTTGCCGGCTGGGTCGGTCTGTGCGTGGCGGCCCTATGCGCGGCGATCGAGTTCGGTATCCAGCCGATGCTCTTCACCGACGCCTCGGGCGCTCCGCTGTACTGCCCCTTCCCGTTGTCCGTGGCCATTCCGGCCATGTTGATCCCGCATATGCTGGTTGCCGGCGTAGTCGAGGGCGTGGCGACTGCCGCGATCTACGGCTTTATCAAGAAGACGGCGCCGGGCGTTATCGTCGGCCCCGAAGCCGCCGATGGACAGCTTACTGCCGAGGGCGCAGCCGCCAAGAAGACCTCGCTGGTCCCCACGCTCATCCTGGTCGCCGTGCTTGTCGTGGCCACGCCGCTGGGCCTGCTGGCCACGGGTGACGCATGGGGCGAGTGGGACGCCGAGGGCGCCGCGACCGCCGTTCAGGAGGCTGGTGACGACAGTCTGCAGACTTCGGTTGGCCTCGATACTCCGACCTTTGCCGATGCCCTGCCCACGGGCGATTATCTGCAGGCCTATTCCGAGGAGCAGGGCCTTGGCTTTGCCGGTCAGGCTGCCATGTATATCCTGTCCGGCGTGATTGGCGTGGCGGTGCTCACCATCGCATTCCGCCTGATCTCGCTGACGGTTAAGGAAAGCGGTGCTCATGGCAATAGCCGAGCTGCCTAGCTGGCTTGCGGTCGAGCAGCGTTACGAGCCCGTGGGGGCTCGGCATCGTGTGATGCAAAAGAATGTCCTGCACCTGGCGAGCCTGCTTGAGCGGGTTCGCCTGGGTGGAGGCGCGCACGAGGGCGGGTCGATGGTCGACCGCGCCCTTTCTTGCGTTTCGTCTCCGGTGCGCCTGGTGGGGATGTTCGTTTGCGTCCTGTGCGTGTGTCTGACGCAGAGCCCGCTGTACCTGATGCTGATGGCGGCTATCGCGCTGGTGCTGGTCGCGGTGCGCCCCGCGCGCGGGTTGCGCGCGACTTTTGTACCGGCGCTTGGCGCCACGGGGCTTGCGGTGGTTCTGGCGCTGCCTGCCCTGTTGCTGAGCGCGTCTGCCATGGGCGCCATGCTCAAGATCGCGCTCAAGACGTTTATTAATGTGTCGCTGGTGCTGGGTGTTTCGTGGACGCTCACCTGGAGCCGCATGTCGGCGGCGCTCAAACTGCTGCACCTGCCCGACGAGGTTATCTTTACGTTTGATATGGCGCTCAAGCATATTGAGGTGCTGGGACGCACGGCGCACGATCTGTGCGAATCGGTCATGCTACGCAGCGTTGGCCGTGCGCCTGAGGGATTTTCGCGTACCGATTCGATCGCGGGTATCATGGGCATGACCTTTATCAAGGCGATGGAATGCAGCCGCGCGATGGACGAGGCTATGCTTTGCCGCGGCTTTGCCGGTGCGTATCCGGCGCCCGCGCGGAGCGGCTTTGGCTGGCGCGATGCGGTCTATGCGGCCGGCGTGGCGCTGCTGGCAGTGTTGTGCGCCGTGCTGTAGGCGCTGCTGGTTCCGACTGGGGATGCAAATGGGGAAGGGCGATGTTTTGACGATCGATATGAATAGTGCGGCGGGCACGAACGGTGTTGCCGGCGCTGAGGCCACGCCGCTCATCGAGCTGCGCGACGTGGTGTTCTCCTATGCGGGACATACGGTTGTCGATGGCGTGTCGCTGCGGGTCGATCGTGGTGAACTCGTTGCCCTGCTCGGCCCTAACGGCTGCGGCAAGACGACGATCATGCGCCTTATCAACGGCCTTGAACTCGCGGACGCAGGGGCATACCTGTTTGACGGGCACTTGATCGATGCGGCGTTTCTAAAGGATTCTGCGGCCGCTCAGCGTTTTCATCAGCGCGTGGGCTTTGTGTTCCAGAATGCCGATGCGCAGCTCTTTTGCGCCACGGTGGGCGAGGAGGTCGCGTTTGGCCCGGCTCAAATGGGGCTGCCAGCAGACGAGCTCGAGCGTCGCGTTCGCGACGCCATGGAGCTGTTCCAGGTTGCCGATCTGGTCGACGCCTCGCCCTATCAGCTTTCGGGCGGGCAAAAGAAGCGTGTGGCGCTGGCGGCAGTCGTATCGATGAACCCCGATATCCTAGTGCTCGACGAACCTACTAATGGGCTCGACGAGGATTC
Source organism: uncultured Collinsella sp. (assembly GCA_902482035.1). Lineage (GTDB taxonomy): Bacteria > Actinomycetota > Coriobacteriia > Coriobacteriales > Coriobacteriaceae > Collinsella. The sequence continues at coordinate 20,446 of CABSYW010000028.1, read as the reverse complement.
ATGCGACATCGTGGTCAACTTCTTGCTGGCCTACGTCGCGGCGGGTAAGACGGTCTTGATGAGCACACATCACCAGGATTTGGTGCGACGCCTGGGTGCCCGTGCAATCTATATCGATCGATATCACCATGTGGTCGAGGCGCCTTCACCGTCGTATGGAACCGAAAGCGGTGCTACGGACTAGTTGCTGCGTAGAGCGTGCGTAGCCGCCCGCGCGGCTTTGCCGTGATGGTATAGTTATCCAGGTTTTTTATGGGGGTGGCTATGCCAAGCTGGAACATTCATATCGCTCAGACGGAGCGTTTGCTGGAGCGCACCGGTGCGCTTGCCAAGAGCGTGCGCGACCGCAATGCCTTTTTGTTTGGCTGCGTGGTTCCGGATATTTTCGTGGGCTATATGGTCCCTGGCATCGCCGATCCCATCCCGTATCGCATTACGCACTTTGCCAAGCCCGAGCCTATCCCCAAGCCGCGCGAGCATGAGTTTTGGGATACCTATGTGGCGCCGCTGCTCAAAGGGGCGCTTGTTGGTGCGCCAGCTGCCGCGACCTCGATTGCCGAGGAGCGCGAGCGACTCAATCGGGTGCATTATCCCCAACGCTACAAGGATGCCGAGCCGGTTGCCGGTCCCGGTGCTAGCGAGCTTTCGCTCGCGCCCGATGACGTGGCGCAGTCGCTGCTCGATCTGACGCTGGGCGTTTGGTCTCACCTCGTGGCCGATACCGTGTGGAATACGCGTGTGAATCAGTACCTGGAGGCGCACGGCGGCAAACCGTGCGAGGAATTCCGCATTAAAAAGCAAGGCGACTTTGACTGGTTTGGCAAGACACTCGGCATCGTTTCGATTCCGCGCGCGACCGATCGCCTGTATGCTGCGGCGACCCGTTTTGGTCAGTATCCCATCCATAAGGAGTATGTGCTCAAGACCATTGGCGTTATGCACGAGATTGTACGCGAAAACCCCGGCGAGCCCGATCATCCGCCGTATCGCTTGCTAACCGAGGAGTTTTTCGATGCAACGTTTACCGAGGTCATCGAGCTGACCGAGGCGGGTTTTGCCGCCCGTGTCGAATCGCCCGATGTGCCTGCGCTGCCCCTGATTGCTAGCTGCTAGCTGGCCGGCTTGACGGTGAACAGTTCATCCCAATTGACCAACGGCTCCCGTCGCAGGGCGTCTTCGGTGGTGCGCTCGGCATCGGAGAGGCTTGCGACTGAACGCAAATCGATGAAGCGGCATATGAAGAAGGTCTTAAAAAGGGCCCGGAAGGCAATGCCTTCCGGGCCCTTTGCAATGCAAATCTGCTTGCAAGTACGATTTAGCGTACCTGAGCGACGTAAGCGACGTTGGTCGAGGAGACCTTGTCCTCGAGCTGGACGCTCATGCGGGGATCGCCGGCGGTAGCGACGGTCAGATCGCCGGCCTCGACGTAGCCGAGCTCCTTAGCGGTCTCGATCGCCTTGACGATCGTGCCGTTGACGGTGCCCTGGGTAATCTCGGCCTGGTGCGGGATAACGCCCCAGTACATAATCATCTGCTGGACAGCCCACTCGTGGCGGGAGAACGCGCAGATCGGCATGTTGGGACGGAAGTGCGAGATCAGGCGAGCGGTACGACCGGTGGTCGTCGGCACGGTGATGCACTTGGCGCCAACGGTGGTAGCCATGTTCACAGCGGACATACCCACAACGTTGTTGACGACGCGGGTGCCATGAGCGTCGGCCGGAACCTCGAGCGGAGCGTGGGCCGGGAGGTACTTCTCGGTCTCGAGAGCAATGCTGGCCTGCATCTTGACGGCCTCGACCGGGTACTTACCGGCAGCGGACTCGCCAGAGAGCATAACGGCGTCGGTGCCGTCGTAGATGGCGTTAGCAACATCGGCAACCTCGGCGCGCGTCGGGCGCGGGTTCTGCTGCATGGAGTCGAGCATCTGCGTAGCGGTGATAACGGGCTTGTAGGCCGCGTTGCACTTGGCGATGATCTCCTTCTGGATGTGCGGAACGAGCTCGGGCTTGATCTCGATGCCCAGGTCGCCACGGGCGACCATGATGCCGTCGGAAGCCTCGAGGATCTCGTCGAAGTTCTCGACGCCCAGGGCGCACTCGATCTTCGGGAAGATCGTCACGTGCTCGCCACCGTTCTCGCGGCAAAGCTCGCGGATGCCGCGGACGGACTCGCCGTCACGGATGAAGGAAGCGGCAATGTAGTCGATATTCTCGGTCAGGCCAAAGAGGATGTCCTGACGATCGCGCTCGGTGATGGCGGGCAGCGAGATGTTGACGTTGGGCATGTTGACGCCCTTGCGCTCGCCGATCAGGCCGTCGTTCTTGACGACGCAGGTCATGTCCTGGCCGTCGACGGACTCGACCTCGAGGGCAACCAGACCGTCATCGATCAGGATAAGGGAGCCCTTCTCGACCTCGGAGGGCAGGGCCAGGTAGTCGAGGGAGATGTGCTCAGCGGTGCCGTGGAAATCCTCGGACGTGGGCTGAGCGGTGACGACGATCTTATCGCCGGTCTTGACGGCAACCTTCTTGCCGTCGACCAGAAGGCCGGTGCGGACCTCGGGGCCCTTGGTGTCGAGCAGGATGCCGACGGGCAGACCGAGCTCCTTGGAAATACGACGGACGCGCTCGATGCGACCGTGGTGCTCGTCGTAGGATCCGTGCGAGAAGTTAAAACGGGCGACGTTCATGCCCGCCTTGATCATCTCACGGATGGTCTCGTCGCTATCGCAGGCGGGACCCATGGTGCATACAATCTTAGTGCGCTTGTACATTCAGACCTCCATCTGACATCGTCTTGCGCTGATAGATAAACCATAAGAAATAAAACTGAGATGATTATAACGAAATGACGACCGAACACCCCCAAAAATCGACCGTATGCCGAATTAGAAGTTCATTTTTTGCGGTAAAAACGGTATATGAAAAAACTTTATCAACCGTTCTGACCGCTGCTATCTGGGCGATATTTCAGTTTGACGATGCGCCGAAGAAAAAACGTTTTATCAATGTTGAGCATCACACGGTCTGCATCGTTGCACTCGAGCCGTGTTTCCAATTGGAATGTTTTGGCTAGACGCGCCGCTTTGGGGTACCATAGCCCCACTATCAACTGCCGCTCAGCACGGCAGCCTTGATGAGCCCTTGCCCTTCTCCTGGGAATTATGATCGGGCATCAATCTGCTGAGTGGCCCGAATCCCAGGAGGGGACTCTATATGCAAAAGGAATACCTGTCCGCCGCGGCGGAGGTGCTCAGCGACCAAGGTGTCGATGAGAACCTCGGCCTGAGCAACGGCGAGGCGTCGTCGCGCCTCGCCAAGACAGGCCCTAACAAGCTTGAGGAAGCCGAGAAAACGCCGCTGTGGAAGCGCTTCTTTGAGCAGATGGCCGATCCCATGGTCATCATGCTGATCGTTGCCGCCGTCATCAGCGCACTCACGGGCATGGTCAAGGGCGAGCCCGACTTTGCCGACGTCGCCATTATCATGTTCGTCGTTATCGTCAACTCGGTGCTGGGCGTGGTCCAGGAAGCCAAGAGCGAGGAGGCTCTCGAGGCCCTGCAGGAGATGAGCGCGGCGCAGTCCAAGGTGCTGCGCGACGGCAAGCTCGTGCACCTGCCGAGCGCCGAGCTCGTCCCCGGCGACGTGATCATGCTCGAGGCGGGCGACTCCGTCCCGGCCGACTGCCGCGTACTCGAGAGCGCCACGATGAAGATCGAAGAGGCCGCACTGACCGGCGAGTCCGTGCCGGTCGAGAAGCACGCCAACGTGATCGAGCTCGCCGCTGGCACCGACGACGTGCCGCTCGGTGACCGTAAGAACATGTGCTACATGGGCTCCACTGTGGTGTACGGTCGCGGTCGCGCCGTCGTGGTCGGCACCGGTATGAACACCGAGATGGGCAAGATTGCCGGCGCCCTGGCCGAGGCCAAGGAAGAGCTCACGCCGCTGCAGGTGAAGCTCGCCGAGCTCAGCCGCATCCTTACCATTATGGTTATCGTCATCTGCGTCGTCATCTTTGGCGTCGACATCATCCGTCACGGCGTGGGCAACGTCCTTACCGACCCGACTGCCTTGCTCGATACCTTTATGGTCGCCGTCTCGCTCGCCGTCGCCGCCATCCCCGAGGGTCTGGTCGCCGTCGTGACCATCGTGCTGTCGCTCGGCGTGACCAAGATGGCCAAGCGCCAGGCAATCATCCGCAAGCTCTCTGCCGTCGAGACCCTCGGCTGCACACAGACCATCTGCTCCGACAAGACCGGCACCCTTACCCAAAACAAGATGACCGTCGTCAAGCACGAGCTCGCTGCGCCCAAGGAGAAGTTCTTGGCCGGCATGGCGCTGTGCTCCGATGCCCAGTGGGACGAGGAGCTGGGCGAGGCCGTGGGCGAGCCGACCGAGTGTGCACTCGTCAATGATGCCGGCAAGGCTGGTCTTACTGGCCTGACTGCCGAGCACCCGCGCGTGGGCGAGGCCCCGTTCGACTCGGGCCGCAAGATGATGTCCGTGGTCGTCGAGACCCTGGACGGCGAGTACGAGCAGTACACCAAGGGCGCGCCCGACGTGGTGATTGGCCTGTGCACCCATATCTATGACGGTGAGAAGGTCGTTCCGCTGACTGAGGAGCGCCGCGCCGAGCTCGTGGCAGCCAACAAGGCCATGGCCGACGAGGCCCTGCGCGTGCTGGCGCTGGCGAGCCGCACCTACACCGAGGTTCCCGCCGACTGCAGCCCCGCTGCGCTCGAGCATGACCTGGTCTTCTGCGGCCTGTCCGGCATGATCGACCCGGTCCGTCCCGAGGTAGCCGATGCTATCCGCGAGGCGCACGATGCCGGTATCCGCACCGTCATGATCACGGGCGACCACATCGACACCGCCGTGGCCATCGCCAAGCAGCTGGGCATCGTCGCCGATCGCAGCCAGGCTATCACCGGTGCCGACCTCGACCGCATGAGCGACGAGGAACTCGATGCACACATCGAGGATTACGGCGTGTACGCCCGCGTCCAGCCCGAGCACAAGACCCGCATCGTCGAGGCTTGGAAGTCGCGCGACCAGATCGTCGCCATGACGGGCGACGGCGTCAACGACGCCCCGTCCATCAAGCGCGCCGACATCGGCGTGGGTATGGGCATCACTGGCACCGACGTTACCAAGAACGTCGCCGACATGGTACTTGCCGACGATAACTTCGCCACCATCATCGGTGCCTGCGAAGAGGGCCGTCGTATCTACGACAACATCCGCAAGGTCATCCAGTTCCTGCTTTCGGCTAACCTTGCCGAGGTGTTCTCGGTGTTCATTGCCACGCTTATCGGTTTTACCATCTTCCAGCCGGTGCAGCTGCTGTGGGTGAACCTGGTCACCGACTGCTTCCCCGCGCTCGCGCTGGGCATGGAGGACGCCGAGGGCGACATCATGAAGCGCAAGCCGCGCAACGCCAAGGACGGCGTCTTTGCCGGTCACATGGGCCTGGACTGCGTGGTCCAGGGCCTGATCATCACCGTGCTGGTGCTGGCGAGCTTCTTTGTGGGCGTGTACTTTGACATGGGCTACATCCACATCGCCGATATGATCGCCGGCAATGCCGACGAGGAAGGCGTGATGATGGCCTTCATCACGCTCAACATGGTCGAGATCTTCCACTGCTTCAATATGCGCAGCCGTCGTGCGTCGCTGTTTAGCATGAAGAAGCAGAACAAGTGGCTTTGGGCTTCGGCCGCGCTGGCGCTGGTGCTGACGGTGGTCGTAACCGTACAGCCGACGCTTGCCGAGATGTTCTTTGGCCCTGTGACGCTTGAGCTTAAGGGTGTTGTTGCCGCGCTGGGCCTGGCCTTCCTGATCATCCCGCTGATGGAGATCTACAAGGCGATCATGCGCGCGGTCGAGAAGGAGTAAGTTAACCTGTCCGGGCCCGCCCCGGCGTGTTTTCTTCTTCGCTGGTCCTCGCGCTTCGCGCTGCGGGATCGCTCAGAAGAAAACACTCCCGGGGCGGGCCCTGTGGTATCCTTGCTGGCTTTCTCGCGCGCGGATGAAAAAGGGCTGAGGGAAAGTTTGTGAGCTGGTCGGGCTTTGCCCGGCCAGCTCTATTTTTAGAGCATTTGCTCGACCGACTCTTTTTGTGAGCTGGATTGTATGGGGTTGAATCGGCGACGCGTTAGGAGAAGCCGGGAACGTCGCTGAAGGGGATTTGGGGCATAAAGAGAACGATGACGGCCATAATTCCCCAGTAGATTTGCAGAGGTAGCGGAGCCGATATCAGGGCATTAAAGAAGGACAAACCCTTTTTGCTTCCATATAGCTGGACCGAGCTGAGAAGAGCAATTCCAAAAGAGATGGCGCTCGGCCAGCATGCTTTGACAATGAGGCTAAGGAAATAGCATATTAATGTTATCGCTATGCACCCAATGCCCCAGAGCCACTTCTTGTTGAGGAAATACTGGATACCCCATACACCAATTACGGGGGCAATGATGACTGGCAACATAGCCGTATCCTAACTATTTATACAACGAATGTATTCTCCGGAGTTGGGGGGATAGACGCTGCAAGGTAGACGGTACGTGTTGCCTGCGGGTACGGGGCGTCCAAGGAGTTGCTTTGCTGCATACTCAGTCCAATAACCTCCGGTTATGCTTATGAACTTCTTAATAAGTCCGTCGATTACAACCCCCGTTACATAGCCGATGAGTTCTTTTCCAATAAAAATGGCAATTTTGACGATCCATTCTTTAGCGCCGCGTGTGGCAGCTGCTAAATCATCCAAAGACAGGGTCTGGAATCGATCGATAATTTGGACATCTCCGTTTTCATCTAGTGCGTATGTCGTCCATCCTGTGCCGGACTCATTGACAGCTTCAATGTACTCTTCGGCAGAAGGGAACTCTACTTCAAGAGGTTGCGCCTTAGATTGCTTTGGTGAAATGGCAATTGAGCAAAGCGCAACTGCGCTTGCGATGAATGACTTACGGCTTACGGGAACGTTACGTAGCATGTGTATCCTCCTGACATTTAGCTTGACATTGCTGTGTTGTTCAGATTCAGCCTCCAATCCGTGAAACGCATTTCAAACGAATCAAGCGTGGAAAGGTCGAACTCGGACGCTATCTTTCCTTCAGAGATGGCAAAAATTGAAGGATAAAACTCGAATGACGGCAGAAGCGCCTTAAGTGTTTCCCTATCAACCTCCTTTTGGCTCTTAGGGACAACGAGGATCTCGATGTCGTTCTTGAGACTCGGCGAAAGCGAGCGTTCTGCCGCACGGAGCTCTTCACAGGCCGGGCAGCCCTCCAGCTCAATTTGCACGATAAAAGAGTCGCCTTTGCTTAATTTCGATCGAAATTCGGGCAATGAGATATTGATTGGATCGGAATTGGTTCGTACTGACGAGAAGAGGGCGAAAAGGGACAGCGATAAGATAAGGATAAGGACGGCTTGCTTTCTCATGGGTCCTCCAAACTCTATAAAGTTAAATTACTTTATATAAAACATTAAATAAAGATTCTTAAAAATGAACGGTATCGATTTGCTGGTAAACGGTTTTGAGCGAGAGCGGTTGGATTGAAAAGTACAATGAACGCAGGGAAATAAGGAAAAAAGGAGGAGAAATGAAAGATCGCGATATACATCTGCGGTTGACGACGAGTTTTCTGACAATCTTCTGTATCGCCCTGGCGGTTCAAGCGCTATGTTGCGTGGTGTTGTTCGTTCATCTTGCGAACCTGTTGCTCATCGAGGGTATCTCTGCGGTGAGCGGCGGATTTCTGCTCTTGTTTATGGTTAGCACGCTTTGCGACGCTGCAACGTTTCTTCTGTTTACGATTCTGACGGCGAAAGTCAGGCATGAGGGTCGTCCTTTTGGTAAGTGGCAGACCAGGATTTTGGTCGCGGCTGGCCTCCTGATGTCGGTAAAAGCCGTCATCAGCATCATATGGCCGACGATTCAATTACCATACAGCAATGTTCTTGGAACGGCTGAGCCCGTGTTTCCCGAGTTTGATTTTCAATCGCTTTCTTACGGACTCGTTTTCTTTGCGTTGGCGGGGGTCTTTGAATACGGTAGGGTATTGCAGGAAGATGCAGACGAGATTCTCTAGGGGGTGGCACGGTGCCGATTGTTATGCGTCTTGACCGCGTGATGGCGGACCGTAAAATCTCGTCGCAGGAACTTGCCGAAATCATTGGAATATCGCCTGTTAATCTGTCTCGAATTAAAACGGGAAGACTCAAGGGGATCCGCTTTTCTACACTTCAAGCAATGTGCGAGGCGCTTCATTGCAAGCCCGGCGACATCATCGATTGGATGGATGATGACGAGTACGCCGCAGCATTTGGTAAGTCGGACGGAACAATGCGTTAAAATACCTGCTCAGTTGTGTGGTTTTGTGCTGGGAGGCGCTTGTGGGCAAGGCTAAGGCTAAGGCGAAGAAAAAGACGACGGGGGCGCGGGCTAAGCGCGATCGTCGTCGGAAGCTCGCGACCGAAGCCCCTGCATCTGCTGAGGAGTTGCTGGCAAGCGTGCCGGGGCTTGATGCGCTGCAGGATGTTCCGGCGTTCGATGACCTGCCGGTCGATGCGGCTCAGCAGGCTGCATTTGACGACTTTTGCGCACAGGCTGAGGAACCCGAGCAGATGCAGCTCGGTGCCGTGGTGCGCTTGGATCGCGGGTTTCCGCTGGTGGCGACTGCCAACGATACCTTCCGCGCCGAGCATGCCGTGGGGTTTGCCAAGTCGCGCGGCGAGGACGAGGTCCTGTTGCCTGCCGTGGGCGACCGTGTGGCGGTGCGCCGCGCTCCCGGGCACGATATGGGCGTGATTGAGTGCGTGCTGCCGCGCCGTACGAGCTTTGAGCGTTGGCGCGGCCGTGCCCGCGGAGAGCGTCAGGTGCTCTGCTCCAACGTGGATAGCGTGCTAATCGTGCAGGCGCTCGGCGCCGGCGAGGTGCTGCTCGATCGCGTCGCGCGCTCACTGGTGTTGGCGCTCGATTGCGATGCCGAGCCGGTGGTGGTGCTCACCAAGGCCGACCGCTGCGAGGCCGATGAGCTCGAGCGCGATCTGGACCGCGTGCGCCGCCTGGTGGGTCCGGACGTGTGCGTGATCGTGACGTCCTCTGCCGAGGGCCGCGGCCTGGACGAGGTCCGTGTCTGCGTGCCTGCCGGGAGCTGCGCCATGATTCTGGGCGAGTCGGGTGCCGGCAAGTCGACGCTGCTCAATGCACTGCTGGGCCACGATACGTTGGCGACCGGCGGTGTGCGCGAACGCGACGACCAGGGCCGTCACACTACCGTCGCGCGCGTGATGGTGGCGCTGCCGGGCGACGCCGGTGTGATCGCCGATGCCCCGGGCCTGCGCAGCCTACCGCTCGTGGGTCACGAGCGGGGTCTGGCGCGCGCCTTCCCCGAGATTGTCGAGGCATCGCGCGCGTGCCGGTTTGGCGACTGCACGCATACCCATGAGCCGGGTTGCGCCGTTCGCGAGGCCGAGGACGCCGGGCAGATCGACAGTCTGCGTCTGGAAACGTTCCAAAACTTGGCGTCATCCATGCGCGTGAGTGCTCAAATGCTCGATCCCGATGTCCATCTGTAATTGATTTTTCCTATGACAGCCGTCTCCCAACTGTTCGGGAGACGGCTTTTTTGCTGCGGAAAAGCCTCGAAACATGCAGTTTGCTGACGTGCTGACCAAAACCTTGCCACGAGCTTGACGGGCTGGTCAGCTTTTGGTCAGCGATTGGTTTGACATCGAAAACCAAGATCGCGATTGCGGCGCTTTGCACTCTGACCGCCCAGACAATGGTGGTACGGGCATTCGCCCGGCACTGCCATGAGAGGAGCGGCCGTGAACAAGAGCAAGCGCATCGCCATCAGTCTGGTCGCGGGCGTGCTCGCTGCTCTGCTCTGTATGGTTTACGGCTCGTCGATCCGCTCGCAAGCCGAACAGGTCCAGGCTGAGACCTTGGCCAGGTACGGTGGCGATCGCGTCGAGGTATGCGTCGCGGCGCGCGATATCGATGTGGGCGAGACCCTCGATGAGACCAATGTCATAACCCAGGAATGGTTGACAAGTCTGCTGCCGCGTGACGCGGCGACCGAGCTGCGCCAGGTGCGCGGCGACGTGACGACTTCGCGTATTCCCAAAAACGCCGTGATCTGCAATGTCTACACCAAGGCCGAGAGCCACAAGCTCGAGGTGCCTAAGGGCAAGGTCGCCGTTTCGGTGGCGGTCGATGCCGAGCACTCGGTCGGCGGTGCTACGGGTGTGGGCAGCTACGTGGATGTGTATGTGCAAAAAGACGGCGTAACCGATCGGCTGTGCGGCGCGTACGTGATCGATACCAGTGAGGATTCTGGTGCCACGCGCGAGGGCAAGATCGAATGGGTGACGCTGGCGGCTGACCCCGAAGACGTCAAGGAACTGCTGGGGGCATCGGGCAAGGGAACGGTCAGCTTGACGATTCCCGCCACGGCGCGCGGCAAAAAGAGCGGAGGCGACGAGTGATGAAGGCGATCTGGCTTGCGTGCTGCGCGTGCGGCGATTACGGGCTGTTGCAGCGGGAAGTCGAGGGCCGTGATGCGGGTGCACAGGTGCTTCGCGTGGGTGACCTGGACGGGCTGATTTCCATGGCGCGGGCGTTTCCGTCGCGCCGCGGGGCTGCCATCATCGTGGCGTCTCTGTTTGATACCGAAGATGTGCGCAAGACTGTTGCGCGCCTGACGGCCGAAGGCCGCGTGAGTCGCGTGGTCGTGTTGATAGAAGCACTCGATCCGTCGGATATCGAGGGGCTGTTTCGCGCAGGGGCGACCGAGGTCATCGCTGCGCACAGTATATGCGGCAACGGGCGCGCGGGCGAGGGAGCGGTTGATTCCGATCGGCGCATGACGATTGAGCCCGATGCTTTTGTTGATAGGGAACCCGGGGCGCCTCGCGCTACAAGAGGCCCGCGTGTTGATGATTATGGAAAAGCGGAAGCCGAGCATGGTCGGCGCCCCCGGAACCCCCTTGTATACGATGACGCTGGAGGGCCGGCGCAGCATGCTGGCGACTCCCCGGCTGTAGATATGGGATACGTGCATGGCGTGAATCTGGCGGATGAACTCGACGAAGTTGAGGGCTTTGCCGGGTGCGGCGAGTTGTCGCTGATGCGGCGTGAACAGATTGCACAGAACGAGCCTGCCTCGCAGACCGAACAAGCCGCCATGCCGGCTTGGACGCAGCGTGTGGTTGCGGCAGGGGAGACGGGGACGCTGTCACCGACGCCTCCGATGCCGCCGGCAGACGCTGCCGCTCCGCAGCATCGAGCTCCGGTCATCTGCGCCATTTCGGGTTCGGGCGGTTGCGGCAAGTCGACGATCGTTGCCACCATGGCACACGCATCGTCGCTGTTGGGCTTGCGTGCCGCCGTGCTCGACCTGGACCTGATGTTTGGAAACCTTTACGACTTGTTAGGCGTCGATGCTCCGCGCGATATGGCGGCACTTATCGAGCCGTCGGCGGCGGGCGCGCTCACCGAGCCGGATATCGTAGCCACATCGATGCGCGTGGCGCCGGGCGTTACGCTCTGGGGTCCCGTCGCGGCGCCCGAGCAAGCCGAGCTCATGGCACGTCCGGTGGAGCTACTGCTTGATGTTCTGCGTCGCGAATCCGACGTGGTCTTTATCGATACCTCGGTCTTTTGGGGCGACGCCGTGGCGGCTGCGGTGGCGGCGAGCGACCGTTGCCTGGTCGTTGGCGATGCTGCGGTGTCGTCCGCGACATCGGCGTCGCGCGTCATTGAGCTGGCAAGTCGAGTAGGTGTGCCGCGCACGCGCATGAGCGCTGTATTCAACCGGTTTGGCGCGCGCGGGGCAGACGAGGACGTCGCCATGCGCTTTGAGATTGCCTGTGCGTTGAGCTCCAAGATTCGTATCGCCGATGGCGGGCAGGATCTCGCCGCGCTCATGGCGTTTGGGCGCGCTGACGAGGCAGTGGGGCAGACCAGCGCTTTTGCGACCAGCGTGCGCGAGGCCACGCGCGAGATGCTCGTGGAACTGGGGTGCGCCGTCGGCCCTTGGAGCGATATGGTCGCCGACCGTGCAACGCGCACCGAACGCCCGCGTATCCGCCTTCCCTGGTCGCGCGAGGGTGATCAGCGATGAGCCTGCAAACGAGGATTAAGGCTGCCGGCGCTGCAGCGGCGGCAGCGCCTGTAGATGCGGGGCGTCGCCGCGCGGTGAAACGACGCACCAAGCGCGCCGTGATGGACCGCGTGGGTTACGACGAAGTGGCGCGTATCAGCGCCTATGTCGACCCGGCACTTGCCCGCTCGGAATTGCGTCCCGCGGTGGAGGCGGCGCTCAATGTTGAGGAGCCGACCGATCTCGCGACGACCGAGCGCGAGACCATCATCGACGAGATTTTGGATGACGTGGTGGGCTTGGGGCCGTTGCAGCCGCTCATCGAGGACGACACCGTTACCGAGATCATGATTAACGGCTGCCGCTCGGCTTTCTTTGAACGCGGCGGCGTCTTGTACCCCATCGAGCATGCGTTTGAGGATGATGAGCAGATCCGTGTGCTTATCGACCGCATCATCTCGCCACTTGGTCGCCGTATCGACGAGCGCAGCCCCATCGTCAACGCCCGCCTCAAAACGGGCTATCGCGTCAACGCGGTGATTCCGCCTGTGGCGATTGACGGACCGATTCTCACCATCCGAAAGTTCTCGGACCGTATCTGCTCGCTGGACGAGCTTGTGGGGCTGGGGTCGCTGCCGCTTTGGTATGCGCAGCTGCTGTCGTGCGCGGTGTCGCTGCGACAGGACTTGGCGGTTGCGGGAGGCACGGGATCTGGTAAGACCACTCTGCTCAACGCGTTGTCATGCGAGATTTCCACCGGCGAGCGCATCGTGACGATCGAGGACTCTGCCGAGCTCAAGTTTGCGCATCATCCGCACGTGGTGCGCCTAGAGGCGCGCGAGGCTTCAATTGAGGGCGAGGGCGCGGTGACGATCCGCGACCTGGTGACCAATGCCCTGCGCATGCGCCCCGACCGCATCGTGGTGGGCGAGGTGCGCGGTGCCGAGTGCTGCGACATGTTGCAGGCCATGAACACGGGCCACGACGGGTCGCTCACCACACTTCATGCGGGTTCCGAGCAGGAGACCGTGGTGCGTCTGACGTTGCTTGCACGTTATGGCATCGATCTGCCGAGCGAGCTCATCGAGGAGCAGATTGCCATGGCGCTCGACGGCATCGTGATGTCCGAGCGCCACGCCGATGGCAGGCGTTTCGTCTCCTCGTATTCGGGGGTGCGTCGCGCCGCGTCGGGCGGCGTAGAGCTCGAGCGCTATGTGACTTTCGATGCCGCCGAGCGCACCTGGAAGCTTGACCGCGAGCCGCCGTTTATCGCAGAAGGCCTGCGGTCGGGGACGCTCGCACAAGAGGAGGTGGACGAATGGAGGTCGCTGTGCCCCTCGTCGTAGGGGGTTTGGCAGGGTTTTCTGTTGCGACGGCGTGCGGGGCGGAACCTCGTGTGCCGCAGGTACCGCCGGCGGAGCTGGCGCGTCAGGCGCTCGAGACGGTGGCAGAGAAGCTGCCGCGTGAGCTGGTGGAAAACGATCTGCTGAAAAAGATCGCCCGTTCGTGGGCATCGCTGGCTCCGGCGCGTCGCCTTGGCCTCGCGATCGAGGATGCTTCGGGGCGTTTGGCGTTTCTGCTGCTATCGAGCAGTGTCTGCTGCGTTTTGCTAACGATGGTGTCGTTATCGCCCCTCGGATTTGCCTTGGGACTTGTTGCTCCGTTTGCCGTTGGCGCCGCTCGGGATGGCTTTGAGAGCCGGCGCGAGCAACACGATGCAGAAGAGGCCATGCCCGAGGCGTTTACCGCACTTTCCATGTCGCTTGCCTCGGGACATTCACTGGCCCAGGGCATGCGCTTTGTGGGCGCTCATGCGCAAGAACCGGTGCATACCGAGTTTTTGCGGGTGGCGGCGGCAATCGATTGCGGCATCTCGGCGACCGACGCGCTCGATGACTTGCTCGTGCGCATCGACGCCCCTGGCCTTTCGCTTGTGACCTTGGCGCTTAAGGTGTCTCAGCGCACCGGTGCTCCGCTTGCCGACTTACTGTCCGAGGCGTCGAGCATGGTGGGGGAGCGCATTGAGCTCAAGCGCCGCCTGGATGTTAAGACGTCGCAGGCTCGCATGTCTGCGCATATGGTCGCGGCGATGCCGACGGGCATGTGCGCGGTGTTGGCGCTGCTTTCGGCAGATTTTCGTCGCGGTCTTGCGACGCCTGCCGGCGCGGGCGCTGTGGTGCTGGGTCTTGCCCTCAACGCCGTTGCCCTGGTGGTTATCCGGCGCATTATGCGGGTGAAGCTATGAGCGCCCCGGTTGCAGTTGCGGCTTGCCTGTGCGCTCTGAGTGTATTTGTCGCGACGGGTTTGGATCGGGCGGATGCACGCAAGATCGCAGAGGCCTGCAAGCGCGAGGCGGTGCTGGTCGCTGCCGCGGGTCGCTCGGTGGTCGATGCTCTGGCCGCGCGAATGAAGGGCGCGGTTGGAGCGGGCGGCCCGGCGCGAGTATCGCTCGGCGAAGTGTCCGAGATGATCGATGTTGTGCGCTTGGGTCTTTCGGCCGGTCTTTCGTTTGATGCGGCGCTTGAGATTTTCTGCGCCAACCGCCGGTCAGTGCTGGCTCTTCGACTTGAGCGGGCCTGCATGGCGTGGCAGGTGGGCGTGGGCACGCGTGAGGACGAGTTGTTGGCCGCCGCACGCGACCTGGATGTGCGAGCGCTCGAGACCTTTGCCATCACGGTGGGGCAGGCGCTCGCTCTGGGTGCCCCACTTGCCGAGACACTGGCCGCTCAAAGTCGCGAGATCCGTGCGGCTCATCGCGCCGCGGTCGAGCGCGAGATCGAGCGTGCGCCCGTCAAGCTGCTGATTCCCACCGGCACGCTCATCTTGCCGGCGTTGCTTCTGTCCATATTGGGCCCGCTGTTGGGAGCAGGCGGGATGATGTAGGGAGGAATACATGAACACGATGACTGACGTTGCTGGCAAGGTCTGGAGCTGGGCTGTTTGCCAGTCAATTCGCGCTCGCCAGCATGCCGGGGAGCTACTGCAGGAGGAGAGTGCGCAGGGCACCACCGAATACGCCATCTTGGTCGGCGTGCTCGTGGTGATCGCCATCATTGCCATTGTCGCATTTAAGGGCAAGGTCCAAGATCTATGGAACGCTATCAGCGAGGGCATCAACAGCCTGTAGAGGGTAGGCGGCCTGTCGGCGCACTGCTGGTGTTTGCCTGTGTGGTTGTGGCGGTGGCAGTGGCGGTTTGGGGGCTAAACGCCGCGCGGCAGCAGCGTCCTGGGGCCGCCTTCGATTCGGGCTCAGATTCGGCGGTGGCGTCTCAAAAAGATGAGATGCGAGATGCGGACGATTCGGATGTCGCTGTCACGGCGCAAACCTTTCTGCGGATGCTCGACAAGCGGTCTGGCACTGCGACGGATTCGCCTGAGGACAACGCGATTGCGGTCCGGCTTGCATGGTCCGAGGACCGACCGATGACCGAGGCAGCGGCGGATATGTTACGCGCCTACCGCGAGGTGTCAACGGCCCAGCTCGCCCTGAGCGGCTATCTCGATATTAAGGGTAACGTATGGGGCGCCATTGTGCGCGATGGGCGCGGCTGGGTCGATATGGTGACGGTTGCCGCGGATACTGGCGATGCTTCGTGTCGTCTGCGCGCGGTGCGCCTGGCCCCGCAAACAATAAGCTCAAAGGAGGGGTCGTGAAATGCATGACGTCCTGCGCGAGGAATCTGCCCAGGCGACGGTCGAATACGCCATCGTCACGGTGGCGCTGTTATCGATCGTGCTGGCGATTGCGGGGCTTTGGCGTGCTGGCACCGATGGGCACTTGGCGGCGCTGGTTGAGCGGGCGGCATCCCATGGCGTTGCCTCGACGTCGGTTATCGACGCCGCTGCGGGCGCTAAGGACATCGCGTTGTATTGATATCGCGCGCGAGGACCGGGCGCAGTCTACGGTCGAGGCTGCTTTTTTGCTGCCGACGTTTCTGATGCTCATTCTTCTCGCACTGCAACCGGTGTGTTTGCTCTATACGCGCGCGGTCATGGAGTCTGCCGCTGCCGAGACCGCGCGGCTCATGACCACGACGACGGCGGAGGACGACGATCTTAAGGAGTTCACCCGCCGCCGGCTTGCCGCAGTGCCCAACGTTTCGATCTTTCATGCCGGCGGGCCGTTGTCGTGGGATATCGAGCTTGGTCGGGCCGGTGCGGGTGGTGTCTCGTCCGTGTCCGTTTCCGGCGAGGTCAAGCCGTTGCCTGTGATCGGTGCGTTTGCGCAGGCTATGGGTGGTACCGCCGAGGGCGGCTACGTTGAGCTCAAGGTCGATGTCTCGTATCAATCGCGTCCCGAATGGCTGGAGGGAGATTATGATTCGTGGATTGCTGCATGGGATTAAGCGTTTCTGGTCTAGACGCGTTTTGACGCGCCGTCCGAGCTGCCATCGCAAGCGAGGCGGCTTTATGGGTCGAGCCGGTATCGACCTGTTTATCGAAGACGGTGCCTACACCACGCTTTCCTCTGCGGTGGTCATCTTGGTGGTGCTCACACTGCTGTTTTCGTCGACGGCGGCGATATGGAGCATGTCGCGCGCGGGGGACACCCAGGTGGCTGCCGATAGCGGCGCGCTGGCAGGCGCCAATGTGGTGTCGTCCTATCACACGGCTGCCACGGTGGTGGATGCGAGCATCTTGAGTTTGGGCCTGGCGGGGTTTGCCACGATCGGGACGGGCCTGGTCGCCATCCTCATCCCGGGTGCCGAACCAGTTGCCGGCAATATGGTCGACACCGGGATTGAGATCATTAAAACGCGCAACAAGTTTGCCAAAAGCGCATCGGAAGGCTTACAGAAAATCGAGACGGCTCTGCCGTATCTGATCGCCGCGCGTGCCACGCAGGCGGTGCCGGCGCAGGATACCGATAGTGTGACCTATACCGGTACGGCGCTTGCCGTGCCCAGGACATCCGAGTCGGACTTCGCTGCGCTCGAGAGGTCCGAGATCTCGACCGATGCCATCGAGAGCACCTCAAAAGATCTTGACTATGCTGCCAAGGAACTGAAGAAAGCGTCCGAGAAAACGTCAAAGGCCAAGGAACGCGCCTGGCTTGCCGACTGCGGTGGATCGGACAGAGGCGCAGTCGGAAGCTGTTCGTGCATGTGGGAACGCGCGAAGAGCTTGGCGAAGCTTTCGGATATTGAGAATCCGCACTATGCCTCGAGTGTCACATGGGAGCCGCAAGTGGCGCTCGATCGCGCGAAGGCCTATTACCGCTTGCGCCTTGCAAACGAGGCACCTCAGGGCTCAAGCGTCGAGACGAAGGCGGAGTCGGCGGCGCGCAAGGCGTTTTACACCTATGCGAGTACAGAGGTCAATCGTGCATATGTAACCGAGGACGGAGATGCAGTCACTTTCCATATCCCGCTGTTGCCGCGCAACGCTGACGAGGTGCGAGCGACGGAACTCTATACCGATGCGGCGTGGCCAACCAGTGTCATCGATGACAAGACGTATCTGCATTACGGAACGAGTTGCCCCAACTATAAGAAGGGGTCGCCAGGCGGGTTAGCCTCGGTTGCTGATTATGACGGGCAGGACAGATGCAACAGATGCCATTTTGGCGTTTCGTCGCTCGGTGCCGTTGCAGCGCCTTCGACTTCTATCGAAAACGGCTTCGAGTACCACTTTGACAAGTTCAAAGAGGCTCTGGAAGACTACGTCGACTGCCGCAACAAAGAACTCGAACTTGAGCGTCAGGCCGAGGATGAGGCCGACCGTGCGGGCAATGCGTTTGACCAGGCCATTAAAGCGCTTTCGGGCAAGCGTCCGCGTATCGCTCCGCCCGGTCGCAACGGCGTGGTTGCCTTTGCGGCTTCGGGTGCCATCTCGAGCCCCGATGAGCTCAACTCTTCGTTTAACACGGCAGTCAGGCTTGGCGATCGCGGTGCTATCTCTGCCGCGGTGCTGGCGCCCGATGAGGCGACGGCACAAAACAACGTGCTTTCGCGATTTTTCTCGACATTGAAGGAACGCTCGGGCGGCGTTGCCGGCGTGCTCGACGGCGTCATGGATGTTTGGGGACGGCTGCTCGTAGGATACGGTGATATCCAAGGTTCGGCCGACGAACTTATGGACGAGATGATTAAAGGCCTAGGAGGGGGCAGCGGCGCGTTGGGCTCCATCGCATCGTGGCTCGGCGATACCGTTTCGGCGTCCGTGGCGGCGCTGGGTTTGGAACCGTGCGACTTGCGCCTGCGAAAGCCGGTGCTGACCGATTCCGCCAATGTCATTAAGAGTCCGGGGTCTGACATTGCGGGTCTCTCTCAAGCGCAAGACAAACTGCGAAGTATTCCGTTGGGCGTGACCGATCCCAAGGCGCTTTGCGAGGCGTTGGAATATCAAGTCGAACGCACCATTAGCGGCACGGTGTTCACACTTGCGGAGATTCCTCTGCCCGGCGGCGGCTCCATCCCGCTCACCGTCGATGTCGCCACGCTGGTTGGCGCTCTGGGCGGTGGGTCGTAATGAGTATCCGCATGCGTCTGCGCGAGGAGCGCGCCCAAGCGACGGTTGAGATGGCAGTGGTTACGCCCGTTTTGCTGGTGCTGGCACTCATCGTGTACAACGTCATGGTCTTTGCCAGCGCTGTCGCGCGCTTCGACCGCGTGGTGCCCGACATCGTGTTGGCGCGCGCTGTGGCACCGGGCGGGGAGGGTGACGAGAACTCTGCCGATGCCTCGGTGACGGTCCAGACTCAAATTCTGAATGCCATGGAAGGCTATGACTTGCAGATCGAAGTGTCGAGCGAGCAAGGCGCGGAGGCATCGGATGGTGGCCTGCTCTCCCTATCCGGTACGTTTAGGACCTACACCTGCACCATGCACTATGAGCCGTGGCCGACTTCTCTCAGCATCGCTGGCGTTTCGCTGGGGGCGCCGACAACGTTGTCGCACGAGCGCGCGGTGACGGTCGATCCATGGCGTCCGGGGGTGGTCATGTGACCGCGGTCTCGTCCTACATCGCTTACGCGCGGGCACTCAACAGGCTGGGTTGGACGCCGGCCGAGTTTGTGGTGGCGGAGTCGTTTGTCGTGCGCCTGCGCGGCATGCTGGGACGGCGTCCGGTTGCCGCCAACGGCCTGCCGCTCGTCATGGCGTTTCCACGCTGCTCTTCGGTCCATACGTGTTTTATGGCCTATCCCATCGACATCGCCTTCATCGATCGCGATGGCAATATCCTCGCGCGCTACGAAAACGTCCGTCCTTGGCACATGTGCTCTTGCCTCGGCGCCTGGGCCGTACTAGAGCGTCCTTCAATCATTGTTTCGACTCCTGCTCTCCAACGCGTGCCGGCTTAAGAATTGGCGACAGTGGACTTTCGTCATACGAAATTGGGTAAGATGGAGGAGAAGATGCATGGATGTTGAGATCCATCCCAACGCTAAAAAGCACCTGACGGAAAAGCAGGTGCTTAGCGCTTGGCTTGCGGTTACTGAGTGCATTCGTCGCGAGTCGAAGGACGAGCCGCCGAGATGGCTTGCAATTGGATGGCTCTCAGACGGACGAAGCGTGGAGCTTGTCGCGGTGGAGCTTGTCCGTGGGTGGCTTATCATTCATGCCTTGTCTCCAGTCCAGAAGAAATTTTGGCAGGAGATTGAACAGGCTCGGCAAAGGGGTCGATGATGGGCAAGACGTATACGGCCGCTAATGGTCAGGTTGTAACGGATGAAATGATTGACGCGTGGTGCGAGTCGTACGAGCGCGGAGAGTTTCCGGATGGCGAACACACCGTTGGCGGGATTGTGCATGGACGGCCCCCGCTCTCAGGTGAGGGGACGGCAACGCTGTCGGTCAAGATTCCTTTGGGAATGAAGGAGGCCATTCGTCGACGGGCGGCTGCCGAGGGGATGACGCCAAGTGAGTTTGCCCGTGCGGCTCTGAGTGAAAAACTTCTTGCTGCCGGCTGATGCCTCTGACGTGCCGATTTATAGAACCGAGGCTGTGCTCAAAAACTTTTTTAAAATTCTCGGTTGACCGGAACGCGTCCTTGGTTATACTAATCAAGCCTTGAAGCAAGGCACACCTCAAATGGCTGGGTAGCTCAGTTGGTAGAGCAGAGGACTGAAAATCCTCGTGTCAGGGGTTCGATTCCCTTCCCCGCCACCTTGAATTGACTAGGACCTCTGCAAAGGGGTCCTTTTCTTTTATGCAGCCCCCACATGGAATCGAACCCCGTGAGGGCGCGGAGCTGAGTAAACGCGTAAGCGTTTGCCAGCGCAGCTCGCAAGGCGCGTAAGCGCCGCAGCGGTCCGTCCGCGCAGCGCGCGGACGCGATTCCCTTCCCCGCCACCTTGAATTGACTAGGACCTCTGCAAAGGGGTCCTTT
>CABSYW010000027.1 GCA_902482035.1 uncultured Collinsella sp. | reverse complement strand
CGAGATAGCCCTCCTGGTCGAAATGCATGATCTCGATCTTCTCGGTTTCCTTCATTTGTCTCTCCTTTCTGGGGTTGTTTCCACATCCCCCATGCCAACGGGCATCAAAACCCGCTTACATTCCGTAACACTCGGCCGCTTTGGCCTTAAGCGCATTGACTGACTCTTCGTAGCCCTCTGCCTTGACCTCCATTTGCTTGGAGACGGCATCAAGATACGGGTGCACGTCCCATGACTTCAGACGCTCGGTTATCATGGCCGCAATCGTCTGGAAGAACACAAGATTGGGAATTGCGCTGAGCAGCGGAGCCACCTGAGGCACCGCAACCTCGTGAGCCCTACCCTTGGGATGGGCCGTGAGCAGCACCGTTTTTGTCGTAACGTTCGATAGCGCATCAGCGATATTCGCAAGACGCTCCGACCCCTGCGGATCGTCGACGATAAACACCAGATAGCCCGGAACGATCTGCATCTCGGGACCGTGGACGAACTCCTCGCCTTCGTGATGCATGGCAGGAATCTTGATGGTCTCGCTCAGCTTGAGGGCCGCCTCTTCGGCAACGCCATAGTTGGGGCCGTTGCCGACGACCATGGCGGGCGTGTGCTCAGAAAGCTCGAGCATGTGGTCTTGGACATATGCCTCGGCGGTCTTGCACATCACGGCATTGGCATGGATAGCCTCGCGCAGGTCGTCAAGACGCTGGGCAACGCCCTTGGCGTCAATCGTTCCGCGCGCCTGACCGCCGTAAATGCCAAAGAGCACCAGGTACTCAACGAGCACCTCGACGCCCAGAGTCACAAAGTCCACCGACTCGACGCCCACACCGTAGTCAAGAACGATGTCAGCGTGTTCCTTGATGGGTGCCTCGACGTTTGCCGTGAGCGCAACTGCAGCCATATCGTGTGCGCGCATGTAATCGAGCGCCGCAATCGTATTGGTCGAATAGCCACTCTGCGAGACGGCAATGTTGAGCACATGCTGCGGATAGGTGTGTTCAAAATCGACGAAGGCCTCGGGCGTCACAACGGACACCTGCATTTGCAGGGCATCTTGCAGGTAATCGCGGGCGCAATCGGCGGCATGGCGCGACGAACCCGAAGCAACGATGCGCAGCGCGTCAAAAGAACCGGACTGGAAAATATCAACGAGCTGCGCTACCAGCTCAGACGAACGCTCGAGGTTCTCCCCCATACGCACATGGGCAAGCTGAACGTAATCGAGCATCTTCATCGTCTCACCTCGTAACAAATCATTAGTATTTGATACCAATCACAGTTACAGGTTACGGCTTTTTGATACCTCTTTGTCGATTAATTTATCCCCATCGGCGAACGGTCGATTTTGAGCCCTGTAAGGTTGTATATACAGCTGACCCAACGATCAAAACTGGTTAGTTTCCCAGCCGTTATTCACAGAATACCAGCTAGTACGTATAGGTGTAGCCGCCCGTATCGCCACGATTGAAGGACTTTACATACTCGATAGCCTGACCGCTCGCGTCATAGCTCACGCATTCCAAAAGCAAAACAAGATCGCCCTGTTCCAGTCCAAGGAGGCCGGCATCTCGTGCGCCCAGCGCTTCGATATCGAGCTTTTCCTGTGCCATGACTGGCTTTCGGCCCAGCATCTCATAGGTCTCGTACAAACTGAAGACCGACACGTCAATATCTTCGATGGTTGGGAACAGCAGGCAGGGAATCAGCGCCGTCTCAATCGATACGGGGCTACCGTTTATGCAGTTCAGGCGTCGAACGGAATAGAGCAGGTCGTCCTCGGCGATGCCAAACAGGTCGGCGTAATATGGCCCCGCATAACGCTTGGAACGCGCGAGAATACGGACGGACGGCTCGCCGCCCGAAGCACGGACCGATTCACGGAAACCGACCGTGCGTTCAAAAAAAGCAGGTACTTTCTGCGCCACAAAGGCACCTTTTCCCCGAACACGGCGAATCTGCCCGCGCCGAACCAGCTCATCGACAGCGCTTCGGATGGTCAAGCGTGTCGTACCAAATTCCTCGGCAAGGTCTTTTTCGGACGGAATCATGGAACCCGTGGGATATATACCGCGCTCGATACGTTCCTCGATGCGGCGTCGAATGCGCATATAAACCGGGGTGGCATCTACTGTTTCAGCCATTGTTCACCTGCCACGCTCCTCATGCCGTTCTCTTCGCCGTTATCGGCAAAGCGGAACTTTGTGGGCAAAATCACCGATTTGCAATGCTCCACAAAACGCATGTCCTTATCAAATTCGATCGTGCTCTCATAGAACACCGGCGTTCCCTCTTCTTGCTGGAGCAGCTCGGCCTCTTCGGCATTCAAACGCGAGATGGAAATATGCTCACGTCCATGCTCAACACGCACGCCGCCTTCTTTGAGCAAGACATCGTAAAGGCTCTCGCACTCAAAATCGTGCTCGGTAAGCGATGGGCACAGGGACAGGTTAACGTGAGCCGTCTCGATTGACGCCGGCTCGCCCTCAATAAGTCGAACGCGCTGCATGCGGAGCAAAGGAGCGCCTACAGACACCCCAAGCTTGTCGGCAAGCGCCTCATCCGCCTCGATGGTCCCGGTGGAAACCAGACGAGAAGAGGAGTGCAGGCCGGCAGTCCGCACAGCATCGGAAAAGTTATACGTTTCCTGGAAGATGTTCAGCGGCTTGGGAGGACACACATACGTACCCGATCCGCGACGGCTCTCGAGCGTTCCACACGAGATGAGCCGCGTGATACCGGCGCGCAACGCCGTACGCGAAACGCCGATCTCTTCGCACAGCACACGCTCGGCCGGCAGGCGATCGCCGCCGGCAAGCTGGTGGTGCTGGATATACCAAAGAATTCCCTCAACAGCACGATCTTTGGGGGGAATTGCATAAGATTCGCCTGCCATTGCACAGACTCCTCATTCAGAAACGTATGCCGCCATAATTAGGCCAGCCCTCCCATGGCATCAAATTCGGCCTTGATCTTCTCGGCGACATTCCGATACGACTTATATAGACTTGAATCGCGTTTGACTTCGTCGGTCATAACGGGAATCTCTAATTTGGAAACCTCGTCTTTTCCCGTCTGAACCGCCACAACAACGCCCATACCAAGACACATATTACGCTTGGCGGCATTCATTTTTGCCGCCTTAGCGGGATTTGCCAGGATACGCTGGGCAAATTCCTGTTTTGAGACCACTTCCTCGGCCTCCGGATCGCCCGCCTCGGCTACTTCGCACTGCAACACGTCCGCATAGTCAAAAATCTTCGGCTCGCCGCCGCGCTGATGCACGGCCCACTTACGACGCGTGGCATCCTGGTAGATAGCCGGCAAAAACGTAAACCGCGGCGGGTCCAAAATCGTATCCGTGATGGTAAACACGCTGAGGTCAAAGGCATCCTGCGGGTTTTTCTTCTTGAACAGCCCCATATCAGCCTCCCGTACTAGCATTAAACAACTCAAGCCGAATATAGCACCAATTTCAAGCCGCTGCCTTACCCTATCGGTGCGCGGCGTCTATGGCTCGCCCAGCGGAAGAGTTTACGGACGAGGGCCGGGGTGCCTGCTTTGTTTTGAGAAGTGGGCTTAGCGAACCTCTCAAATCTAGGCACCCCGGCCTCGCCGGCAAATAGCGGACACTCCGCATGCAATCTATGCAAACAAACAAGTGTGCTTAACTATAATTCGGTAAGATCGAGCACACTGCCCTTCACGATAAGCGCCGGTTCCAGAACGACCTCTTCGGCACGCTTACCGCCCCTACCGGCAAGACGCTTGGACATGCAGGCAAAAGCATGCTCCGCAAGGACACCGGGATCCTGCTCAATCGCAGTCAGCGCCGGCTCAAAGAGAACGTCGGCCGCCGAGTTGTCATAGCTTACGACCGAGATATCGCCTGGGATGCTCTTCCCCATCTCGTGCAAGCGCTTGAGCAGACCGAGGGCAATGTTATCCGAGCTTGCAAACACGGCGGTGGCATCGGTTGCAAGCACGGCCTCCGAGGCCTCGTAGGCGCTCGGGATGTAATATTCGCTCTCAAACTCCAGGCGCGCGTCGATGGGCAGTCCCACCTCGCGCAGCGCGCGCTCGTAACCGGCGAGTCGCTTGCGGCCCGTATTGGAGCGACGCGCGTTAACCAGACAGGCGATGCGGCGATGACCCTGCTCAATCAGATACCGCGTAGCCATGTAGCCGCCCATCTCGTGGTCGAACATCACCTTGTCGCACTCGAGTCCCTCAATGGCACGGTCGACCATCACGGCAGGGATAGGCAGATGGCTCACTTCCTCGCGCAGAGCGCGATCGTCGGAGAACTCGTCACCCACCACCAGAAAGACGCCGTCGACGCCGCGCGTCACCAACTGACGCAGTAGCTCAAGATCGTCATCGGCGCTTCCGCCCGAGCTGGTAATAAAGAGTGCGTAACCGTCCTCACGGCAGCGCTTTTCCAAACTGCCGGCGAGCGAAGCAAAAAAGCGGCTCTCGATATTGGGAACGATAAGGCCCAGTGTGCGCGACTCGCGCATGACCAGGCTGCGCGCGATCTGGTTAGGAACATAGTGGTTGCGCGCCGCGACCTCCTTGATGCGCTTGCGGTTTTCTTCCGAGATGCGACAAGGCCGATTATTGAGAACAAGCGAGACCGACGAGGGGGAAAGCCCCACCTCCTGGGCGATCTGCTTGAGGGTGACTTTGTTGGCCATCTCGCTCCTTCCGGGTTTACGCGCAATCTCTTGAAAGTATAGCGACTGCCCATCTACCTCGGTGATAAACACTTTACCAATCCGGTGGACGGCTGTTTTATCGCCGTCAGCGCACCAAATCCGTCCAGGTGGGGTATATTGCAATCGATTGATGACAACAACCACCAAAAGGCGGATATTCGCATGCACGAGAACGACTTTTTTAACGAGGACCTGCTCTGCGCGCTCGCTGGCGTTGCCGGCGAGGACAACGTACTCATGAGCGAGCCCATGCGCGAGCACACCACGTTTAAGATTGGAGGCCCGGCCGACGTCTTTGTCACGCCCGACACCGAGCAGGGCCTCGTCGCCACGCTCGATACCTGCTATCGCTGCAATCTGCCGCTCACCATCGTGGGCAACGGCTCCGACTTGCTCGTTGGCGACAAGGGCATCCGCGGCGTCGTCGTAGCGCTGGGCGAAGGTCTCTCCAACATCACCGTCGACGGCACGCACGTCACGGCGGCAGCCGGCGCGCTGCTTTCCGATGTCGCCGCGGCGGCAGCCGAGGCCGGCCTCACCGGCATGGAGCCCATCTCGGGCATCCCCGGATCGGTCGGCGGCGCCTGCTACATGAACGCCGGTGCCTACGGTGCCTGCATGGCCGATGTGCTGGAGTCCGTGCGCGTCTACAAACCCGCTCGCCAGTTCGACGACGGCACCCGCGGCAGCGGCAATATCATCGAGTTCGATGTCGATGAGCTCAACCTGGGCTATCGCAAGAGCCGCATTGCCGACGACGGCTTCATCGTGCTTTCGGCCACCTTCAATCTCGCTCCGGGCAACGCCGCGATGATCAAGGCCGACATGGACGACTACCGCCAGCGCCGCGAGGACAAGCAGCCGCTCGACATGCCGAGCGCCGGCTCCACTTTCAAGCGCCCCGAGGGTTACTTTGCCGGCAAACTCATCATGGATGCCGGCCTGCGAGGACACGCCGTTGGCGGCGCGCAGGTGAGCGAGAAGCACTGCGGCTTCATCGTCAACGCCGACCACGCCACCGCCGCCGATGTCGACGAACTCATCCGCCACATCCAGGCAACCGTCAAAGACCAATTCAACGTAGACCTAGAACCCGAAGTCCACCGAGTCGGAGAATTCCTTTAACAAAGAAGGCCCCGAAAGGGGCCTTCACCATATTTATTCAGATAACCCAGTCCGGTGTGTCGCGCTCAGGACCCGAGAGGGCCGGGACAGTCCGAGAGGCATAAGGTTGATCGCGAGTTCCGCACGAGCCGGAGAGCACTTAATGTGCTCTCCGTGCGAGCAGGACTGCCCGAGCAGGCAACCTTATGCCTCTCGGACTGTCCCGGACCAAGCCGCAGCTACGACAGCGCAATACCGCCGAGCCAGCCCCAACGCACGCCAGAGCCAGTACCATAAAAGCTAATGAACGAATCGAGCGACTTAGACGTAATGGCACCCTCGTTGCTCATAACGATGCCGCCGCCAACGTAGATACCCACATGACCGTAGATAAGGCCCGGAGCACCCGTGCCGCTGTGCGAGGAATCGGCCACGATCATGCCCACCTGCAGCGCCGAGCGGTCGGAGCTATAGCACCAGGCGTTAAACATGTCGCACGCATTGCCGCCAAAGTAGCCAACGCCGGCGTTACGGAAGACATTGGTGACCCACGCCGCGCACCAGTTCTGACCCGGCGAAGGCGTGGAGTAGCACGCGTTGACGACAGCCTGCTGCTTGCCCGAGCCGGCATTCTGCTGCGGAGTTCCGGGCGCGTACGATCCACCACCCGAGCTCGAACCACCCGAGTAGGAATTGTTCTTGTTCGCGGCAGCCGCGGCAGCGGCAGCCTTCCTAGCGGCCTCCTCAGCCTGGGCAGCAGCGAGGATCTCGGAATCGCGCTGAGCCATGAGCTCCTTGACGTCGTCGGAAAGACCGTTCAGCACGGTCTGGACTTCTTGCTGCTTGGCCTGCATGTCCTGCATCTGGGCAGTCTGCTGGTCCTTGAGCTTCTCTAAGTCGGCCTTCTGCGACTCGAGCTCGGTCTTTTGCGCATCGAGCTCTTCCTGGATGGTCTGAATGTCCTCGATGGCGTCGCGGTCGCTCTTGTTGATCTTCTCAACGTAATGCGCGTTGGCGACGAGTTCCTCAAACGAGCCAGAGGCCAGCAGCAGCGACAGGATGTTCGTGCCGCCGGACTTGTAGCTGGCGGCCACGCGATCGGAAAGGTCGTTGCGCTTCTTCTTGAGCTCGGCCTTCTTTTCATCGATCTGGGCCTGTGTGTCGTCAATCTTGCCCTGGACATTCTCGATGTCGTTGAGGGTCTGGGCATTCTTGTTGGCCAGCGCCGCATACTCATTTGCGATGCTGTCGAGCTGGGCCTGAACCTCGTCGAGCTGGGCCTGGGCGGCATTCAGTTTATCGGTGGTTTCTTTGGAAGCCTCCGCCGCATGGGCGCGAGTGGGCAAGCCAAAAAGAACTGCCGCAGAAGCGGCGCCGAACAGGGCCTTGAGGACAGTGCGGCGCGAGAGCTCCTGGGAAAGGATGGAATCGCTGTTTGGTGACATATGTACTCCGTTACATGCTTATTTATATGTCGCTCAACTCATACATATTAGCGTACATATGGCGCGTCCCAACGATTTCCACGAACGGCAGGAAACTGCAAGGTCGGCGGCTCGTAAGCAAATACCAAAGATCAGGTTATGCGTACGCAAGCTCTGTTATGAGTACGTTAACATAATCCTCTGCTTTTCCTACAGCGCACGATTTGGGCGTCCCCGCCTGCGCTATACTCCCCTCTAGAAGTGTTCCTGATTCGATAGGAGACTACATGTCCAAAGCACTCGACCCCAAAGACACCTGCGTCCTCGTTACCGGTGGCGCCGGCTTTATCGGCTCGCACACCGTCGTTCAGCTGCTCGAGGGTGGCTACCAGGTCGTCATCGTCGATGATCTCTCCAACTCCAGCGCCGTCGCCGTCGACCGCGTCAAGACCATCGTGGGCGACGAGGCCGCCAAGAACCTCACCTTCTACGAGGCCAACGTGCTCGACCGCGATGCGATGAACAAGATCTTCGATACCCATCAGATCGACCGCGTCATCCACTTTGCCGGCTTTAAGGCCGTCGGCGAGTCGGTGAGCAAGCCCGTCGAGTACTACCACAACAACATCGAGAACACCCTGGTGCTCATCGACGTCATGCGCAACCATGGCTGCAAGTCCATCATCTTCTCGAGCTCCTCGACCGTCTACGGCGACCCGGACAACCCGCCCGTCACCGAGGAGGATCCTAAGAAGCCCGCGACCAACCCCTATGGTTGGACCAAGTGGATGATCGAGCAGATCCTTATGGACGTCCACACCGCCGACCCCGAGTGGG
The DNA here is from genome assembly GCA_902482035.1 of uncultured Collinsella sp. Lineage (GTDB taxonomy): Bacteria > Actinomycetota > Coriobacteriia > Coriobacteriales > Coriobacteriaceae > Collinsella. The sequence goes on along the minus strand of CABSYW010000027.1, from coordinate 28,079 downwards.
ACGTCGTGCTGCTCCGTTACTTCAACCCCATCGGCGCTCATCCGTCGGGCCTGATCGGCGAGGACCCCAAGGGCATCCCCAACAACCTGGTGCCCTATGTCGCCCAGGTCGCCGTGGGCAAGCTCGAGGCCGTTCAGGTCTTTGGCAACGACTACCCCACCCCTGACGGCACCGGTGTGCGCGACTACATCCACGTGTGCGACCTGGCCTCGGGTCATGTTGCCGCCCTTAACTGGATGAACGGCAAGACCGGCGTCGAGATCTTTAACCTGGGCACCGGCACCGGCACCTCGGTACTCGAGGTCGTCGCCGCCTTCTCCAAGGCTTGTGGCAAGGAGCTGCCCTACGTGATCCGCGAGCGCCGCGCCGGCGACATCGCTGCCAACTGGTGCGATGCCTCCAAGGCCGAGCGCATGATGGGCTGGAAGGCCCAGTACGACATCGCGGACATGTGCCGCGATAGCTGGAACTGGCAGAGCCACAACCCCAACGGCTTCGCCGACGCCGAGTAGCAAAAACCTACATACCGCTCTTGCCCCGATCTCACGTTGTGAGGTCGGGGCTTTTTCATGGCATGTAACCATTCGCCGAAAATCGACCAACTTTTTTATCTTGCCTGTACATGTTTAAACAACATGTTTTACAATAGGCGTATCGAATCAGAACATCGGAGGCGGACTGCACACCCATCGGCAGGCCGACCCCACAACAAGAAGGTTGGTGAGCGCATTCATGGAGCGTGCAAGCGGCGTCCTCATGCCCGTCTCATCTCTGCCCGGACCATACGGAATCGGCGGCTTTGGTTGGAATGCCTACGACTTCGTCGATTTTCTCGCCTCGTGCAAACAACATTACTGGCAGATTCTGCCCCTTACGACGACCAGCTATGGCGATTCGCCCTATCAGTCGTTCTCGGCCCGCGCAGGCAACCCCAACTTTATCGACTTTGCCGAGCTTATCGAGGCAGGGTATCTGGAGCAGCACGATATCGATGGCGTGTATCTGGGATCCGACCCCAGCAATGTCGACTACGGTGCTATCTTTGGCGGCCGCCGTCAGATTCTCGACCGCGCCGCTGAGCGCTTTGCTGCCGACAAGCCGGCCGATTTCGATGACTTTATCCAGGCCAACGAGGACTGGCTCATCCCCTACTGTGAGTTTATGACCGTCAAAGAGGAGTGCGGTCTCAAGGCGTTTTGGGAATGGCCCGCGGAGCTCCGCACCCGCGGCGAGGCTTCCGCCAAGGTCTGTGCCGACCATCCGGCGCGCATGCTCTACCACCAGATGACGCAGTACTTCTTCGATCGCCAGTGGAGCCGCCTCAAGGCCTATGCCAACGAGCGCGACATTCTCATCATCGGCGACCTGCCCATCTATGTCTCGCGTGACTCCGTCGAGATGTGGGCGACGCCTGAGCTCTTTAAGATCGACGCCGCCGGCAATCCCGTGAGCGTCGCCGGCACGCCGCCCGACCAGTTCTCGGCCACCGGCCAGTACTGGGGCAACCCCATCTACGACTGGGACGCCATGGAGTCCGACGGCTTCTCCTGGTGGGAGGGCCGCATTCGCGCCGCCCTCGACATGTACGACGTCATCCGCCTGGATCACTTCCGCGGCTTCGAGGCCTATTGGGAGGTGCCGTTCTCCTCGCCCGATTCGTCCTACGGTTCGTGGACGCAGGGTCCCGGCCTCAAGTTCTTCAAGACGCTCGAGGAAAAGCTCGGCACGCTGCCCATCATCGCCGAGGACCTGGGCTTCCTCACCCCCGGCGTCATCGACATGCGCGACAACTCGGGCTTCCCCGGCATGAAGATCCTGCAATTTGCCTTTGAGGGTACCAACTCGTACTACCTGCCGCATAACTACATCGCCAACACCGTCGCCTATGTGGGCACCCACGACAACGAGACGGCGCGCGGTTGGTTTGAGGGAACGGCCACCCCGCGTCAGCGCGAGCAGGCAGCCCTGTACACCCATCAGCAGGCCGGCGAACCCATGGCAGATGCACTCAATCGCACCATCGCCGCCGGCGTGAGTGACACGTGCATCTACACCATGCAAGACCTGCTCAACTTGGGCAACGAGGCGCGCATCAACACCCCTGCCACGCTGGGCGGCAACTGGACCTGGCGCATGCTCGACGGCGCCATCACCCGCGAGCTCGAGCACAAACTCACCGACTGGACCGAGACCTACTTCCGCATCCCGTCGGAAGCCGAAATCGAGCTTCCTCAATAGGAGCTACCGCGCCCGACCCCTCCCCACCGTGCGGACGCGCTTGCTTTTCCCGCGCGAGGCCACCCCAATCCCCTCGCGCGGGCTTCTTATGAATTGCAGACATGAAACAACCCATCACAGGAGAAAACATGCCCCGAATTAACCTCATGGAACTCGCCGAGCAGTCTTTTGGCACCTCGCTCGAGCAGCTCGACGACCGTCGCATTTACAAGCTGCTGGTCAAACTCGTGCAGGAGCGCTCCGCCACCTGCCCGCTCAACAACGGCAAGAAAAAGCTCTATTACATTTCCGCCGAATTTTTGATCGGCAAGCTGCTCATCAACAACATGATCGACCTCGGCATCTACGACGAGGTTAAGGACCAGCTCACCGCCGCAGGCCACGACCTCAACAAGATCGAGGAATTCGAGGTCGAGCCGTCACTCGGCAACGGCGGCCTGGGCCGCTTGGCCGCATGCTTCCTGGATTCCATCGCCACGCTGGGCTTGACCGGCGATGGCGTGGGCCTCAACTATCACTACGGTCTGTTCCGTCAGCGCTTTGTCGACAACCAGCAGAAGGCCGTCCCCGACGAGTGGCTCGGTGAGCAGGACATCCTGGTCGACGATGACCGCTCCTACACCGTCGAGTTCGGCGATTTTGCCGTTACTTCCAAGCTCGTCAACATCGATGTGCCCGGTTACGGCCAGCCCACCAAGAACCGCCTGCGCCTGTTCGACCTGGCGAGCGTCGACGACGGCCTGGTCCCCGGCAGCTCCATCGACTTCGACAAGACCGAGATCGCCAAGAACCTCACCCTGTTCCTCTACCCCGACGATTCCGACGAGCAGGGCCGCCTGCTTCGCATCTACCAGGAATACTTCATGGTGAGCAACGCCGCCCAGCTCCTGATCGACGAGGCCATCGAGCGCGGCAGCAACCTGCACGATCTGGCCGACTACGCCGTTGTCCAGATCAACGACACGCACCCCACCATGGTCATCCCCGAGCTCATTCGCTTGCTCACCACCGAGCATGGCATCGAGTTTGACGAGGCCGTGACCATCGTACGATCCATGGTCGCCTACACTAACCACACGATTCTTGCCGAGGCGCTCGAGAAGTGGCCGCTCGCCAGCCTGCAGAAGGTCTCCCCTGCCATCGCCGACATTATCGTCAAGCTCGATGAGATCGCGAAAGCCGAGCACGATGACCCGCGCGTCGCCATCATCGACGAATACGACACCGTCCACATGGCCCATATGGATATCCACTTTGGCTTCTCCATCAACGGCGTAGCCGCCCTCCACACCAAGATCCTGGAAGACACCGAGCTTCATCCGTTCTACGAGATTTATCCCAAGAAGTTCTCCAACAAGACCAACGGCATCACCTTCCGCCGCTGGATCCATGGGGCCAACCCCACGCTCGCCAGCCTGCTCGACGATGTGATCGGCACCGACTGGCGCAGCACCGGCGATCTGAGCAAACTCGCCAAGTTCGCCGACGACAAGGACGTTCTTGAGCGCCTGGCCGCCACCAAGGTCGAGGCTAAGGCCATCATGCGCCAGTTTATGGCGCTCGAGCAGGGCGTGACCATTCCCTCCAACGCCATCATCGATGTCCAGGTCAAGCGCATCCACGAGTACAAGCGCCAGCAGATGCTCGCGCTCTACATCATCTGGAAGTACCTCGATATCAAGAACGGCAACAGACCTAAGCACCCCGTCACCATCATCTTTGGCGGCAAAGCGGCGCCTGCCTACACTATCGCGCAGGACATCATCCATCTGATCCTGACGCTATCGCAGTGGATTGCAAACGACCCCGACGTGGCCCCCTACCTGCAGGTTGTCATGATCGAGAACTACAACGTCACCGCCGCCGAGCGCGTGATCCCCGCCGCTGACATCTCCGAGCAGATCAGCCTGGCCTCCAAGGAGGCGAGCGGCACCTCCAACATGAAGTTCATGCTCAACGGCGCCCTAACCCTGTGCACGCTCGACGGTGCCAACGTGGAGATTGCCGAGCTCGTGGGCGACGAGAACATCTATACCTTTGGTGCCTCGTCCAAACAGGTCGAGCAGCTCTACGCCGACGGCGCCTATGACGCCGGTGCGCTCTACCGCAAGCCCGGCATTAAACTGTTGGTGGACTTCATCACCAACCCCGCCTTTATGGCGACCGGCAACGCCGAGCGCCTGCAGCGCCTGCACGACGACATTAAGGGCAAGGACTGGTTTATGGCCCTGCTCGACATTGAGGAGTACATCCAAACCAAGGAGCGCGTGCTGGCCGACTACGAGGACCAGGACGCCTGGATGCGCAAGGCGCTCATCAATATCGCCAACGCCGGCACCTTCTCGTCCGACCGCACCATCTCCCAGTACAACGACGAGATTTGGCACCTGAGCTAATTTCGCTTCCCTTACCCATCCTCTTGAGAAACGGAGTCGTGGCAACACGGCTCCGTTTTTTGTGCCCGCACGTTACCCTGCGACCCAACTCGGCCAAACAATCTCGATCTGTAACAACTACTCGGCCAAAACGGTCCCACCTGTTACAGATCGAGACAAACCGGTCCTTTCCCCAGGGCTCATCTCAATCTGTAACATCTAATGTCCGAAATCCGCCCTTACTGTTACAGATCGAGACAAATGGATAAGCCGGCTAAAACAATCTCGTTCTGTAACAGGTGGCTGCCGAAATCAGTCCTTCGTGTTACAGATCGAGACGGAAGGACAGGCGGCTCAACTCAATCTCGTTCTGTAACATCTAAAGCCAATTCGATCCTCTACTTGTTACAAATCGAGACAAACGACCGACCAGACAACCCCGTCATAAAGAAAGGCTTCCCTCTCGCCCAGTGGACGGGAGGGAAGCCTTATATGTGACCACGGCAAAAGGATGGCAAAGCCGCAGTCGCCCAAAGGGAGGGCCTGGATGCACCGGGCCTAGATAAGGTTCTTGCCAGAGACCTTATCGAAGAGGTGGGTCGCGTTCTTCTCGAACTTGAACCAGATGGTGTCGCCAGCCTTGAGCGCACCCTTGGCCTCAAGGTCGACAACGGGAATGATCAGGACAAACTGGCCGTCGGGAGCGGTCACGTGGACATGCTCGGTCGAGCCCATGAGCTCGGTCACCTCGACGGTACCCTGGAGCGCACCCTCCTCGTCCTTGTCGGCAAGCAGAATCTGCTCGGGGCGCACGCCGGCCGTGATCTCCTTCACGTCGCCGCCGTCCCAGTTGAGAGCAAGCTGAGCGCAGGTCTCGGGAGCGAGCGCCACATTCATGTCCTCGGTCTTGACGGTAAAGCCGTTGCCCGAGTGCACCAGCTGGGCATCGAAGAAGTTCATCTGCGGCACGCCGATAAAGCCGGCGACGAAGATGTTCGCGGGGTGGTTGAAGACCTCCTGCGGGGTGGCGATCTGCTGGACGACGCCGTCCTTCATGACCACGATACGATCGCCGAGGGTCATGGCCTCGGTCTGGTCGTGGGTGACGTAGATGAACGTGCCCTTGATCTCGTGACGCAGCTTGATGAGCTCGGCACGCATTTGGTTACGGAGCTTGGCGTCCAGGTTAGACAGCGGCTCGTCCATCAGGAAGACCTTGGGGTCACGCACGATGGCGCGGCCGATGGCGACGCGCTGACGCTGACCGCCCGAGAGCGCCTTGGGCTTACGGTCGAGGTACTCGGTAATGCCCAGGATCTCGGCAGCAGAGCGAACCTTACGGTCGATCTCGTCCTTGGGGACCTTCTTGAGCTCAAGCGTAAACGCCATGTTCTCGTACACCGTCATATTGGGGTACAGAGCATAGCTCTGGAACACCATGGCAATGTCGCGGTCCTTGGGCGCCACGTCGTTGACGCGCTTGCCGTCGATGAGCACGTCGCCCGAAGTGATGTCCTCCAGGCCAGCGACCATGCGCATCGTCGTGGACTTGCCGCAGCCAGACGGGCCAACGAGAACGACGAACTCCTGGTCATGCACGGTGAGATTAAAGTCCTCTACCGCGAGCACGCCGTCCTCGGTAACCTTGAGGTTGTGCTTCTTCTCCTCGGTCTTCTTCTTTTTGCCAAAGAAGCCCTTCTTTTTGGACTCGTTGTTGGGATACACCTTCTGAACATGTTTGAGAACGATCTCGGCCATGTCTTTACCTTTCGATATGCGGCGCCGCGCTGAGGGGCGCCGCAGAAACTTGCAAAACAGTTACGGCATCAGCCCTTGACGGCACCTGCCACCACGCCGTCGATGATGTACTTCTGGCAGAGGATGTACATGATGACGATGGGGATAACGACCATCATGATGCAGGCCATCATGGGACCGAGCTCGACGTGGCCGTAGCCGCCGCGGAAGTACTGGATCAAGATAGGAATGGTCCTGTACTTGGTGGAGTCGAGGGTAAGGTAGGGCAGCAGATAGTCGTTCCAGACCCACATGGTCTCGAGAATGCCGACCGAAAGATAGGTGGGCTTCATGATGGGAAGGACGATCTTAAAGAACACCTGAACCGGGTTGCAGCCGTCGATCATGGCCGCCTCTTCGATCTCGAGCGGAATGTTCTTTACAAAGCCGGCGAACATAAAGACCGCCAGGCCCGCGCCAAAGCCAAGATAGATAAAGCAGATGTTGAACGGCGTGTTAAAGCCGATGCGGTCCGCCAAATTGGACAGCGTGAACATGAGCATTTGGAAGGGCACGACCATCGAGAAGACGAACAGGTAATAGAAGAAGTTCGAGATCTTGTTGTTGACACGGACTACGTACCAAGCGCACATGGAGCAGCACACCAAGATCAGAACGACCGACGTGACCGTGATGATGAGCGAGTACATAAACGCCGAGGCAAAGCCCTGCTCGTTAAGAGCGTGCACGTAGTTTGCGAGACCGTTGAACGTCTCGGGCGTGAGCAGATCGAATGCCGTGGTGGTGCTGATTGCGGTCGCTTTCTTAAAGGAATTGAGCGCAATCATGAACACGGGGTAGATCCATGCGAGCGACAGAATCGTAAAGAAGATCGAGAGCGCGCGGTTGATAACCTTATCGCGTTTCATTACTGCTGCACCTCCTTGGACCTCGTGGCCTTAAGCTGGATCATGGAGATGGCTACGACCAGGATGCAGAAGATAACTGCCTTGGCCTGACCGATGCCCTGCCATGCGATACCGGCACGCGAATAGAACGTGTTGTAGATGTTCAGGGCGAGCATCTCGGTGGAGTGCGCGGGGGCGCCGCCGGTAAGGGCGAGGTTCTGGTCGAACAGCTTAAAGCCGTTGGTGATGGACAGGAACAGGCAGATGGTGATGGTCGGCATCAGGTTAGGGATCTTAACCTTCCAAAACGTCTGCCATGCCGTGGCGCCGTCGACCTTGGCGGCCTCGATGTAGTCGGACGGAATGGACTGCAGACCAGCGATGTAGATAATCATCATGTAGCCGACCTGCTGCCACAGGGTCAGGATGATAAGGCCCCAGAATCCAGCAGCAGAGTTAAGCGCGATGAGCTGGGCGCCCACGTTGGAGAGCAGGCAGTTGATCAGAATCTGCCAAATGTAGCCCAGCACGATGCCGCCGATCAGGTTAGGCATAAAGAAGATCGTACGGAAGATGTTGGTGCCCTTGAGCGCCTTGCGGGTGAGCGCCTGCGCGATGGCGAGGGCAATCACGTTGATAAGCACCGTCGACAGGAAGGCAAACGCCACCGTAAAGAAGAACGACGTAGCAAACTGCGAATCGGACAGCGCGCGCACGTAATTCTTGATACCGACAAAATGCGTGTTGTTAATGGTAATAAACTGGCAGAACGAGAGATAGAAGCCCTGGATAAAAGGGATCACGAACCCGATCATAAACGCCAGGCACGTGGGCAGCATAAAGAGCGGCCACCAGCGCTTGAGTGCTTTGCCCATAAAAGGGTCCTTTCAATATGCAGGGGGCGGGCAAACCAACGTCTGCCCGCCCCCTGTCGCTAATCAGATAGCTTGGGCAGCAACTGCTTACTCGGAAGCAGCCTTCTCGGTCTTCCAGCCATCGACGAAGGCGTTCTTGACGCCATCCCACTTGCTGTTGTCGGCAGCATAGGCAATCAGAGCCTGCTTGAGGTTCTTCTTCCACTCCTCAGAGGGGATGTAAACGAAGTCCCAAGCGACGGTCTTCTTGCCGTCCTTGGCCATGGCAACGGCCTGCTGCGAGAAGACGTTGGTGGTCTCCTTGGCGCTCTTGAACGGAGCGGTCAGACCCATCTTGTCGGCGATGATGCTGGTCGGGGTGTCAGCGGTGACGCACCAATACATGAAGTCCTCGGTGGCCTTCTGGGCATCCTCGGAAGCCTGGGAACTGACGCACCAGTAGTTCTCGCCGCCGGAGCACAGGCCCTGGTTCTCCTCGCCGTCAACACCGATGTAGATGGGCATCATGCCAATCTGATCGTCGGTCATGCCGGCCTTGACGAGGTCAGAGTAGGCCCAAGAGCCGTTCTGGTAGAAGACGGCCTTGCCGGTTGCGAACTCGTTGGTAGCATCGTCGCCGGTCTTGGAAGCGAGCTGCGAAGGATCGCAGGTGGAGTCGGTGATGTACAGGTCGAAGATCTGCTTGTAGTTGTCGAGGAACTCGCCCTTGATCTCGTCGTCCTCCTGGTTGTGCTCCTTCTCGAACTCGTAGTAGAGCGGCATGTTGGCGAGGTGGGTGGTGTAGCGCCAGCTGGAGGAGTCGTCCATGCCGGCGGAAGTGAAGGCACCCTCGACACCAAGCTCGTCCTTGCGGGCCTGGATGTCGTCGGCACAAGCCTTCAGCTTGTCGAAGGAGTTGATGTCCTCGGCCTTGTAGCCAGCCTTCTCGAGCAGCTGCTTGTTGTAGATGATGCCGAAGCTCTCCTGAACCCAGTCGATGCACACATCCTTGCCGTCGGACTGCAGAGCCAGGGAGTCGTCAATGAGCTCACCGCGGAGCTTGGTATCGGACAGGTCGGCGCAGTAATCCTTCCAGTTCTTAAGACCGGTGGGGCCATTGACCTGGAACAGGGTCGGAGCGGAGCTCTTGGACATCTCGGACTTGAGCTTCTCCTCGTAGGTGTTGGAGGCGGCGGTCACGATCTTGACCTCGACGCCCTTCTCCTTCTTGTACGCCTTGGCGATCTCCTTCCACTCCTTGTCGACCTCGGGCTTGAATTGGAGGAAGTAGACCTCGGCAGCGTCACCAGAAGCAGAGGAGCCGGAGCCGGCGGAGCCACCGCAGCCCACGAGACCCAGACCAAGAACCGCAGCCGCGGAACCAGCAAAGCCCAGGAACTGCCTTCTGCTCATTTCGTTCTTCATTACAATCCACCCTTTCACACCGTGGCGGCACCCTTTGCCGCCGCCTTCGGAGATTGGCTCGGGGACTTTGCCCCTTTTGCTGATTTGTACAATACGCTATTTGGCTAGTTGTTTGAACAAGTATTACTAGAGCGGTAGAAAAACTTCGGTGAACGGTAATTTCAACTTGATACTTGACAAGTTTTGTATAAACAATTATTTGTTATCTAATGCAGAGAAAACGCCCGGTCAAGCCGATGTATCGTCGGTTTGACCGGGCGTTTTCGCTTTGATGGCATGAGTCTCGTCAGGCTGCGAGCTAGCCGGCTATCGCTTGGAGTTGACGCGGTAGTGGAAGATCTCGGGATGCGTGCGGGCATGCGTGACCTCGAACAAGATGCCGTCCGAGGTGTACGACTGGCTCTCCATAACGGCGACGCAATTGTACTTGCCAAGGTCCAAGTAGCTGCAGTCCTCATCGTTGGCGAGCTCGACACTCACCGTACGACGGCTCGCCATCACCTTGACGCCGCGTTTGTGCTCCAGATAGTCGTAAATTGATTTTGCGGCGATCTCGGGCGTCAGGCCCTTGGCGATCGACTCCAAAAAGTAACCATGGTCTACTTGGCGTGCATTGCCGTTAAGGCTTCGGACACGCACCACGCGAATCAACTCCTCGCCCACCTTAAAGCCCAGGCGACGAGAGAGTTGCTCAGTGCAAATCAAATGTTCAAAAGACTTGACCTCGGTCGATGCGACGGCATTGTTGCGCTTTGCAAATTCGCCAAACGACTCGACTTCCTCGAGCGCGCCCAGCATGTCGGTTTCGCCCTTGAGCCAAATAACGCGCACGCCCTTGCCGTGTATGGGCTGCACAAACATCTCGTCTGCCAGCATGCTCAAAGCGCGGCGGACGGTATTGCGCGTGCAGCCAAATTCCGCGGTCAGCTCGGCTTCGGTTGGCAGCATCTCCTGAAACGCATAGGTCCCGTTAATGATGCGCGAACGGATCTCGCGGTAGATTCCTTCGTAAATCGCTTTTGGCATTGTTTCACCTCTGCATCTTCTTGCTGGCTAGGCACGATAGCATTTCTTAAAGTTGTTTAAACCGATTATCGGTAAAGCGACAATATTTAACCGTTGGCGGCTCCTGTCGTGCCCAAATCGGTTTCGCTCAAAACTGCCGGCACGGCAATCGTCCAGTCCTCTACAATGAATCCATTGTTTAAACGTTTCCCCACGCGCAACGCACCTCGATATTCGGGAGGCAGAACATGCTGCAGAAAATCCAACGTTTTGGCGGGGCAATGTTCGCGCCCGCCATGCTGTTTTCCATATCGGGCCTTATGGTCGGCATCTCCGCTCTCGCAACAACCGCGGACATCGTCGGCGACCTCGCCGTATACGGAACCCCTTGGTACGTTTTCTGGGCTATCATCCAGCGCGGCTCGTGGACGGTCTTTAAACGCCTTCCGCTCCTGTTTGCCGTAGCGCTGCCCATCGGCCTTGCCCGAAAGCAGCCGGCTCGTTGCTGCCTCGAGGCACTCGTCGCCTATTTTGCCTACTGCTTCTTTTTGAGCGAGATCATTAAGCTGAGCGGAGACAACCTTGGGCTTAAGTACCCGTCATCCTTGACCCCCGCCAACGGTATCACCGTCATCGACGGCATCAAGACGCTCGACACCGGCATTATCGGCCCGCTGGTGGTATCGGCAACCGTCGTCGCCATCCATGACCGCTTCTACGATGCCAAGGTTCCCGATTGGCTCGGCACCTTCTCGGGCTCCTCGCTGGTCTACCTCATCAGCTTTTTTGCCGTGTTTGCCCTTGCCGCTATCTCGGCCGCCATCGTGCCCTCCGTATACGCAATGACCGAAACGCTGCGCCATGCACTTACGAGCGTCGGCCCCTTTGGCGTGGGCATCTTTGTGTTTTTGGAGCGAGCGCTCGAGCCCATGGGGCTGCACCACCTGCTCTACATGCCGATCTACTACGACAACCTGGTCATTAACGACGGCATCTACGCCACGTGGAGCAGCTTGCTCCCCATCCTCTCCCATAGCACGCGCCCCCTTAATGAACTTGCGCCGTGGGCCGGTTTTACCGCCACCGGCTGGGTCAAGCTCTTTGGCCTTCCCGCCATCGCAGCCGCGTTCTACTCCACCGCAAAACCAGAACGCCGCGCCGGCCTCAGGGTCATCCTTGTTCCCGCCATCATCGCCTCGGTGGTTTGCGGCGTTACCGAGCCACTCGAGTTTCTCTTTATGTTCACCCACCCCGGGCTCTTTTTTCTCTACGCCGTCTTATCGTCTTGCCTTGCCACAACCATGAATCTCTTTGGCATCGTCGGCATCTTCTCGGGCGGCCTCATGGAGATGGCAGCCTTCAACTTTATTCCGCTCATGCGCACGCATGCCGGTGCCTATCTTTTGGCGCTCGGTATCGGCCTTGCCTTTAGCCTCATCTTTTTTGTTAGTTTTCGAGCACTCATCTTGATCTATGACCTTAAGACGCCGGGCCGCGAGGATCATGTCGCCAATCGCGCGGCAATCGATCCTTTAACGGAAAGCGGCTTTGCCAAAGAGCAATCTCCCAATGACGAGGTCAATAGTCGATCCGATCAAGATCACGTCCTCGCTGAGCGGGTAATTCAGCTTTTAGGTGGCGTTGGCAATATTGTGGGCGCAACCAACTGCGCCACGCGCCTGCGCGTCGAGGTCGCAGACCCTTCCATCGTTGCAGATAACGCGTCGTTTGTCGCGGTGGGCGCCAAGGGCCTCATCATTACGGACAAGACCGCCCAGGTGGTCATCGGCATCTCCGTTCCCCGCGTTAAAGAGCATTTTGACCAGATCATGGGCCTCGAGCCGGAATTTGTGCCCACCGCCTCGGCCTCCCCCGCCGCCAGCGCAGCCCATAAGCGCGGCGATATTTGCTTCTTCGATATCGACGGAACGCTCGCCTGGCAAGACCCCAGGCTCGCCCAAGACCTTCCCGAAGACGAGCGGGACCTCTCCCCCTACCCCAACGAGGCGGTCTCGCAGGCCATCCGCGAGTTTGTCGCCAACGGCAACATGGCCTTTATCTGCACGGGACGCACCCTGAGCTGCATCCACCCCAAACTTCTTGAGCTGCCCTGGACCGGCATCGTCTGTCTTGCAGGCGGTTACGCCGAGATCAACGGACACGCAATTCGCGATCTGTCGATGACGCCCAGTATGCTGCAGCGTCTTGCCCCCTACCTTGAGCAATCGGGCGAGGTCATCCGCTTTGAGGGCCTCAACGGCGTCGTGCGCATGAGTGCCGATGCCCCCGATGCCCCCGGATACGCGCGCACCCTGGGCGACGCAGTCACGCAGCTGCAACATTACAGTGTCTACAAGATCTTGATGTCTACATCGCTCGCCAACCGCATCGCCCAAGATAAGGCACTTGAGCCGCTGCTGTGCTTTAACGAGCTCGAACTCGAGGTAACCGAAATCTCGCCCCGCGAATGCACGAAGCGCGGGGGCATCCAGTCTGTACTCGATGCCCTCGATCCCCACCACGGAACCGTATACGGCATCGGCGACGCTAGCAATGACGTCTCGCTGATGAACGCCGTCGATGTCGGTATCGCCATGGGCAATGCGCCGGACTATCTCAAGGATAAGGCCGATTACGTGACCGACACCGTCGATCACGACGGTGTCGTTGCGGCGCTCGAGCATTTTAGGCTGATTTAGGCGCGCTCCATCAAACGCACGCCCGTTGTCCTAAATCGCCAAAACTGCCGCGCCAAACGCCCTGATGTGGCAATATGTTGTCTGCATATTGCACCAATGCAACCTCAGAAAGAATGCGAGAACCCGTGTCCAGTCCGTTTACCAGCTTTTTAGCCCAGCACTTTGACCAGATTAACGACTATCTGGCCACGTTCTTTGACGGACAGGCGACCTCTACCGATATCGAGCGCTACCTGTACGCGCCGCTCTCGGCTTTTACGGCCAACGCCGGCAAGCGCCACCGCCCGCTTATCTGCATGCTCGCCGCAACCGCAGTGGGCGGTAGCTTTGAGAGCGCCCGCAGTGCCGCGGCAGCCATCGAACATTTCCAGTCGGGCGCGTTGATCCACGACGACATCGCCGACAATGGACAGCTTCGTCGAGGCAAGCCCTGCATGCACCTTACCGAGGGCACGGGGCTTGCCATCAATTGTGGCGACCTGGCGCTCACCATGGTCACCAAGACGGTTCTCGACGACCCCACGCTGGAGTCCGACGTGAAGCTGCGCGTGCTCCACGAGCTTACCGAGATGATCGTCCGTACCATCGAGGGTCAAGCGCTCGACCTGGGTTGGGTCCGTGACGGGCGCTTTGATATCTCGGTTGATGACTACCTGGACATGGCGACGCACAAGACCGCGTTTTACAGCGGAGCCACGCCGCTTGCCACCGGAGCCATTATCGGCGGCGGCAGCGATGAGCAAATCGAAGCGCTGCGCGCCTTTGGCCTACACACAGGCCTCGCCTTTCAGATTCAGGACGACCTGCTCAACCTTGTCGGCACTAAGGAAGCCGCCAACAAGGACTTCCGCACCGACATCACCGAGGGCAAGCGCACGCTTGTCGCCGTACACGCCCTCTCTGATGAGCGCCACCACGACGAGGTCGAGGCGATTCTTTCCTCAGGCACCGATGATCCCGCGCAGCTCGCACGCGCCGTGGAGATCTTCCAGGAGACCGGCTCCATCGATTACGCCCACACTTACGCGCTCGACCTGACCGCTAAGGCCAAAGCGGCCATCGAGAACGTTGAGCTTGATCCGCACGCACGCGAGCTGTTCCTCTCCATGGCAGATTTCTTTGTGGAGCGCCTTAACTAACGGGGGTTATAAAACCTGTCAGCAGCGTATTTAGGCACAACTTGCTACACTGTTGAGTGCATGTTTATGCATCCCTTTGCGTTGTCTATCCGACAGACGCTCAAATAGTACGAATGGTACGCCGAAAGGGGTTCGTTCATGGAACCTATTACAACGGGCATGCAAGGAGCAGCCGTCGAAGACGTGCAGTCTCGTCTCCTGCAGCTCGGCTACACGATTGATGCCGCCGAAGTCACCGACAAGTACTTTGGAGCCACCACTGAGCAGGCCGTCAGCACCTTCAGGCTCGACAGCGGCCTTGCTGCCGGTCATGCCGTCGATATCCCCTGCTGGAGCGCCCTTGTAGACGCTTCGTATAAGCTGGGCGACCGCACTCTCTATCTGCGCATGCCCAATTTCCATGGCGCCGATGTGCAGGCCCTGCAGCGCGCTCTCAACGTTTTGGGCTTTGCCTGTGGCGAAGACGACGGCTACTTTGGTCCGCATACCGAGGCCGCCCTGCAGCAGTTCCAGGAAAATGTCGGCCTGTTTGCCGACGGCATGGCCTTCCAGGACACCTACGCCTACATCAACCGCCTGCACCATGTGTGGGAGGGCAAGCCCTCGGTCACCGAAGCCGAGTCCCGTATCGGTTTTGCTCGCGCCGCCAACGTGCTCGAGCGCTTCCAGATTGCCGTTATCGGCGAGGACCCCATCGCACGCAGCGTTGCGTCGCGCATGTGGAATATCGCCACGGCAACGACCGACAACAGCGGCATGATGCTCTGCGACTCCGAGGTCCCAACCGACGTTGACCTAGTGCTCGAGATCGCAAGCGACGAGCTGCCCGCAGATGCAGCGCCGCGCGCCACGATCGCCCTCGCCGAGTGCCACAACCTGGCCCAGCGCATCCGCACTGCCAATGTCGCCGCGCAGCAGAAGCCGGCACGCATTCGCATTGAGCTCACGGGCATGACGCGCTACAACGGCACCTTCACGGCCAGCGACGCGCAGACACTCGCCGTACGCCTGCTCGACGGCGTTTGCGATGCCCTCGCAGATTAGGTAAACTAAACGAGTTGCTTTTGGGCAACACCACACATTGGGACGTAGTTCAACGGTAGAACTCCGGTTTTTGGTGCCGGCTGTTGGGGGTTCGAATCCCTCCGTCCCAGCCATTAAAATTGAGCGCCCTGAGCCCATAACGGCCCAGGGCGCTTTCTTGTGGGCAAGCGGAGGGATTCGAACCCGCAAGGCAACACAACTTCTCGTCCAACACGAGAAAAATCTGCCTTTAAAAGACAGGCGCCCCAAGCCCATTAGGACCAAGAGCGCCTTACATCTTGAAATATCAGCCCAATTCCGAAAAGCGAGCCGCATGCAACAACCAGGTAACCACAGGCCCCGGGAGAGCGGGGACACCGGCTTAGGTTTATCGCGAGTTCCGCACGAACAGGAGGCCACTTAACCTCGATGTTTTGGACGTGACAGCGAGAGGGGCCCTGGTATGGCAAGGTGACGTGAAACAAGGCGGCGCTGACCTTCTGGTCGCGCCGCCGAAGTTGAACGTCAGATTGCCGTGCCAGGGCCCCTCGCAGCGTCAAGAAGGCCGCCGTTCGGTAGAACGGCGGAGCTAATTGTTCAGCATGCGGTCGAAGCTTCCCGAGTCGCCATCCCGATAGTCTGCGGTCATCAGGATCTCCTGCGGAATGCGCCCGCCTTCACGTAGCACGTTGCGGAACTGCACGCGCGTAACCATGGGCAGATCCTTGATCGTCGCTGCCAGGTTCTGTGGCACGCCCTGGTTGGCAGCCGCGGGCTCGCACTCGCCGCCGGCCTTCACGCGACGCTTATGCTCGGCGAGCATGGCGCGGTACATGCCGGCATGCAGGCGAATCTCAACCACATTGGCATTGCGAGCCTGTTCGACGATGCGCGCGCCCTCGCGATCGATATCGCCTACGTAGTAGACGTAGTTAAAGCGATAGCCAATCTCGGCCAGATAATCGTCCAGGGCATGCGAGACGCTCGCCTTGCATCCGCCGCCAAAAATCACGCCGCCCACCTTGATGCCAAAGAGCTTGGCGTGCTTGCGGCCACGCAGCAGCTTGACGATCTCGTCGTAGGTGTCCAGGTTTTCGACCATAATGAACGGCTTGTCGGCGCCCAGCGTAAAGAAGCCCGTAAAGTGCACGGGGCGATTGGGGGCGACCTTGATCGCCTGCATGCTGATGCCCTTTTCGGTCATGCGCCTTATCAGGCGCTCACCGTGCTTGCCGTCAAAAGCCTTCTCGTCGTTAAAGATCTGGTAGGCACGCTGGCGGCGCGAGGCAACCGGCGTATCGGCACCTCGGTTCTGCTCGATCCAAGCCTGGATGATTGCGATTTCCTCGGCAATCTTGCGGTTGGACATCTCGTTGTGCTGAGTGCGCTGCGGAGCCTTTTTGCCGTCCTTGCCCTCGACCTTTACGATCTGTGTCTGCTGCTCCTTGATCTTAGAGAGCGCCGTAGGCGTAGGGACAACCTTGAGCAGCTGCCTGCCTAAAACGCGGGCAAGGGCGAACGCCGATACCTCACCGCGAACGGCCGACTTGGGCTGCTGGGCAGCAGTACCTGCTGCGGAAGACTCCGGCTTCTTCTGAGACTTGCGTTTAGAATCGCCTTGGGAATTGCGCTCGCGCTTCGGCATAGACGCCTGCTTCTGCGGACGATCGGACTTGCTCTCCTTCGCCGGCTGGCGCTTAGGCTGCCCCGAAGAAACCTCGGCCTTCGCATCCTCGTCCTGCGGCGTGGTCCTCTCGGCTGCAGTCTCGGCATGGGAACTGCGGCCCCCACGATGGCGACGGCGGCGAGGCTTGCTCGACGCGCCCCGCTCCGTCTGCTCATCAGTAGGCTGCTGGCCCTTGGCCTCGGCATCAGCCTCAAGCTGCGGCTCAACAGGCTTTTGCTCGCGAGCCGCCGGCTCAACGGCCTTCTCGTCCTGGGTGGTTGAAACCGACTCGCCCTTCTCCTGACGCTTTACGGGATACGCGCGTCCCGCAAAACCGCGGCCGGGACGACACGAACCCGGAGCCTTCTTGGCAGACTCCTCAACATCGTCTGCAACCTCAGAAGACTCTTCGACCTCACGCGCGGCACCCTGCTGTGCAGCCTTAAAGTGAGCACCGCGGCGGCGCTTGGGCTCTTGGGCCTCCACGGGCTTTTGCTCCTTCGCGGGCTTCTGCGACTCGGCAGCAACCTCGGTCTCAACAGCCTCGGCATCCGTCTCGCCCTTTCGAGCAACGGCGCGACGGAAGCGCTCCTGCTGGGCGCGGCGCTGTGCATCGCGCTTGCCGCCCCCGCCAAAACCGCCGCGTCCTGCCTTGGCCGTAAAGGCACGCACAACGTTCTCATCGAGCAACTCATCGGTATCGACATGCTCACGCGGAGCAACTTCTTCCACAGCAGGCACGTCAGCGGAATCCTCGACGACAAAATCTTCGACGGACTCGGCAGGTTGCACCTGGGCATCGCGGATCTCGGCATTGATGGTATAGAACGCCGGGCGCCCGTTAATGCCACTACCCTCGATCTTGGTCACGATATTTGCCGCGATAAGCTCATCGCGCATCGCCTTGGTGTCGCACTCCTTATCGACGGAGCGGAAAATCTGCGCCAGCGCGCTCGACTTAATCTTGAGCGCCTTGCGGCAGAGCAGGTCGTAGGCAACCAGCTTGGCGCGCTCGGCAGAAAGCGACGTCTGGCTGCTCAGACGCTCAGCCAGGGCATCGACATTGTTTTGATTATCGGAATATACCGTCTTGGCCACGGGGCCCCTTTCATATGCACACATATACGTCCATATGGTACAACGCACGAGCCTATCCACGCAAAACATCTGCGAGAACGCCCTTGCACCACCTGTTCTCACAAGAAAAAAGACCGGGTCCGCTTGATTGCGGACCCGGTCTTTCCGAGTCAAATAGACGGGAGATTCAACCCGTCCGACCGACTAGGCCTTAGCGGCCTCGGCGTCGGCAGGAGCTTCAGCGGCAGCGGCGCGACCGTACTCGGCCTTGCCCATCTCGGACCACTCGGGCTCCTCATCAGGCATGGAGCCAGCCTCCTTGCCGAAGAACTCCTTGAGGCAGTTGACGGCGACGATGAGGCCCAGGACCATCAGCAGGACGGCAAAGACGAGCTGCAGGCCCTTGGTGGCGGCGACGGAGACGGCGGCCGTGGTGGCGGTAGCCGGGATGGTACCGAAGAAACCGTAGGCCTGGACGGCGGTCATGCAGCCCATGGCGCTCTGGACCAGCGAGGTGAAGGTGCAGCAGAGCAGGAAGGCGACGGGCACGTAGAGCATCCAGCCCTTGCGACCGGTGCACTTGCAGAACACGGCGAGGGTGATCATGGTCATACCGCCGAGCAGCTGGTTGGAAGCACCAAAGAGCGGCCAGATGTTGGCATAGCCACCAAAAGCGAGGGCGAGACCGGGAAGCAGGGTAACGACCGTGGCGAACCAGGGGTTGCCGAGGACCTTCATATAGCCGGCCTTGGACTCGATGGCCAGAGCATCGTTGGTCTGGGCAAAGAACTCGGAGAACGAGGTGCGGGCGATGCGGGCGACGGCGTCGAGCGAGGTCAGGGCCAGAGCGGAGACGTTCATAGTCATGAAGACGGTAGCGAGCGTGCCGTCAACACCGAAGGCCTGCATACCGCGGGAGATACCAGCGGCGAAGATCTGGAACGGGGTGGAAGCGACGCCGGCGTTGAGGGCACCAGTGCCGGCGGTGTTCATATCGGAGAACATGATGCCGGCGACGATGATGGCAAGGATGCCGACGAAGGACTCGACGATCATGGCGCCATAACCGACCTTGACGGCGTCCTGCTCCTTCTCGACCTGCTTGGAGGAGGTACCAGAAGAAACGAGGCTGTGGAAGCCGGAGAGGGCACCGCAGGCAACGGAAACAAACAGGACCGGGAACATCATGCCAGAAGCGCTGGAGAAGCCGGTAAAGGCCGGAGCGGTGATGGTGGCCTGGCCGTTAACACCCAGGACGACGATACCGAGGACAGCGCAGGCGATCATGACGATCATCATGATGGAAGTGAGGTAGTCGCGAGGGGTCTTGAGCATCTGGATGGGCATGGCGCCAGCAAAGACCAGGTAGACCATGACAACGGCGAACCACTGGAACTTGTCCAGGTAGACCGGGAACTGCATGCCGACGGCAAACATGAGAACCATGAGCACCACGCCAGTGACAAACTCGGCAGCGCCGGTGAGGTTGAACTTCTTCTGGGCCCAACCAAAGGCGATAGCGACGAAGGTGAACAGGATGGAGATGGTACCAGCGCAGCCGGCGGCATAGGACTTGGTGAAGTCGATAGCACCGGTGGCAGCGCCAGAAGCGTCAACGACCGAGGTGAACATGAACGTCTTGCAGACCATGTCGGTGAAAGCGGCGATGACGATGATGCAGAACAGCCAGCAGAACAGCAGGAACAGGCGACGGCCGGTCTTGCCGATGTATTTCTCGATGAGCTGGGCCAGGGACTTGCCGTTGTTCTTCATCGAAGCGTACAGAGCACCAAAGTCGTGGACGGCGCCAAAGAAGATGCCGCCGACGAGGACCCAGAGCACGACGGGCAGCCAGCCAAAGGCCATGGCGACGATCGTACCCGTGACAGGGCCAGCACCGCAGATCGAGCTGAACTGGTGCGAGAACGCGGTAAAGGCGGAGACGGGCGAGAAGCTCTTGCCGTCCTTCATGCGCTTGGCCGGCGTGAGGGCCTCTTTGTCAACGCCCCACTTGCTGGCCAGCCAGCGGCCGTAGCCCAGATAGCCACAGGCGAGCACCGCCGCGGCCACAACCATGAGCAAAACTCCGTTCATTACATTTCCTCCTCTAAAAAGAACTTCCTAGACATAAAAAATGAGGGCCGTCGGTTGCGCTCGACGGCCCTCATCTTCATCAGCCGCCCGTTATCGTACGGGCTAGCTGTATGTGCTAACCCGCATCAGATAATTACTACGCTGATAATGTTTAGCTGATGCGTGAACATGTCTAAGAAATCCTCTTCAATCATGATGTGAACGATCCGTGCGTGTTCACATCCCCCAGTGGTTGAAAAGGAGTATGAAACTTTAGTTACCTAAAGTCAACGCAAATTTGTAATGGATTTTCAACTTTTTTGAATTTCTCGTTATAAAACGCCACTGACCTCGGACTTTACCCAACAAAAGTTTTTGCATGGGAGATACCCCTCGGGAGCCGCGGGAGCCGGGCGGCGCATATGAACTTTCCTGCTCTACAGTCCTGCGCAAGACGGAAAGCACATTAAGTGCTTTCCTTTGCGTGCGGAACTCGCGATAAAGTTCATATGCGCCGCCCGGCTCCCGCGGCTCTCAGGGGCTCCCATCCCAAATGCGGAGCAAAGCTCCGCACACCATCTTTTTCTTTCAGCTAAAGCACGCCGGAAATTCGACGCAGCTGGCTAACCTTGCCGGACGTTGTCGACGCCAAACCAGCTCAGAAGCTATATCGATACAGAAAGGTCCCCGGACGGAGGGGCCGGATATAAGGTTTATCGCGAGTTCCGCACGCAAAGAAGGCCACTTAATGTGGCCTTCGTCTTGCGCAGGACTGTAGAGCAGGAAACCTTATATCCGGCCCCTCCGTCCGGGGACCGCGCCGTACCAGCTACAGCGTCATGTTTGGATCGGCGTCGACGTCGAACGGCGAGATTTCTCCTCGGTCGAATTTACGGCGGGCAACCTCTGCGATCATGGCGGCGTTGTCGGTGCACGCCGAAAGCGGTGGCACCGTTACGCGGATCCCCTGACGCCCAAGCTTCTTGATCATCATCTCGCGCAGATGCGGATTAGCCGAGACGCCGCCGCCGATGCAGTATTCCTTGCATCCGGTGGCATGCAGGGCGTTTTTGGCCTTCTTGTACTGAACGTCAAAGACGGCTGCCTCAAACGAAGCCGCCAGATCGGGCAGGTGAATCGTGCGCCCGGCCTTGGTCTCCTGCTCGATGTAGAGCGTCACGGCCGTTTTAAGACCCGAAAGCGAGAAACGATAGTCTCCCCTGCTGTTAAGCGCGCGAGGAAAATCGATCGCGCGGGGGTTGCCCGTCTCGGCCAGCTTGGAGATGATGGGGCCACCGGGATAGCCCAGACCCAACGCCTTGGCTACCTTGTCGAAGGCCTCGCCCACAGCATCGTCGAGTGTCTCACCAAGTACCTCGTAGTCGCCCCATGCCTTCACGTGCACGAGCATGGTATGACCGCCCGAGACGAGCGTGAAGATAAACGGCGGCCTGAGATCGGGCTGCGCCAGCAGGTTGGCGAACAGATGGCCCTCCAGATGGTTGACGCACACGAGTGGCTTGCCGGCGGCATAGGCAAAGCCCTTGGCGAAGGCGACGCCCACTACCAGAGCACCCACCAGGCCCGGACCCTGCGTCACGCCAACAGCGGCGAGTTCGCTCGGCGCGATGACTCCACCCTCAAGACCAAGCGATGCTGCGGCATCCTCGAGCGCCGCATCCACGACACTCACAATCACCTCAACGTGTTTGCGCGAGGCGATCTCGGGCACCACGCCGCCAAAGCGGGCGTGAAAATCAATCTGTGTCGACACCTGGTTGGCCAGCATATTGCCATCCGCATCGATAATCGCCACGGCCGTCTCGTCGCAGGAGCTCTCGATAGCGAGCACTAGGCGGCGGCGCTCAATTTCGGCACGCTCCCCCTCGGAGCGCCCAGGCGCAGGCAGCGGCCATACGCGCTGCTCTGCCGCCGTCGGCTCGGGCGAAGCATTATCGACCGGAAGCACCAGGGGCAGCGGAGCCGTCATGACGATGGCGTCCTTGCCGGCACCATAGTAGCCGCGGCGACGGCCAGCCTCGGTAAAGCCCAGAGCGTTATAAAGCGCGGTCGCTCCCTCGTTACCGTCCTCGACCTCGAGCGAAACCGTAGTGCAGCCGAGCATCTGGGCATCATAGCTCACGTGCGACAGCAGCTTGCGGGCAATGCCCTCACGGCGATGTGCCGGGTCGACGGCGACATCCAGAATCTGCACATCACCGTCCACGACCATACCGCCGGCAAGGCCCAGCAGCTTGCCGTCGTCGTGTGCCACCCACCAACTACGCGGCGCAGCGACGTCCTCGCCCAGTTCGGACAGGAACATGCCCGGCGTCCATGCCTCGTGTCCGGCACCTTCAAAGCAGGCAGCCTCCAGCGCGCTTGCGCCCTCGGCATCCGCCGCGCCCATGGGACGGAACTGCAGATGACGACCGGCGAGCTCATCGGCAACACCCGTAATTTCGCTCTGCGCACTCTCGGCAAGACCAAGACGCTTGCGCTCGTTTTCCTCGGCATCCGAAAGGCGCGTGTAAATCGGCAGGACGCGGGCCGGATCGCCGTCACCCGCAGCGTGCGCGAGCAGCAAGCCCTCGCCCGAAGGCCACCACAGGTCGCGCTCCACGCAGCGGGCGGCCTCGTCCTCACCCAGCAGCTTGCCATAGCGCACGAGACCGTCACCGGTCAGCTGAACCTGGCCCCAGTCCGCTGCTTGGCGCCACTCATCGAGCGCCACGGCGGCCTTGACCACGTGTTCGCGCTCAAATTGACGCTCGGGACCCTCATCGACCAGCATATACAGCGCCGGATATACCTCACCGCGCATAGCATCGGCCAAGATACCAAGCTTGCCGCGCACGCCAGCCTTCCACGCCGTCCAAGCGCAAGCGTCGAGCGTCGACACGCCCAGCAGCGGAACATTGGCACCACGCGCGAGGCCCTTGGCAGTGGAGATGCCGATGCGCACACCCGTAAAGGACCCCGGGCCGCGGCCGACCACATAGCAACCAACATCGCTGCGATCCAGACCGGCTTGAGCCAGCACGCCATCAACGGTATTCACGAGCTCAACGTTGGCGTGACGGCGACACATGTGGTCGCCACTCACGAGCTTCGTCTCACCCGTCTGCCCATCAATCCAGCTTGCCGCGCAGGCAAGCATGTCAGTCGAGGTATCGAGCGCCACCACCAGCGCGTTGTCGTTATGCAAGCTCATCTTGTACAGCCTTATCAATCAAATGGGAAAGCTCCATTGCGCGGTCACCGTGCGCCTCAAGCGTTATCGTTCGCACGTCGCTGTCGCCCTCATCACGCCTGAGCGTCACCGAAAGATACTCATCCGTCAGCTCGTCCTGGAATTGTTCGCCCCATTCCAGCAGGCAAGCACCCTCATAGCCCAGCACATCGAAAATGCCCGTATCCTCGAGCTCGTAGGCATGCTCCAGGCGGTATAGATCAAAGTGAAACAGCGGAATACGACCTTGATCGTGAACGGCCATGAGGGCGAACGTAGGGCTCGTAACCATATGCCCATCGCCCAGCCCGCGCGAGACGCCCTTGGTAAAGTGAGTTTTGCCCACTCCCAGGCCACCGGTCAGGATGAGCACATCGCCGTCCTCAAGGCACGGTGCAATTAGCTCGCCAAAGTACTCCGTATCGGCAGCGCAAGTCGTTTTGTAAGTACCTACCCCCAGGCGCTCCAGGGACATATATGCTCCTTATTATTCCGAGGCGTCCTCTGGCGCGGGATGTCGCTCCAGATAGTCGCCCAGCATCTTAAAGTCTTCCTCCAGCAGCTCCTGCCACGCCGGATTGCGCAGCGCTGCTGCCGGATGGAACGTGGGCATTACCACAAAATGCCCCATCTGGTGAAACCTGCCGCGCAGCTTAGTAATGCCAATCTCGGTCTTTAGCACAAAGTGCGTTGCGGGGTTGCCGAGCGTCACAATAATATCGGGCCAGATGCTTCGAATCTGCTCACGCAAAAATGGCGAGCAAGCCAGCACTTCCTCGGGACGCGGATTGCGGTTTCCCGGCGGGCGGCACTTAAGCACGTTGGCAATGTAGACGTCTTCGCGTTTGAGCCCCGCCAGCGACAAAATGCCGTTGAGGTCCTCGCCTGCCGCCCCCACAAAGGGCTCGCCCTGCAAATCCTCATTGCGGCCCGGCGCCTCGCCAATAAACATCACGCGAGCGTGGGGGTTTCCCACGCCAAACACGATGTTATGGCGCGACTGGTAAAGCTGGCAAAGGTGACAATCGCCCAGAACGGCCTCGATCTCCTCGAGTGCGACCTCACGCGGCGCCTGATGGCTATGGCCGGGGATGTGCATGACGCCCATAGCGACTCCTACACGTAGACCTTGTCGAGACGCATACCAAAGCCGCAGGCGACCTCGTAGTTAATCGTTCCGCGCAGTCGGGCCATCTCGTCCATAGTGATCTCGGCATCGCCATCGCGGCCGACAATGATCATCTCGTCACCATACTCGGCCTCGGGAATCTCGTGTGCCGGGTTGGACTGAATGGCGACCATAAACTGGTCCATGCAGATATTGCCAACCTGATGTACGCGCTCGCCGCGATACAGCACATCCATACGATTGGAAAGCGTACGCGATAGGCCATCGGCATAACCGATCGGCAGCGTGCAGATCTGAACGCGCGTACGCGGTACGCGGTAGGTAAAACCGTAGCCCACGCCCTCACCCATCGCAGGGTGTGCCACGCGCGTCACACGCGCATGGACGCTCATAACGGGATCAAGCTGCATCACGCGGCCACTCAGCTCGCACGGCTGCATGCCATACAAGCCAACGCCGGCGCGGATCATATCAAAATGCATCGAGGGGTCGAGCATCGAGGACGGCGTGTTGGCGCAGTGCACGATACCGCACTCAAAACCCGCATCCTTAATGGCCTGAACGGCCTCGGTAAAGCGCTGACACTGCAGCTTGTAGTCCCAGCCCGAAGGTTCATCGGCCGTGGCGAAGTGCGTAAATACGCCGTCGCACTGAATACCGCGATGGAAATTTATACCGCGGACAAAGTCGAGCACCTGCGTGTAGTGAACGCCGATACGATTCATGCCCGTCTCGATGGCGAGATGATACTTGCCCACTTTGCCCGCCGCGACGGCACATTCGCCATACGCAAGAGCAAAGTCAGACGTATAGACCGAGGGCATGATATCAAACTCGAGCAACGTCGGAATGGCCTCGATAGGCGGCTCGCTTAGGATGAGGATGGGTTTCGTAATCCCGCCCTGTCGGAGCTCAACGCCCTCGTTAACCGTCGCAACGGCAAACATGTCGGCACCGGCCGAATACATGATCTTGGCGCACTCAACAGCTCCATGACCATAAGCATCGGCCTTGACCACGCAGCACAGGCGCTGACGTGGATTCAGCAAGTTCTTATAGGCCCTCGTGTTGCGACGGAGCGCCCCGCGGTCGATCTCGACCCAGGACCAGCGCGTCAAATCGGCTTTATTCATGATTAGTCATCCGACCCTTCGTCCATGATTCCCAGATCTTCGAGCGCATCCTTTGCCGCCAGTTCCATGGCAGGACCGATCAAGTCGATAAGATCGGTCGCGATGACGCTCTTCTCACCATACTCCGTCGCCGCGGCAAAACCGGCGTAGCTGTGAAGTGCGACGGCGTACGAATACAGCAACTCCCAACGATCCATCTCGTCGCGCATGGTGGCAAGCGTGCCGGCCAAAATACCCGCGAGAACATCACCCGAACCGGCAGTTGCCAGAGAAGCCGGACCCGAGAGCGGCAGCAGCACACGCTCAACGCCACAGATAGCCGTCGTCGGCCCCTTGGCAATGACCACCAGATTGTCGGAGCCTGCAGCCCAGACAACCTTCTGCGCGGCCGCAATCGCGGTACCAAGGTCGTTCACCTCGTCACCGGCAACCAGACGCGAAAGCTCACGATAGTGCGGCGTCATAACCAACGGCTGCTCGCGACGATACATCTCGGGATTACTATCAATACCGTCAATGGCAATCTTAGCAAGGCAGTTGAGTGCATCGGCGTCCAAAATAAGCGGCACATCAAGCTCGAGCAAGCCCGAAACCACCTGCATAGCGCCGGCAGATGTCGTCATACCGGGACCGCACAGTACACAGCTGTACTTCTTTGCAATCTCGCACACAGTCATGCGCGCAGCGGCGCCAAAGGAGCCGCGGGAATCAGACGGAATAGCAAAGACGGGAATCGAAGGAAGTGCCATGCGAATAAGATTGGCGCAGGCGTCAGGAGCCGCGACTGCCACGTAACCAGCACCCGCGCGAGCTGCAGATTTGGCCGCCATAATGGCAGCACCAGGATATTGCGCAGATCCGGCAACAATAAGCACAGAGCCACGGGAATACTTATCGATATTCGTAGGTAGTGGAGCAAAGTAATCAACTAAGTCACCGGGCTCGACAATCTCGGCGGCGTGGTCGACATCATCGATGACCTCGTCAAGACGGTCGTAAAGATTGCCGCAGATTAAATAGCCAGCATACTCAGGGCCATCAGCGCTATACAGACCAATCTTGGGCGCAATCATCGTCACCGTGCGCTCGGCACGAATGCAGTCGTCATCAACAACGCCCGTCTCTGCATTCAGGCCCGAGGGGACATCAATGGATACGACACAATCGGCGCATTCATTGACCGTAGGAATCCAAATGGAGAACGGCGCACGCAGATTCCCGTGGAAACCGGTACCAAAAATGGCATCGACAACAACATCGGCCTTATCGATCAAAACCTCGAGTTCATCACGCGAGGGGCCGACGCAAACGTGCACATCGCGGCCGGCAGTACGACGAGCAACATGACGTGCCAGAGCAGCAGGAATCTCATCCGGTTCAACCGGAGAAACGATATCCACGTCCACACCCTTATGGCTCAGGATATCGGCGGCAACCCAACCGTCGCCGCCATTATTACCAAAACCGACCAAAACGAGAACCCGATCAGGATTGAGCTTCAAGACCTCGTTAGCGGCAAACTCACCCGCTAGCTCCATAAGCTCGGCCTTCGAAGTCCCTTCGCGTTCGATGATATCCTCGAGACGAACGACTTCTTCGGTACTCAAAACCGGTTTCATCTATGCTCCTAGCGTATCTTGCGAAGCATCGCCCAGGTGCTCCGTCAATGCTGAATTCTGCAGCTGCTCGAGCTCATCTAATACAGAGCGAGCCTCTTTAAATGTCTGCGCAACGCGTTTCTTGGTGCTCACCTTTTCATCTTTTGGCTTAGGCCGAGCATCTTCGGTAATCGCGATGGCATTCGCAACGGCCAAGTCTCCCGTAAGCGTAATGGAAAGAGCGACCTCAACAACGCCCAGTTCTTGAGCGATCTCGAGAGCACGGCCCGAAAGCAGCGCCTTCGGTTTGCCGAGTTTATCACGCGTTACCGAAACATCCTTGCGACCCACGCCTTGACTAAAACCCGTGCCGAGAGCTTTAAGCACCGCCTCGCGCGAAGCAAAGCGGCTCGCATAGTGAGCAGCGGGACGCGATGATGCATCGCAATACGCACGCTCTTCTTCGGTAAACACACGCCGAGCAAACGACGGCGTCTTTTCAAGAATTGATTTCATGCGGGAAATCTCGACGATATCAACGCCGATACCAGCTTCAGCCATGTTCACCTCCATATCGCACAGACTAAGTTATTGTAGCCCGTTCACAGAAGATGCGACAAACGAGGGTTATAAAACACAGCTACTATGTGAGACAAATTGCCCGAGATACAAAAAGGGGGAGGCCGCGAGGCCTCCCCCTTCTTCAAGTCATCCGACGGCTCGGTGCCGTCCACCGGTCAGCGGCGCCCTGGCCTCCCACGGGCTGAC
>CABSYW010000026.1 GCA_902482035.1 uncultured Collinsella sp. | reverse complement strand
CGAGATTCGCCTTAGTCTCGTGGGCTCGGAGATGTGTATAAGAGACAGGCTGAGGGGCGGGCGATGCCGTTGCCTGTCGGTTAGTGGCGACCGTGGTGGCGGAGCTTGTCGATGGCGGCGTCGGTACTGTGGCCGCGGGCGTCGGTGCTGCGGCTGCGGGCTTCGACTGCGGTTTGGCGCTTGTGGCGGTAATCGATCATGCCTTGGATGATGGGCTTGCCAAAGCTCACGACATCATCGTTGTAGATGGCGGTTCGGGCTGCGAGGAGGCAGTCGGTAAAGTCCATATGGGTCTTGCCAAAGAGTTTGACGGCGAGGGCGACAACGGTGGGCTCGTCGACCATGACGTCATCGAGCAGCCTTCTCATGGCCGTAGCAATCTCAACGCGGGGAACCTTATAGACGTCGCGCAGTGTGACCACGACGCGCGTGATAATCTCGGGGTAGACGCGAGCGGTGCGCGTGGCGATGACCTTGGCGGCGCGCGGTGACAGAACTTCGTCGTCGTCAAGCAGGTAGCGTAGGATGACGGTCTCGTCGATGATGGTGCTACTCATGGATATCTACTTCCTCGGGACCCAAAATCGAATCGTCGCATTCTGTAGCAAGGTACTCAATCCAGGCATTGCGCTCCTCGGAGCGGCGATTGGGGTCCCCATATGCTTTGAGCGATCCATAGGCGGCGGTGCCGTCCTTTGAGCGCACGGCGACCGGCTGAAAGGGAAGCTTGCGCATCAAAATGCTTTGCGCGACAAATAGACGGACAGCCTCGGCGAGCGATGTGCCCATGGCGTCGTAGAGGCGCTCGGCATGCTGTTTGTCCTCTTCGCGAATGCGCACCTGCAGGATGGCTCGTTTTTGTGTCGATGACATCACTGGCCCCCTTAATGAGCGTGCAATATGAATGGTCAATTACAACATTGGCTAATAATAGCCAATCTTATAACCACTGCTTTATTGCACTCAAGTAAATGAGCGCGAAATATATATCAAACGTATTACATCCTTTATAAACGAGCGTGAAATCTCCCTTGGATGTACGCATGTAATACACTCACCTTTATAGCTTCTAGAGAATAATTCCAACCTGCCAAAACCCCTGCAATACACCCGTATTGCAGGGCCTATGCTCAAGTTTGCCACCTGCAACTGCGTATATTTAGCCTGTATATCGTTGGAGGAACTCTATCGAAGCGCCTGTTTCGCCGCATGCGCTCGATACGCCGATGCCAGGCCACGGGCGGCTTGGGGCAACGTCGACAGGGTCTCTCCGGCATGGGATTCAGGAGGGAGTGAACAACATGGGCAATAAACGAGTCGTGGCTGATTCTTCACGCTGCATTGGGTGTCAAACCTGTATGGCGGCGTGCATCGAGGCACACGATATTCCCGGCAACATCGCCGCGCCGCGCCTGCGCGTGACGCGTACGTACGAGATCTCCGCACCGGTGGCTTGCCATCACTGCGAGGATGCCCCGTGCGCGAAGGCCTGTCCTACGGGCGCCTTGTTCTTTGATCCAAAGAACCATCGCATCGGCGTCAACGAGGACAACTGCATCGGCTGCAAGAGCTGCGTCATGGCATGCCCCTTTGGCGCCGTGAGCGTGGCGACCACGCAGGTCCCCGTCTTGATGGGTGACGTGCGAGTGGGTTCGCAGACTAAGAGCTTCGTGCTCAAGTGCGACCTGTGCGTGGACCGTCCCGGCGGTCCGGCGTGTGCCGAGGCGTGCCCGACCAAGGGCCTCACCCTGGTAGACGAGGATCGCCTGGCAGAACTGACTGCCGAGCGTGCCCGCGCCACCATCGAAAACGAGGCGTAAGCGTTGGGGCGACAGGCCCAATGATTGTCAAATAAGTACCGAGTATTCGGTAGCAGAGAAAGGAAGGAGGGTGTCATGGAGAAGCATAAAGTGATTTGCCCGTACTGCGGCGCCGGTTGCCAGTTTAACCTCTTGGTCCAAAACGGCCAGGTCGTGGGTACCGAACCGCTCAACGGCATCACCAACCAGAGCGAGCTGTGCCTTAAGGGCATGAGCGGCTACGACTTCATCAACGACACCAAGATCTTGACTCCTCGCGTACTGCACCCGATGATCCGCCGCACTAAGGGCGCGGATCTTGAGCGCGTAAGCTGGGACGAGGCACTGGATTTCACCGCATCTAAGATGCAGGCCATAATTGACGAATATGGTCCTAACGCTGTCATGACCACCGGCTCTTCGCGAGGCGGCGGCAATGAGGCGAACTACGTTATGCAGAAGTTTACGCGTGCGTGCATCGGCACCCACAGCGTGGACAACTGCGCCCGTACTTGACACGGCCCTACTGTCCTCGGTCTGATGGACACGGTTGGTTCAGGTTGCATGTCATGCTCCATCCCCGGTATGGAGGATGCGGGCTGCATTTTCCTCTTCGGCTATAACCCTGCCGATTCGCACCCCATCGTCGCAAGGCGTATCGTGCGAGCCAAAGAAAAGGGTTGCAAGATCATCGTCGCCGACCCGCGCCATATCGAAACCGCGCGTATCGCCGATCTCTACCTTCCGATCAAGAACGGTTGCAATGTCGCATTCCTCAACGCCTTTGCCAACTGCTTGGTCAACGATGGCCTCTACGACAAGGAATTCGTCGCCGAGCACACGAACGGCTTTGACGAGTGGTGGGAGACCATCAAGAACTACACTCCCGAATCCGTACAGGACATCACGGGCGTCGAGCCCGCGCTGATCCACCAAGCTGCCGAGATGTACGCCACGGCGAAGCCCTCAGCCATCATTGGCTGGGGCATGGGCGTATGCCAGCAGAAGCAGAACCTGAAGACGGTGCACACCATCGCCTCCATCGCCTGCGTTGCCGGCCAGATCGGCAAACCCAATTCCGGCCTCGCGCCCGTGCGTGGTCAGAACAACGTCCAGGGCTCCTGCGATATGGGCATGCTGCCCAACCTGTACCCTGGCTACCAGAAGGTCACCGACCCGGCAGTGCGCGCCAAGTTTGCCAAGGCTTGGGGCGTGCCCGAGGAAAAGCTCCCGCTCGAGGAGGGCTACAAGCTCACCGACCTGGGCCACCTGGTCGACGAGGGCAAGGTGCACTGCTTCTACAACTACGGCGAGGACCCGGTGCAGACCGAGCCCGATTCGGCCGGTATGCGCAAGACGCTCTCCGAGCTGGATCTGTTCATTTGCCAGGACATCTTTATGACGCAGACGACCATGCTCGCCGACGTCATCCTGCCTGCCACCTCTTGGGGCGAGCACGAGGGTGTCTTTACCGCATCCGACCGTAGCTTCCAGCACTTTGACGCGGCTGTTCCGCCCAAGGGCGAGTGCCGTCACGACTGGGAGATCTTCGCGGACCTGTCTACGCGCATGGGATACCCCATGCACTACGACAACACCGAGCAGATCTGGAACGAGTGCATCAGCCTGTGCCCCAACTTTGTGGGCGCGACCTACGAGAAGATGGCTCCCGAGGGCGGTTACGCCCAGTGGCCGGTCAAGAGCACCGATGTGAACGACCACGGTACGCCCGACATGTTCGCTGGTGGCAAGTTCACCACCAAGGACGGCCGCGCCAACCTGATAGCGCACGACTGGGAGGCGCCCTCCGAGCTTCCCGACGATGAGTACCCGCTCATCCTGTGCACCGTCCGCGAGGTCGGCCACTACAGCTGCCGCTCGATGACCGGCAATTGCAAGACGCTGGCGCTGCTTGCCGACGAGCCCGGCTTTGTCCGCATGAATCCCGCGGACGCCCAGGCGCGCGGCATCAAGAACGGCGACATCGTCTCGATCCACAGCCGCCGCGGCCAGGTATACAGCCGCGCCGACATAAGCGATCGCATCAACAAGGGCACGGTCTACATGACCTACCAGTGGTGGATCGGCAAGTGCAACGAGCTGACCATGCACAAGGTCGACCCGGTCTCGCATACGCCCGAGGACAAGTTCTCCGCCTGCCAGGTCGACGCTATCGCCGACCAGGTCTGGGCCGAGGGCGAGGTCGAGCGTCAGTACACCGAGCTCAAGCAGGCTCTGGTGGACGCCGCCGCTCCCCAGGACGTTGAGCCTGGCGCCGCCAAGTTCGACGACGAGACGCACGTGAATCAAATCGTGTAGTCCCGTTCTCGTTGGCTTTTTGGGCCGGGCGTCCCGTACGTTCGGGAGCCCGGCCCGTTATTTTGAAAGGAAGTGGGGATGAACCGCTTCATCGACATCAACCCGGAGAGGTGCATCGGCTGCGGAACATGCCAGTCCGCCTGTGCCGACGCCCACCGGATGCAGGGTCTTCAGGATACGCCGCGTCTGGCGCTCGTGAAGACTGGCGGTATTTCGGCCGCCCTTGCCTGCCACCATTGCGAGGGTGCCCCCTGCGCCGAGGTTTGCCCGGTGAATGCCATCGAGCACGATGGCGATCGCATCCACGTCAAGGAGCAGGAGTGCATCGGGTGCAGGCTGTGCGCCATCGCGTGCCCCTTCGGAGCCATCCATCCCGATGGCACGTCTATCGCCGGTGTCGCAGGCATGTGCGACCCGACGCCTTCGTACCCTAAGTCCCTGAGCAGCCTGCTTACGTGGGCGCCCGGCCAGTACACCTGTGCCGTCAAGTGCGACCTGTGCGCCTTCGACCCCGAGGGTCCGCACTGCGTGGCGGCTTGCCCCACCAAGGCGCTCACCGTCATGGGCGGCGCGGCAGATCGCGAACTCGACGAGGCCAAGCGCCTGCGTTCGATCGAAAACGGTCCAGTCGTCGACGTTACCGCTGTGGCCCAGGGCCTGTCCGAGAAAGCAGAAGGGAGCGTAAACAATGGATAGCATGACGCTGTTTATCGCATCGCTTGCCGTCTCGTGCATCGGTGCGCTCGCCTCGGTTCTGCTGATCAAGGCCGATAACGCCGCCAAGACCGCCGGCTGCCTGATCGGCGCCGTCGCGGCCGTGCTGTCGTTCATCGCGGGCCTCGAGGCCGTGCTTGGCGACGTTTCGTCCCTCAACACGGTCTTCTTTTTCCCGTTCGCCCGTCTCGAGCTCTTGCTCAACGGCCTTGCGGGCCTGATCGTGGTCCTCATCTCAATCCTCGCCTTTGCGGGCTTCATCTACGGTCTGTCCTACTTCGATGAGTACCCGGGCAAGGTCGGGCGCGCCGGTTTCTTCATGAACACCTTCGTCGCCTCGATGATGCTCGTCATCACCGCCGACAACGTGTTCTGGTTCCTGGTCGCCTTTGAGCTCATGTCCCTTACGAGCTACTTCCTTGTCGTTATCGAGGAGAACAAGAACTCCATTAGGGGCGGTTGGCTCTACTTCGTGATCGCGCACGTGGGCTTTGTCCTTATCATGGCGAGCTTCCTGCTCATGACCAACGGCGTGGGCGGTTCCTTCAGCTTCAGTGATTTCCGTACGCATGACTTTGGACCCGCCGTCTCCTCCGCGTGCTTCGTCCTCGCGTTCTTCGGATTCGGCGCAAAGGCCGGTATCATCCCGCTGCACTCCTGGCTGCCCCAGGCGCACCCCGAGGCGCCGTCCAACGTGTCCGCCCTCATGTCCGGCGGCATGATCAAGATCGGCATCCTGGGAATCCTCAAGGTCGGTCTCGACCTGCTCGCGGGTTCGGGCGTCCAGCTCTGGTGGGGCCTCATGGTCCTGGTCTTCGGATCCATCTCGTCGGTCCTGGGTGTCGTCTACGCCCTCCACGAGCACGACATTAAGCGCCTGCTGGCCTACCACTCCGTCGAGAACATCGGCATCATCTTGCTCGGTGTCGGCGCGTCCATGACGGCGCACGCCCTGGGCAACGACGTCATCGCGACGATCGCGCTCATGGCCGCCCTCTACCACACGCTCAACCACGCCATGTTCAAGGGCGAGCTGTTCCTCGGCGCGGGCTCCCTGCTCTATGCCACGGGTACGCGCAACATGGAGAAGATGGGCGGCCTGTTCCGCCGTATGCCGGTCACGGCCGTCTGCTTCCTCATCGGTGCCCTTGCCATCTCGGCTATCCCGCCGCTCAACGGCTTCGTTTCCGAGTGGTTCACCTACCAGTCCCTGTTCAACATCTCGACGCTCTCCGACCCGGTCGTCATGGTGTTCGCCGTCGCCTCCGCGGCCGCCCTCGCCATCACCGGTGCCCTGGCCGTCACGTGCTTCGTGAAGGCCTATGGCGTCTCGTTCGCGAGCAGCCCTCGTTCCCAAGAGGCCGCGAACGCCAAGGAGTCCCCGGCTCCGATGTTGTTCTCGCAGATGCTCCTCGCGGCCATCTGCGTGGTGCTGGGAATCGGCTCTCCCGTCATCGCCCCGGTTCTGGGCGACGTCGCCCAGAGCGTGCTTGCCGGCTCTGCCATCACAGCCACCTCGGGCGTGTCTCTGGTGAACGAGATTTCCGGTGCCGCCACCTCCACCCCCGCGATCGCCATCGCGCTCGTGGTCCTCACCGGCCTCGCGTTCGCGTTGAGGTCCTGCCTCGGCACCAAGGCCCCCGCTAAGAAGACCGACCCTTGGGCGTGCGGCTACGAGCCCAACGAGCACATGCCCGTCGTCGCCACGAGCTTCGCGTCAGACGTAGAGCTCTTCATGGGCCCGCTCTACACCCTGCGCGAGGTATGCACCAAGATCTGCTGGTCCATCGCGCACGTGTTCCAGAAGCTCACCGGTGTCGCCCAGGGCGTTGAGCCCCTGCCCGACCGCTTCCTGGTCGATGCACCGAGCGAGGGTGCCGATAAGCTGGCCGGCCTCGCCTCCAAGATCGAGGGCGGCAACTACTCCGTATACATCTGCTACATCGTCGCGGCGCTCGTGGTCTTCCTCGTGCTCGCCGTGGTCATGGTCTAGAGAGGGGAGAGGATATTATGAACATCGTTCTTGCGATAGCGCAGGGCCTCGTGGTCATGCTGGTCGCGCCCTTCTTCTCCGGCCTCGCCCGTGTGATTCGCGCGAAGATGCACAATCGCCGCGGTCCGTCCATCCTTCAGGATTACCGGGACCTCGCGAAGCTCATGGCGCGTCCTGAGTCCGTGAGTTCCGACTCGAGCTTCGTGCTGCGCATCATGCCGCCGCTGTTCCTCGCGGTGTCGTTCATGCTCGCCATGGGCCTGCCCATGTTCACGCTCGAGAGCCCCATGCCCGTCTTTGGTGACGCCATCACCATCATGTACGCGCTCGCGCTGTCCCGCTTCTTCTTCGCGCTGTCCGGCGTGGATTCCTCCAACGCCTACGCGGGCTTCGGCGGTATCCGCGAGCTCCTCATGAGCGTGCTCATCGAGCCGTCCATGCTCATCGCGCTGTTTACCGTCGCCATCGTGTGCGGCTCCACGGACATTGCGACCATGGGTCAGCACATCGTTACGGGCAACGTCTCGAGCGTCGTCGCCGTCATCCTCGCCGGCGTCGCCTTCGCGGCCGCCTGCTATATGGAGCTCGGCAAGCTTCCGTTCGATCAGGCCGAAGCCGAGCAGGAGCTCCAGGAGGGCCCGCTCGCCGAGCTCTCCGGCCCGTCCCTGGCCATGATGAAGCTCGCCATGGGCATGAAGCAGGTCGTGGTCGTCGCTTGGTTCACCTCCATCTTCATCCCCTGGGGAGAGCCCGCGACCATCGGCGTCACCGCTCTCGTGGGCGCCGTCGTCTTCCTTGTCAAGTGCCTGGTCGATTTCGTTGTCTGCGGCGTGCTCGAGAACTCCGTTTCCCGTTCGCGCTTCAAGGTGCTCGGTAACCAGACCTGGGCCGTCGTCGGCATCGCGGTCCTCGCGTTCGTCTTCGTCGTCGTAGGCGTGTAGGGAGAAGGGAGAAACTATGTCAATCGAATCGAGCTTGTCCCTCTTTGCCATGGTGGCGATCGCCGTCCCCATGCTGGGCTCCCTGCTCATCGTCATGCTGCCGCGTCCCTACGCTAAATGGATCTGCGCCTTTGCCGGCGGCATCGCCACGGTCGCTTCCGTTGGCTTGGCCGCGACGTTTGCCGGAAACGGCATGAACGCGGTCGATGTAACCTGGGCGAGTATGGGCCAGACCTTGGTCATGGGCTTCATATTCGACCGGATGAGCACGCTGCTCGCACCCGCGTTCGTCGCTATCGGCCTGCTCGTCGTCATCTATTCGTTCCCGTACATGAGCGATAAGAACAAGGAGCATCCCGACGCGCCCCGTCGCCGCTTCTACGTGTACTTCTCCACGTTCATCGGCGCCATGGCCGGTCTCGCCTACAGCTCCACCATCGTCGGCCAGCTCGTTTTCTTCGAGATCACCGGCGTGTGCTCCTGGGGCCTCATCAGCTACTACATGACGCCCACGGCCAAGAAGGCCGGTATGAAGGCGCTCATCATCACCCATATCGGCGCTCTGGGACTCTACATCGGCGCGGCCTTCCTGTTCGCCGGAACCGGCACGTTCGCGCTGAGCGCGATCTCCCAGCTCGATTCCGGTATGAAGACCGTCGTGCTGCTGCTCATCCTGTTCGCCGCTTGGGCCAAGTCCGCCCAGTTCCCGCTCTACATGTGGCTGCCCTCCGCAATGGAGGCCCCCACGCCCGTTTCCGCCTACCTCCATGGCGCGTCCATGGTGAAGGTCGGCGTGTGCGTGTTCGCCCGCGCTCTTGCGAGCGCCGGCGATATCCCCGAGATCGTCGGCTGGGTCGCCATCATCGACGCCGTCGTGACCATGCTCTTCGGCTTCCTCATGTACCTGCCCCAGAAGGATATGAAGCGCCTGCTCGCCTTCTCGACGATCGCGCAGCTCGCCTACGTGTTCTTCGGCCTGGGCCTCTCCGTGTTCGGAAGCCAGATGGCGTTCAACGGCGCCGTCGAGCACATCTTCAACCACGCGTTCACCAAGACCCTGTTCTTCCTCATCGCCGGCTCCCTCAGCTTCACGCTGGGAACCCGTATGTTGCCCAAGATCCAGGGCCTCATGAAGAAGTACCCGGTCACGGGCGTGGGCTTCGCGGTCGCCGCGACCGCTATCGCCGGCGTGCCCCCCATGAGCACGTTCTTCTCCAAGTTCCAGATTATTTCCGGTGGCTTCGCGGTTGGTGCTTCCAACACGGTCATCTTCGTCCTCGTGTGCGTCATGGTCGTCGAGACCGTCGCCACCTTCGCATGGTTCCTGCGTTGGATGGGTAAGGTCCTGCCCGGTGAGCCGAGCGAGACCGTGGCCGCCGGCCAGCCCCTTCCGCGCGCCATGGCGTTCGTGTTCGTCGTCCTCATGATCATGGTCGTCGTCGCCGGTCCTCTGTCCTCTAGTTGGATGGGTTAGGAGGTAGGACATGGGTTATTCGTTAGTCAATATCCTGGGCGGTCTTCTGATCGTGACCTCCACCATGGTGGTCGTCTCGAAGACCATCCCGTTCGCCATTAAGTGGTACGCGATCCAGTCGGTTGTCCTGGTGGGCGTGCTGCTCGCCCTGGGCCTCACCACCGGTGCCACCGAGCTTCTCATGTGGGCCGCGTCGGCCTTCGTCACCAAGGTGATCCTCGTTCCGTTCATTCTCAACCGTGCCTACAAAAAGATGGGTTCGCCTGCCGATAGCACGCTGACCTCCTCCATCAAGCCGGCCTGGACCATCATCCTCACCGGTCTGGAGGTGGCCATCTGCTTCGCGGTGGTCACGCGCCTGAGCCTGCCCACCGCTGAGGTGGCTACTCCGGCCCTCGCCATCAGCTTCGCGCACTTCTTCGTCGGCCTCACGTGCATCATCTCCCAGCGCAACATCCTCAAGCAAATCTTCGGGTACTGCCTTATGGAGAACGGTAGCCACGTGACGCTCGCCCTGCTCGCGCCCACGGCCCCCGAGATCATCGAGATCGGCATCGCCACCGACGCCATTTTCGCCGTCATCATCATGTCCGCCGTCGTCGTGAGGATCTGGAACGACACCAAGTCGCTCGATTCCCACGACCTGACCGAATTGAAGGGGTAGGCCATGGGTGTTTCAATGCTGACGGTCGCCCTGCTCGCTTGTCCCCTCGTGTTCTCCCTGATTATGGCTGCGCTCCCCAAGACGACGTCCTACAGCGTCTTTGCGGGGCTCAACACCATCTCCGTCGCGGCGACCCTCGTCCTTTCGGTCGTCACCGCGGGAACCATGCTCTCGAGCGGGCAGAATATCGACGCTTTGGGCCTGTGGCTCCATCTCGATTCGCTCTCGTCGATCTTCGTCCTTCTGGTAGGCATCATCGGGTTCATCACCGGCGTGTACTCCATCTCCTATATCAAGATCGATATCGAGGAGAAGACCATGCCGGCCGAGCGCACCAAGCAGTACTACGCGCTGTTTAGCCTGTTCGTTTTCACGATGCTGCTCGCCTGCCTGTCCAACAACATCATCCTCACCTGGGCGGCGGTCGAGGCCACCACGTTGTCGACCGTGTTCCTCGTGGGCATCTACAAGAACAAGCAGGCGCTCGAGGCGTCTTGGAAGTACGCGATGGTCTGCACCGCCGGCGTGGCCTTCGGCCTGTTCGGCACGCTGCTCATCTACGCGAACGCCGCCGATATCATGCCCAACGCGCATGAGGCAGCCTTCCTCACCTCCATCATGCCCTACGCCGACCAGTTCGACCCGATGCTCGTGCGCCTCGCGTTCGCGTTCATCGTCATCGGCTTCGGCACCAAGGCGGGCCTGTTCCCCATGCACACTTGGCTGCCCGACGCGCACTCCCAGGCTCCGAGCCCGGTCTCCGCGCTGCTCTCGGGCGTGCTGCTCAAGTGCGCCATGCTGGTGATCATCCGCTTCTACTCCCTGTCCATCATCACGGTGGGCGACACCTATCCGCGTACGCTCCTGCTCATCCTGGGCACGCTGTCCATCCTGGTGGCCGCCCTGTGCATCTTTAAGCAGGACGATATCAAGCGCCGCTTCGCGTACTCCTCCGTCGACAACGTCGGCGTGGTCGCGCTGTGCCTGGGTATCGGTGGTCCGCTCGGTATCGCCGCCTGCCTGCTGCACTGCATCTTCCACGGTTTCACGAAGGCGCTCGCCTTCTGCATGGCCGGTAACATCCAGCACATCTACCACACCCGCGACCTGAACAAGATCAAGGGCGTCGTCGAGATCGCTCCCGTCACGGCAGCGCTCACCATCATCGCCCTGCTCGCGCTCGCCGCCTTCCCGCCGTTCGCCCTGTTCATCTCCGAGTTCCTCACCTTCGTGGCCGGCGTCCAGTCCGGTCCCATCTGGGTGGTCGTGCTCGTGGCCATTGGCCTCACCGGCGTGTACTTTGCCCTTACCGGCATCGCGCTCAAGTCCATCTTCGGCAAGGCGCCCGAGGGCATGAAGCGCCACGAGGTGCCCGCCCTCATGATCATCCCCGAGATCGCCCTCGCGATCGTGGTCATGTGGTTCGGTATCGCCACCCCGGTCGCCATCACGAGCGGCGTCGAGGATGCAACGTCCGTCGTTTTGAACCAGAGCGTCGAAGAGCTCCACGAGGCTCCTCTCTACCGCATGGTGTTCAGTTCCCAGACCAAGACAAGCGAGGTGAATTAGCACCATGGCAGAACCTGAAAAGAAGGACTACGCTCGTCGTTGCGAAAGCCACGTCGAGGCCCTGCGCGCCGCAGTGCCGGGCGCTATCGAGAAGGTTGAGTGGCAGTGCGAGGACCAGCTGACGATCACCGTCAAGCTGGACCGTCTGCCCGAGGCCGTCCACTACCTGTACTACGAGCGCTACGGCTGGATTCCCGTGATTGTCGGCAACGACGAGCGCTCCCTGTGCGGCCGTTACGCCGTGTACTACGTCATCTCCATGGAGGGGGAGGACCCCGGCTGGGTTACCGTGCGTGCCGAGGTCGACCCCGCCAAGATGACGTTCCCGTCCGTGACGCCGTTCGTCCCCGCCTGCGTGTGGGGCGAGCGCGAGCTGCGCGATATGTTCGGCCTGATTCCCGAGGGTCTGCCCGACCGCCGTCGCCTGGTGCTTCCCGACGATTGGCCCAGCGGGCTGTACCCGTTGCGCAAGGATTCGATGGATTACCGTTTCCGCCCCGCCCCCGCGAGCGACATGGAAAACTACGAATTCTTGGCCGACACCAAGGGCAAGGAGACCACGCTCGTCCCCATGGGACCGTTGCACATCACCTCCGACGAGCCCGGCCACTTCCGCCTGTTCGTTGAGGGCGAGACGATCGTCGATGCCGACTACCGTCTGTTCTACGTGCACCGCGGCATGGAGAAGGTCGCCGAGACGCGCCTGAACTATGACGCCGTGACGTTCCTCGCCGACCGCATCTGCGGCATCTGCGGCTGCGCCCACTCGGTGGCCTATGCCGAGGCCGTCGAGCGCGCCCAGGGCATTCATGTCCCGCCGCGCGCCCAGTACATCCGCGCCATCATGCTCGAGGTCGAGCGTCTGCACTCACACCTGCTCAATATTGGCCTCGCATCGCACTACACCGGCTTCGACTCCGGCTTCCAGCAGTTCTTCCGCGTCCGCGAGAAGTCCATGGACCTGGCCGAGAAGCTCTCCGGTCACCGCAAGACCTACGGCCTCAACGTGATCGGCGGCGTGCGTCGCGACATTTTGGCCGAGCAGAAGCTCTCCACGCTCACGACCATCCACCAGCTGCGCTCCGAGGTTCAGGAGCTCGTCGACGTCTTGCTCTCCACGCCCAACTTTATCGAGCGTACGAGTGGCATCGGCATTCTGGACCGCAAGATCGCACGCGACTTCTCGCCGGTCGGCCCGCTCATGCGTGGCTCGGGCTATGCCCGCGACGTGCGCTTCGACCATCCCTTCGACGGCTACGTCGATCCGGACGTTCAAAAGATGCACGCCGCCACGGCTGACACCTGCGATGCCTTCGGCCGTACCGCCGTCCGCATCCAGGAGGTCTACGATTCGATCGATATGATCGAGACCATGCTCGAGAACTGCCCGTCGGGCCCCATCCTCACCACGGATTGGGAGTACACCCCGCACAAGTACGCCATCGGTGCCACCGAGGCGCCGCGCGGCGAGGACGTGCACTGGGCCATGCTCGGCAACAACCAGAAGTGCTACCGCTGGCGCGCCAAGGCCGCCACGTACAGCAACTGGCCGGTCCTGCGCTACATGTTCCGCGGCAACACCGTGGGCGACGCGGCGCTGATCGTCGGCTCGCTCGACCCGTGCTACTCCTGCACCGACCGCGTGACGGTGACCGATGTCGCCGCCAAGCGCGACCACGTGCTCGACAAGGAGCAGTTCGAGAACGTCTGGCGCGACAAGTCGCCGCTTGCGGGCGAGGGCACCATGGCCGCCCCGCTCGATGAGGAGGCGCTCTAATATGCTGAAGCTTTGGAAGGTTAACGCCAAGGCCGGCGACGCGACGGTCAAGTACCCGTTTGCGCCGTTCCCCACCAACAAGGACATGCGCGGCAAGCCCGAGCACAATGCCGAGCTCTGCATCGCCTGCGGTGCCTGCGGCGTGGCGTGCCCGGCCGATGCCATTCGCATGGACACCGACCTTGCGGCCGATACCATTACCTGGTCGATCGACTACGGCCGTTGCATCTTCTGCGGCCGTTGCGAGGAGGCCTGCCCCATGGAGGCCATCAAGCTCACCGAGGAGTTTGAGCTGGCCGTCATGAGCAAGGATGACCTCACCAGCAAGAGTGTCTATACGCTCGAGCACTGCTCGCGTTGCGGCAAGCCGTTTGCCCCGCACAAAGAGATCGACTACGCCAAGCGCCTGCTGCAAAAGACCGGCGGCATGGAGGCCATCCAGGCCGCCCGTACCGTCGGTATGTGCCAGGAGTGCAAGCGCGAGCTCGACGCCCTGCGCGCCGCCTCGGCCGTAAAGACCGGCAACGCTGCCGGCATGGCTGCCAACGAGACGCTTGCGCCCGGTGAGCCCCAGGGCCCCGGCATGGAGTATCTGGGCGGCCACGGCGTGAACCCGGAGTATATCGACCGCGAGCTCAACCCCGATGCGCCCGAGATCCCCGCCGGTCCGGCGCCGGTCGAGGGCATCATCATGGATTTTGAAACGAAGGAGGAGTAACCATGGCCGAACCCACGCTTTTGCCCGAGCGGCTCCAGTACCGCCCGACCAAGATCGAGCTCGACGAGAGCATCGAGAAGGCCAAGGCGACCCTTCTTAAGAAGATCAAGCGCTCGGTGTACGTCTACCGTGTCGACTGCGGCGGCTGCAACGGCTGCGAGATCGAGATCTTCGGTTCCATCACGCCCGTCTTTGACGTCGAGCGCTTTGGCATCAAGGTCGTGCCCTCGCCCCGTCACGCCGATGTGCTGCTGTACACCGGTGCCGTGACGCGTGCCATGCGCATGCCGGCCCTGCGCGCCTTTGAGGCCGCACCCGATCCCAAGATCGTGGTGTCCTATGGCGCGTGCGGCTGCACCGGTGGCATCTTCTACGATAACTACTGCGTCTGGGGCGGCACGGACAAGATCTTGCCGGTCGATGTCTATATCCCCGGCTGCCCGCCCAGTCCCGCGCAGACCGTCTACGGCTTTGCCATGGCGCTCGGTCTGCTGGACCAAAAGCTCCATGCCGAGACCACGGTGGAGGCCGCCGGCGAGCAGGCCGATATCCTGCACCCCGGCGTGCCGTACAAGCTGCGCGTTGCCATTGAGCGCGAGGCTCGTGCCATGAGCGGCTACCGCTACGGTCGCGACCTGGCCAATGAGTTTATGGATACGCTCGAGGGCGCACCCAAGGGCGATATCCGCGGTGCCATGGCGCTGCTCATCGACAAGCAGGACGATCCTCGCCGCGTTGAGGTCTACTCGGCGCTGCAGGATCTGGTGCTGGCCGGAGGTCGCTAGATGGAGCTCACGGACCGCTCTGGTTACTTTGCGGGCCCCGGTATGCTCGGCGGCTCCTTTGGCGACGCCTCGCGCGCAAGCGACGAGGCTGCCGAGGGCGTCGCCGACCCCTGCCTGGGTCATGCGCCCGACCAGGTGGTCTTCTACGAGCTCACGCGTAAGTTTGTGGAGACCGAGGAAGACGTTCCCCAGGA
Source organism: uncultured Collinsella sp. (assembly GCA_902482035.1). GTDB lineage: Bacteria > Actinomycetota > Coriobacteriia > Coriobacteriales > Coriobacteriaceae > Collinsella. The sequence continues at coordinate 23,665 of CABSYW010000026.1, read as the reverse complement.
GGCCTGCGACGTGCTGTACTACACGCTCGCCGTGGGCCACCACACCGGCGTGCTCGACTGCTTTGAGCCGCGCCTGTCGGTGCCGGTGGATGTGTTCTATTCGCTCGTCGACGCGCTGCCGGAGGGTGAGGCCAAGACCAAGTTTGAGGCCATCCGCTCCTTTGGCGAGTGCCAGCTCGACAAGGCGGCGGTGCCGTCGCTGCTCGAGGCCTGCGACACGCTGCTCGACGAGCGCGGTTTTCGCGGGTCGGCCAAGGCCGGCATCTCGGTGTTCGATGACGACTTTGGCCTGCATGCTCAGCAGGTCGCGTTCTTAATGAAGTTTCGCGATCTGGTTGAGCGCGTGCGCGATGTGTCGGGTGTGTATCTGACGGGAAGGTTGCAGTAATGGTTCGCGTTGTGGATGGTCGTGTGAACGGCGCCCCGTTTGCGGGTATCGTGCTCACGGCGGGAAGCGTGCTGCGTGCCGACGATGCCGCCGGCCCCGTGCTCTCCAAAAAGATGGAGGACGCGCCGCTTGCCGGCTGGTACACCATCGACGGAGGCCAAACGCCCGAGGATGACATCATCGAGGTCAAGCGCGAGCGTCCGCCGCGTTTGGTTTTGGTCGATGCCGCCGACATGGCGCTGCCCGTTGGCGCCATCCGCTTGCTCGACAAACGTGACGTGGCCCGCAAGTCGATGTTCACCACGCATTCGCTCCCTTTGTCGATTCTGATCGAGGAAATCGAGCAATCGTGCGAAGATATCGTCTTCATAGGGATTCAGCCGGGCGATACGGAGTTCTATAACCCCATGTCCCCGGAGGTCTTTGAGGCCGTCGACGCCGTGTACGACGCCGTGGCCGCCAACGACTTTTCCCACTTTGTCCGCTTGGGGCAAGAGCAGTAGGAGCGCTTGTCCCTGCTGATTAGGAAAGAAGTGATTGACATGGCAGATTCCAAGGTGGAGTACCCCGCTCCCGATTGCCTGGCGCCCGCCGCGATCGAGGCCAAGACCGAGGCCGCCGGCGTGACCAAGGCTAACCTGCCGGTCGCTAAGGCCTTTCTGTTGGCAATGTTCGCCGGCGCGTTTATCGCCTTCGGCGGCCTGTTCTTTACCGTGTTCTTGAGCGACAGCACGCTGGGCTGGGGCGCTCAGCGCGTCGTGGGCGGTCTGTGCTTTTGCCTGGGCCTGGTGCTCGTGCTGGTGTGCGGCGCCGAGCTGTTTACCGGCAATTCGCTTATGGTCTGCGCACTCAAGAGCAAAAAGATCACCCTGGTTCAGATGCTTAAGGCCTGGGTCGTCGTGTGGGTCGGCAATTTTGTCGGTGCCCTGTTCATCGTCTTTTTGGTGTACATGGCCGGCATCTATAAGCTCAACGGCGAGGCGGTCGCCAACTCCATGGTGAGCGTCGCCGCCGGCAAGGTGACGATCGACTGGGTGACGATCTTCTTCCGCGGCATCCTGTGCAACATCTTTGTGTGCCTGGCCGTGTGGATCGGTACCGCCGGTAAGACCGTGGTCGATAAGGTTGTGGGCATTCTGCTGCCCATCGCCGCCTTTGTGGCCTGCGGTTTTGAGCACTGCGTCGCCAACATGTACTTTTTGCCTATGGGTGCCGTGATGCACGCGTGCGGCTATGGTGCCGACGTCGCCGGCGCCGATGCGCTCAACGCTGCGGGCATTGCGTTTAACTTGTCCGCCGCCACGCTGGGCAACATCGTGGGCGGCGCGGTTCTGATCGCGCTCGGCTACTGGTTTGTCTACGCCAAGAAGTCCGAGGCGTAAGGTATCGTCTGTTTGATGTTGGGCCTCCCGCGGGGCGTTGCCGTGCGGGAGGCTTTTTGGGTCTGGGGCTCGTTGCCGTGCTTTTGGCCTGTTGTGTTTGGCTGATGAAAGGGGTAATCGAGATGGCATCTGCTGTGAAGCGCGACGGTCGCGCCGTGGTGACCACATGCGGGGGATGCTATGCCGATTGCGCCTTTGCGGCACGCGTTGAGGGCGGTCGCGTGGTTGCCGAGTTACCGGTTGTGGGGCATCCGTGCGCGGCGCGTGCCCTCTGCGCCCGCGGACGGCATCGCCTGGCAATGCCGTTTGACGAGCGCGACCGCATTGTGCACCCCATGCGCCGACGAGCTGATGGCTCGGGGTTCGATGTGATTTCGTGGGACGAGGCGTTTGCTCAGATTGCCGAGCGCCTTTTGGGGATTGTTGACGGGCATGGTCCGCGAGCGCTGGGTATGACGCTCGGCGTGCCCTCGTTCGACCGCTACTGGGCGTATCGTTTTATGCATGCGCTTGGTTCGCCCAACGTGTACGGTGCCGACGGTGCCTGCGAGGTAAGCCGACTTACCGGTTGGGAGCACAGCTTGGGCTATAGTCCCGCCTCCGACCTGGCGCATACCGATTGCATCATGTATCTGGGGCGCTCCATTGTCGATTCGTCGACGATGGGGGCCGTTGATGCGCTCAACGATGCCCGTCGACGTGGGGCTAAGATTATCGTGGTTGACCCCCGGCGCAGTGGCTCGGCTGCGCTTGCCGACCGCTGGCTGCGCGTACGTCCTGGATGCGATCTGGCGTTGCTGCTGGGTATCGCACATGTGCTGGTAGCCGAAGACCTGTACGATCACGAGTTCGTGGACCGCTACGCCACAGGCTTTGACGAGCTGGCGCAGGCGGCCAGTGCTTGGACACCCGAGTGGGCCGAATCGATGTGCGACGTGCCGGCCGCAGAGATCGCCGCCACGGCGCGTGATCTAGCTGCCGCCGCGCCTGCTGCCGTGGTGGACGCCGGCTTTCATGGCGGCATCGGTATCGCGTATGCCAATAGCACCCAGACCGCGCGCGCGATTTGTCTGGTCGATGTGCTGCTGGGCTGCATCGGACACGCGGGCGGTGCCCTCAACCCGCCCACGCCGCTTGCTTTGGGCGATTTGGACCCTGCGCGTTTCGCGACGCCGTCGATGCCACGTGAGCCCAAGCTGGGGTCCGAGCGCTATCCACTGGTCGATCCGGTGCGCGGCCTGTGCACGACTATCGGTCAGTCTATTCTGGCCGGCGATTTGCGTGGGCTGATCGTTTACGCCAGCAATCCCGGTGCGGGCTATGGCAATGCACAGGCTTGGTTGGGTATTTTGCAGCAGCTCGACTTGCTTGTGACGATTGATATTCGTTGGTCCGAGACGGCGCGTGCTTCTGACTTCGTGCTGCCCGACGTGACGTATCTGGAGGCCGACCGCGGTGTGGGCACGGTCGTGGGCGTCAACGATTCGCGCGTGTTCTACCGCAACGCCGTGCTGCCCGTGCAGCATGACGGCACACGTCCCGGTCGGGAGATTTTTGCCGGTCTGGCGCAGGCGTGTGGCGTGGGCGAGTATTTCCAGTTTACGTCTGACGATCTGACGGCTGCCCAGGTGGCGCCTTTTGGGATCGATCTGGACGAGCTCAAGGAGCGCGGCTGGGCCGATACGGGCGTGGCGCTGCCGTCGCGCACGGGTGAGCCGGTGATTCCGCTTGCCGGCGGCAAAATTGCGCTGGCAAGCGACGTATGGGAACGAGTCGGCATGGGTCGTGTGCCCAACTGGATTGCGCCCATGGTGGAGCCCGGCCCGGGGATGTTTCGCCTCATTAGTGGCAACCGTCCCTTTGAGTCGCACACCTCGCGCAGGCTTGCGGCTCAAGGTGCCGCCGAGGCTGGATCGGACCTGGATGCCGTGCAGATGAATGCCGATGCTGCTGCGCACATGGGCATCGCCGACGGCGAGATCGTCGAGCTCGTGAGCGATATGGGCCGCGACCGCGTGCGCGTGGAGACGACGCCCTATCTGCATCCGGCGTGCATCTTCACCTCGGCCGCTCCCGGCGGACGCGCATTTGGTGCTGAGAGTGGTGGCCGGCAGGCCCTGGGCGTCGGTCCGCTCGACCACACGCCGCTGCGCTGGGACCCGTTGACGGGTGCCGCGCTCACCCAAGAAAACGCCGTTCGCGTGGAAAAGATCGCGGCGCGCGAGGATAATAACGAGTAATTGACTCAGCTGATGTATTCGACTGATCCACGTTTCATTTGAAAGGCCGCACATGAGCGATAGCCAGAACATGTCCGATGAGGTGCGCGCCCGCCTGCGCGCCATTCCTTCCGTCAATGAGCTGCTTGCCGAGTGGCCGGTGGTGAAGGCGGCGGGGGAGACCTGCGACGCGGTGGTCCATGCTGCCGTCACGGCCGAGCTCGACGAGGAGCGCGCCGCCATTCGTGCCGGTGCCGACCCGCGCTCTAAGCGCGACCTGGCTTCGGCCATCGAGTGGCGTGCCCACCGCTCCGCGCTGCCGAGCCTGCGTCCCGCCGTCAACGCCACGGGTGTGGTTATCCATACCAACCTGGGTCGCGCCCCGCTCGCTGAATCGGCCGCCAAGGCCGTGGCCGAGGTTGCGCGCGGGTATAGCACGCTCGAGTACAGCGTCGACACCTGCTCACGCGGGTCCCGCAAGGAGCACGCCGCGCAGCTGATCCGTTCGCTTACCGGTGCCGAGGACGCGCTCGTCGTCAACAATAATGCCGCCGCGGTGCTGCTGGTGCTGGCCACTCACGCTGCGGGCAAAGAGGTCATCGTGAGCCGCGGCGAGCTCGTCGAAATCGGCGGTAGCTTCCGCATCCCCGATGTCATGGCGGCTTCGGGCGCCAAACTCGTCGAGGTCGGCGCCACCAACCGCACGCATTTGGGCGACTACGAGCGCGCCATCACGCCCGATACGGCGATGATCCTTAAAGTCCATCCTTCCAACTATCGCATCGAGGGTTTTCACGAGGAAGTGAGCTCAAGGGAGCTCGCCGCACTGGCTCATAAGCACGGCCTGCTGTTCTATGAAGACCAGGGGTCGGGCGCGCTGTTGCCTGACGACATCCTGGTTCGCGGCGGCGAGGAGACTACGCCGGCTTCGGTTTCGGCAGGGCTCGATCTGGTGTCGTGCTCGGGCGATAAGCTGCTGGGCGCCGCGCAGGCGGGCATTATCATGGGCCGTCGCGATCTGGTCCAGGCCTGTGGGTCACATCCGCTTATGCGTGCCCTGCGCCCGGGCAAGCTCGCACTGGCGGCGCTCGAGGCTACACTGCGCATCTACATGGACGGGGCGGATGTGGCCCATCGCGAGGTACCGGTGCTCAACATGCTCACGCTTCCGCAGGCTCATCTGGAGCGTCGCGCACGTAAGCTGCGCGATCGTATGGTCGCCGGGCTTGATAAGGCTGGCTGCCCGTGCGCCGTGCAGGTGGAAATCATCGAGGAGTCGTCGACTCCCGGCGGCGGCTCGCTGCCTACCGTGGAGCTGCCCACCATGTGCGTTGCCGTGTGCCTCGTCGATGAGCGTCTTTCCGTTGACGCACTCAAGCGCTCGCTCGTCCAAGATTTCGACACGCCGGTCGTCACGCGCGCCTCGCACGATCGCGTCCTGTTTGACGTGCGCACACTCGTGGGTGACCGCGATATCGAGACGGCGGCATCGACGCTCGTCGCGTGCGTTGAGAAGGCGATTGCTCGATGAGTGAGGTTCAGGCGCTGGTGGAGTGTCCCGTTATCGTTGGCACGGCGGGCCACGTTGACCACGGCAAGTCGGCATTGATCGAGGCGCTGACCGGCAAGAATCCCGACCGTCTGGAGGTTGAGCGCCGTCGCGGTATGACCGTGGAGCTGGGCTTTGGCGAGCTGGCACTGCCGAGTGGCAAGATCGTCGGCCTGGTCGACGTGCCGGGCCACGCGCATTACCTGCGCGCCATGGTGCAGGGTGCGACAGGCATCGACGTTGCCGTGCTGGTGGTCTCTGCCGTTGAGGGTGTAATGCCGCAGACGCGCGAGCACGTGCACGTGCTGGAGCTGCTGGGCGTTACGCATATGGTGGTCGCGCTGACGATGTGCGACCTGGCCGATAGCGAGATGGTTGATCTGGCCGAGCTCGATGTCGATGACTTTTTGTCGGGTACTGTTTTTGCGGGCGCGCCAATTGTGCCCGTGTCGTCTAAGACGGGCGAGGGGATTGACGGGCTGCTTGCGGTGCTCGACGAGCAGGTGGGCGTCTGCTGGGATACCTGTCGCGAGCGTGCCGAGCGGAGCGATGCCGCGCCGCGCCTGCCGATTGACCGCTGCTTTACGATCAAGGGCGCCGGCACCGTCGTGACGGGAACGCTGCACGATGCGCCGGTTGCGGTGGGCGACGAGCTGATGGCTTTGCCGTCGCGTACGGTCTGCCGTGTCCGCGGGATTCAGGTGCATGGCGATACGCCGCGCGCGCTGCCTGGGCAACGCGTGGCACTCAACCTGGTTGGTGACGGTGTCGCGGCGCTTGACCGTGGCGAGATGCTGGGCGTGGCGGACCGCTTTGGTCAGACGTTGCGCTTTATGATGACGTTCACCTACCTGGGTCGCGAGGGTGCCAAGCCGCGCGTGCTCGAGTCGGGCGCGCGTGTGCACGTGATGGCGGGTACAGCCGAGGTTGTCGGCCGCATCATGCTTTTGGAGGGTGAGGCCCCCATTGCGGTGGGCGAGACCCGTACCGTGCAGGTGCGCTTGGAGGAGCCGCTGCCGCTGCGAGCCGGAGACCATGCTGTGGTGCTGTCGTATTCGCCCGTCATGCTCATTGGCGGCGGGCGTGTGCTGCTTTCGCGTTGCCGTCGTTCGCGCGAGCTTGCCGAAGGAGAGCGTGCGCTGTATGTGGCGCTTGAGGCCGGCGATACCGCCGCTGGTGTTGAGGCGTGGCTGGCGCTGCAGACGTTGCCGGTCGTGGCTGCCGACGTTGCCGCGGCGCTGGATCTTGTTTCCGGTGGAGTCGATGCCGCGCTGAACGAGTTGGTGGCGCGAGGTGCTGTGTGCGAGCTTGCTGGCTCGGATGGCTCGCTGTATGCAGATTCTTCCGCGCTCGACGCAGCGATGGATGCCCTTGCGGCGACCCTGTCAGCCATGCACGCGGCGGCTCCCAAGGAGACGGGCTTTACGCCCGGCGCCGTTGCCCATGCTGCGTGGCCTGCCGCTGATGAAGGCGTTGCCTCGGCTCTGATTGCCGAGGGCTGCTCGCGCGGCGTGTGCGCCGCCGAGGGCGCCGAGGTATTCGATCCGCATTCGGCCGCCGTGGCGGCACGCGTGGTGCGAGAGGCTTGCGAGCGGATCGTCGCGCTACTTGACGAGGCCGGCCTGGATGCACCGGCGCTTCCCGGGGTGGGCGAACAGCTGCAGCTCGGCCGCGACACCATGACGCGTGCCCTGCGCGAGCTTTCGCTCAACCGCTCGATCGTTAAGGTCGAGCGCGACGTTGCCCTGTCCGCTGCCGCCGAGGCCCATGCGCGCGAGCTTGTTGCCGCTGCCATTGAGACAGCCGGTGGCGCTGCGACCACGAGCGTGCTGCGCGAGGCCCTGGGTGTGTCGCGCAAACGTGCCATCAGCATCTTGGAGCACCTAGATGCCGTGCGCTTTACGGTGCTCGACAAGGATGCCGGTGGCCTGAGGTCCCTACGCTAGGCCGGTCACCCGCTCCCGCCTCCTCAGTTGCGGTGAAATAGTTCCTGTTTTTGAGGTCTTGCAGCCTAAGCAAGAACTATTCCACCGCAACTTCTTGTTCGTCTTTTTGGGATGGAGCCGTTTCGGTTTGGTAAAATACCGGCGCACTTGGGAACGGATGGGCTCCGGTGGGCTCCGCGGTCCTCAAAACCGTTGCGAGGCGTGCAAAACGTCTTGGATGTGTTCGATTCACATACGTTCCCGCCATACGCTACCAGCGCTTTTGTGCTCGCGGTCTTACTGCGTGCCGCAAAGGCGCTGTTTTGTTTTTGCACGAGCTTTTCGTAGCGCCGCTATTTCGGCGGCTGCATTTAGCTTCGTGCACCGGGTTTCGAGCATGCCGATGGGGGTGTTTTGCCGTATGACTACCGTAAGACGAGCCGATCTTTCTTGCGTCGTCCAGGCGGGCGGCCTGTCGTCGCGCATGGGTTGCGACAAGGCGCGGATGTTGTTTTGCGGCGAGCCGCTCATCGGGCGCGTGCTGGGTCGGCTGGCGCCAGTTGCCGGCGAGTTAGTCGTGACGACTTCGCGTCCCAGCGAGCTTGTCTATCTTGAGCAGCGCGCGTTTGGCGGTCTGGTGCCGCGAATAGTGTCGGACCTTGAGGGGCCGGCGGGTGCCATGCGCGGCATCGCGAGCTCGTTGGCCGCGGCCCGATTGCCGCTCGTGGCGATCGTCGCCTGCGATATGCCGTTTGTCTCGCCGGAACTCATCGGCGCGCTTGCCGATCATGTTGAGGCCGAGGCGCTCGATGTGTGCGTGCCGCGCGAGGAGCGGGGGATTGAGCCGCTTTGCGCCGTGTGGCGCCGCCAGACTTGCGCGCCGGTTGCCCGTGAGTTGCTCGACAAGGACCGCCAACGCATCCGCTGTTTGATCGACCAGGTCCATGCCGGCTATCTGGATGAGCCCCAGATTGTCGAGGTTGCCGGTTCCACGCTCTGCTTCGAAAACGTCAATACGCCCGAGGAGTTTGCGACGGCCGAGTTACTCGCCTAGACGATTGGAGTTGCCATGTCTCACGATATTTGCCCCGACACGGGAGAGCCTTGCACTTGCGATGGTTCCGAGCCCTGTACCTGCGGCTGCGGTGGCTGTGGACATACTGCGGAAGAGGAAGCGGCCGCCGCGGCGTATCGTGAGGCACACCGCGAAGGCCCGTCCGGCGATGCCCTCGACCACGAGCGCAAGATCATCGTGTCGTTCGACAGCACTTTCGATGTGATGGAATGCGAGCAGCTGTGCCTTGCCGCCGGTGTGCCTGGGCGCATCATGCCATTGCCGAGCTCCATTACTGCCGGCTGTGGGCTTTGCTGGGCCATGCCGTTCTCCGGCGATGCCCTCGCCGCCTTCCGCGCTGCCACCGAAGGCCGCATAACCCCCGCCGACTACCATCAGCTCGTCCTCTAACCACCAACACCACCACATTGGGGACAGGCACCTTTGTGGTGGTTTGGAACACGTGGACGAAACAGGTTTGAAACACAGGTTTTGCACGTCAGACACTCAAAAACGCTTCTACCTGCATCGTAATCAAAACGAAACATCTGCTCGTCGGCTTATGCGAAACTTTGCTGCAACAGTGCGATATTATCCATACTCGATAAAGCTCGCGGCGCATGGTACGCCGCGAACGACACCTTTCTTTTCCATCAATTGGAGGAAGCATGAGCTATACGCAGAAAGTTCTCGAAGAGCTCAAGGCTCGCTATCCCGAGCAGCCTGAGTTCATCCAGGCCGCGACCGAGATTCTCGGCACCATCCAGCCGGCGCTCGACGCCCATCCCGAGTACGAGGAGGCCGCCCTGCTTGAGCGCCTCGTCGAGCCCGAGCGCATCGTCATGTTCCGTGTTCCCTGGGTCGACGACCAGGGCAAGGTTCAGGTCAACCGCGGTTACCGCGTCGAGTTCAACTCTGCCATTGGACCCTACAAGGGCGGCCTGCGCTTTAACCCGACGGTCACCCTGGGTATGCTCAAGTTCCTGGGTCTGGAGCAGATCCTCAAGAACAGCCTGACCACCCTTCCCATGGGCGGCGGCAAGGGCGGCTCCGACTTTGACCCCAAGGGCAAGTCCAACAACGAGATCATGCACTTCTGCCAGTCCTTCATGACCGAGCTCTATCGCCACATTGGCCCCAACACCGACGTTCCCGCCGGCGACCTGGGCGTTGGCGGCCGCGAGGTTGCCTACCTGTTCGGTCAGTACAAGCGCCTGACCAACGAGTGGACCGGCGTTCTTACCGGCAAGGGCCTCTCCTTTGGCGGCTCGCTCGCCCGTACCGAGGCCACCGGTTACGGTCTGGCCTACTTTGTGGACGAGTACCTTAAGAGCCGCGGCGACTCCTTCGAGGGCAAGAACGTCGTCGTTCACGGCTCCGGCAACGTCGCTATCTACGCGGTCCAGAAGGTCACTCAGCTCGGCGGCAAGGTGCTCGCCTGCTCCGATACCCATGGCTGGGTCGAGGATCCCGACGGCATCGACTACACCGTGCTCGAGCACATCTACAACAAGAAGCGCTCTGGCCACGACAAGGGCGTTACGCTCGCCATGTACGTTGACGAGAAGCCCAGCGCCGTGTGGCACGAGGGCGACGGCCGCGGCGTTTGGCAGCTGCCCTGCGACATCGCGCTGCCCTGCGCTCGCGAGAACACGCTGCTGCTCGAGGATGCCCAGGCGCTCGTCGCCAACGGCTGCAAGGTGGTCGGCGAGGGCGCGAACATGCCCACGACCATCGAGGCCACGACCTACTTCCAGGAGAACGGCGTTGCCTTTATGCCTGGTAAGGCTGCCAACGCCGGTGGCGTGCTCGTGTCCGGCCTGGAGATGAGCCAGAACGCCGAGCACCTGTCCTGGACCTTCGAGGAGGTCGACGGCAAGCTCGAGCAGCTCATGCGCGGCATGTTCCACAACGTGGACGACACCGCCAAGGAGTACGGCCAGGAGGGCAACTTTGTCATGGGCGCCAACATCGCCGGCTTCCTGAAGGTCGCCGACGCCATGCTCGCCCAGGGCGTCTGCTAAATCTTCGCTCGACATAGCCTGTGATGAGGCTCCCAGCCATTCCGGCTGGGAGCCTTTTCTATCCCGGAGGACTCCTCATAACTTGCGGTGATATACGGACTGTTTAGCGTCCCAGAACGGCTAATCAGTCCGTATATCACCGCAAGTTATGGATGGGTGGGTGGATTTTGTCCTAAAACGGTGTGCGGCTCCTCGTTTGGTACACTTAAAAGTACTGGACAAGTGAAGAGATGGGGGAGAACGTGCTCAAGTTCGGTACCTACGTCCGTGTTGGAAACGCGGCCGAAGCCTATGAGCTCTTGCAGAAGAACCGCAACAACAAGATTGTGGGCGGCGGCATCTGGATGCGCCTGGGTTCGCGTCGCGTGGCGACGGCGATTGACCTTTCGGCCTGCGGACTCGATCAGATCGAGGAGACCGAGACCGAGTTTCGCATCGGTGCCATGTGCACCCTGCGCCAGCTCGAGCGTCATGCCGGGCTCAACGCGCTTGTCAACAATGTCTTTGAGTTCGCCGTCCACGACATCGTGGGCGTGCAGCTGCGCAACACCGCCACGGTGGGCGGCAGCATCTACGGCCGCTTTGGCTTCTCGGACGTGCTCTCCGCCTTCCTCGCGCTCGATTCCTATGTAGAGCTGACGGGCGCCGGCCGCGTGCCGCTCGCCGAGTTCGTGAACATGGGTTACGTGCGCGACGTGATCGAGCACATCGTAGTCGTTAAGCACGATTACCGTGCAAGCTACGAGGCCGTGCGCAAGGCCGCGACCGACTTCCCCTCCTTAAACGTCACTGCCGCCTGGTGGGACAACAGCTGGCATGTCACCGTGGGCGCCCGCCCGCTGCGCGCGACCTTGCTGCAGGGCGAGGCATGTGGCCTGGTGAGCGAGCAGCCTTCCGAGGACGAGCTACGCACACTGGCCGTATCCGTGCGTGCCCTGAGCTACGGCACCAACCTGTGGGGCTCGGCTGAGTACCGTCGCCGCATCTCGGCGCCGCTTGCCGTGCAGGCCGTGCGCCGCGCCGCCGGCATCGAGCTTTCTGCCGCGCTTGCCCGCGAGCTCGAGACCGTGCAGGTCCCCAAGTTTGCCACGGACGAGTATTCCTGCCGCCGCGTGCCCGGCGTCGATTCTAGCGAGGTGCGCTAATGGCTGCCAAACTCATCGATCTTTCCTTTACGCTCAACGGCTGTAAGGTCAAGGTTCAGATTGCCCCCGATACCATGCTCTTCGCGTTGCTGCGCGAGCAGGGTTGTGCGTCGGTGCGCTGCGCCTGTGAGACCACCAACTGCGGCCTGTGCACGGTGTGGCTCGACGGCGACCCGGTGCTGAGCTGCTCGGTTCCCGCCGCTCGCGTCGAGGGCCACACCATCACCACGCTCGAGGGCCTCAAAGCCGAGTCTGAGGCGCTGGCCCGTGCGATGGCTGCCGAAGGCGCCGAGCAGTGCGGTTTTTGCGCCCCCGGCCTCATTATGAACGTGCTGGCGCTTGCCCGCGCCGCCAAGGAGGCCCCGAGCCTCGTCGCCACGCGCGAGGAGCTCTCGCGCCAGCTTGCCGGCAACCTCTGCCGTTGCAGCGGCTACGAGAGCCAGCTGCGCGCCATTGTGCGCTTCCTCAATGAGTCTGGCGTGCAGGTGGGCTTTGAGATGCCCGAGCTGCCGGTCAATAACACCAGCTGCGATGGCGTCTCGTATAAGCAGATCACCCACAAGCAGCCCAAGAAGGACTCGAAGGCCCTGCTCGAGGGGCGTCCCGTCTACACGGGCGACTTGGTGCCCGCCGGCGCCCTGATCGTCAAACTCAAGCGCAGCCCCTATGCCCGCGCCAAGATCCGCTCCATTGATACGTCGCGCGCCCTGAAGGTGCCCGGCGTCGTGGGCGTCTACACCTACGAGGACGTGCCCAAGCGCCGCTTTACCATCGCCGGCCAGAGCTATCCGCAGCCGAGTCCCTACGACCGCCTGATTCTCGAGAACCTCGTCCGTTACCAAAACGAGGAGGTGGCGATCGTCGCCGCCGAGACTGAGGAGGCTGCCGACAAGGCGCTCAAACTCATTAAGGTCGACTATGAGGTGCTTGAGCCGCTGCTCGACTTTACCAAGGCACTCGATAACGACATCGTGGTCCATCCCGAGGGCGACGTGACCTTTATGTTCCCGCAGGGCGGCGACGTCCCGCGCAACCTGGTGTGCAGCGGTACCAGCGATTTTGGCAACCTTGACGAGGCGTTCGCCCAGAGCGACATCGTCTTCACCCGCACCTATACCAGTCAGGCCACGCAGACCGCGCCCATGGAAACTTTCCGCTCCTTCGCGACGACCGACGCGTTCGGGCGCATTTCGGTGACCACCTCGACGCAGGTGCCCTTCCACGTGCGCCGCATGGTCGCGCAGTCGCTCGATATTCCGCAGTCGCAGGTGCAAGTCATTAAGCCGCGCATCGGTGGCGGCTTTGGCTCCAAGCAGACGGGCTGCTGCGAAATCTTCGTGGCGTTCGTGACCCAGCAGACTGGTCGTCCGAGCTACTGCTGCTACACCCGCGAGGAGACCATCACCGCGGGCAACTCGCGCCACCAGATGCAGATGACCGTTAAGCTGGGCGCCATGAACGACGGCACCATCACGGCCATCGACCTGCACACGCTGTCCAACGCCGGCGCTTATGGCGAGCATGCCACCACGACGATCGGCCTTTCGGGCCACAAGAGCCTGCCCATCTACAACCACGTGAAGGCGAGCCGCTTTAGCTGGGACGCCGTCTACACCAATACCAACCGCGGCGGCGCGTATCGCGGCTACGGTGCCACCCAGGGCCAGTTTGCCGTGGAGAGCGCCGTCAACGAGCTCGCCGACATGCTGCGCATGGATCCCGCCGACCTGCGCCTTAAGAACATCGTGCGCGAGGGCGAAATCATGCCGCAGTACTACAACGAAAAGCTCAACGCCTGCGCACTCGACCGCTGCCTGCTGCGTGCAATGGACATGATCGGCTGGCGCGATAAGCCGCTGGCCGTCGACCTGGGCGACCGCGTGCGCGCCCTGGGCTGCGCGCTCACCATGCAGGGCTCGGGCATCTCCAACGTGGACATCGCCGGCATCGACATGCGCCTGGAAGAGGACGGCTTCATTACCATCGGCACCGGCGCCACCGATAACGGCATGGGCGTCGACACGATCCTGGCGCAGATTGCCGCCGAGGAGCTGGGCGTGGAGAGTTCAATGATCGTGGTACGCGGCGTGGACACCGACGTGTCGCCGTTCGATGCCGGCTCGTACGCGAGCTCGGGTACGTACGTGACGGGCCTTGCCGCCAAGAACGCCGCGACCGAGCTGCGTGAGAAGATCTGCGCCAAGGCCGCCCAGATGTGGGATGTGGACGCCGCTGATGTGGTCTTCGATGGCCAGTACGTGCGCCTGTCCGACGAGCGTGCCGCGCGCGAGCAGAACCGCTACCTCACGCTGCGCGACTTTGCCAACCTGTGCGTCAAGAACATCGCGGGCGGCGACGCGCTCACCTCGCATGCCTCTGCCTGCCTGCCCGTTTCGCCCCCGCCGTTTATGGCCGGCATTGCCGAGGTCGAGGTCGACAAGGCCACCGGCAAGGTGACCGTGGTGGACTACGCGGCGGCTGTGGACTGCGGCACCGTGATCAACGAGGCACTCGCGCGCGTCCAGGCCGAGGGCGGCATTGCCCAGGGTATCGGCCACGCGCTCTACGAGATCGTCGAGCACGACGACCGCGGTCGCCTGCGCACCGGCAACTTTATGAGCTACAAGCTGCCCACGCGCCTGGATATCGGCAGCATTCGCGTGGCCTTTGAGCCGAGCTACGAGCCGACGGGCCCGTTTGGTGCCAAGTCGATCGGCGAGGTCGTCATCAACACGCCGCTTGCCGCCGTGGCCTCGGCCGTCGCACACGCCACCGGACATCAGGTTCGCTCGCTTCCGATCACGCCCGAGAAGGCCCTGCTGGGGGAGTAGGCGAGGAACCGTCGTCCTCTGGCAAGCCCGGGGAAACTGCAGCCCACTTTTCGACCGAATTGTGGGCTGCAGTTTCCGGTTGAGGCCTTTGGCGGATAGTACATCCCGGAATAGGGGCTCAAAACGGGTTGCAGTTTCCGGTTGATGGCTATAGCGGAAGCCGCATCCCATTCCGAGGCCCCAAACCGGGACGCGCTTTCCGGCGCATGGCCGGCACCGCCAGACTGCCGGGTCCCATCGAAGTTGCGGTGGAATAGTTCCTGTTTTGGAGGACTGGAGCCCCAAACAGGAACTATTTCACCGCAACTCATAGAGGGGAGGGTGGCAGCCGCCTCTGTTGGCTTGTACTCGTGGTGAGGTCGTGAGCCTGCAAAAGGTGTGCGTGCGCTTGTCGTTCGCATCTGCTATCATTCCTAATCTGTGCGCTCATGCGGGCGTGGCGGAATTGGTAGACGCGCCAGATTTAGGTTCTGGTGGGATTCCCGTGAAGGTTCGAGTCCTTTCGCCCGCACCAACGCACCAGCGTCGGCCTCGGTCGTCGCGACACTTTGTTGCATAAAGGTACCAGCACCTCAGATAAGCTGGGCAGTATGAGGAGGAACGTGTTGAACATCACCGCTTCTGACGTCAAGGACGCCAAGCTCACCGCTACGGTCACCATCCCGGCCGCTGACGTCGACGCCGCGATCAAGAAGGCCTACAAGGACACCGCCAAGAAGTACCGCTTCCCGGGCTTCCGTGCCGGTAAGGCTCCCCGTCCGGTCATCGACTCCGCACTTGGCGCCGAGGCTACCCTCGCTCAGGCCACCAACGACCTGATCGCCGCCAACGAGCCCGCCGTCCTCAACGAGCTGGACATCGTCCCCACCAAGAACGGTGACTACAAGGAGCTCGACCTCGCCAAGGATCACGAGGACTACACCTACACCGTCGAGTTCTCCCTGCGTCCTGCTGCTGAGCTCTCCTCCTTCGACGCCGTCGAGATCGAGATGCCCCCTGCGGAGGTCACCGAGTCCGAGATTAACAACCAGGTCGAGATGCTCCTCAACTACCGTGCCACCTTCGAGGACGTCGAGGGTCGCGCCGTCGAGGCCGAGGACTACGTCACCGTCGACCTCAAGGCCGTCGAGAACGCTGACAGCTTTGCCGCCGAGGGCCGCATGCTCATCGCCGGTAGCGACAGCAACCCCAAGGAGTTCAACGAGGCCCTGATTGGCGCCAACGTTGACGACGTCAAGACAGTCACCTGGACCGACGAGGTCGAGGAGGGCGAGGAGGCCGAGACCCACACCGTCGAGGTCACCGTCAAGGGCATCAAGGTCCGCAACACCCCCGAGCTCACCGACGAGCTCGTCAAGTCCGACTTTGGCTTCGACAGCATCGACGCTATGCGCGACGCCATCAAGATCGAGATCGAGCAGGACAAGGCTTCCCGCCTCCCGGCCGAGAAGGAGAACCGTTGCGTCTCCGCTCTCGCCGAGCGCCTGCAGCTCGACGAGATGGACGCCGACTACGAGCAGTCCGTCTTTGAGGAGCTTGGCCAGAACTTCCTGTCCAACCTCGCCGCCCGCGGCATGACCCTGGACACCTGGCTGCCCGCTTCCGGCTTGACCATGGAGCAGTTCATCGGCGACCTGCACAAGCAGGCCAACGACGTTGCCCGTGAGTCCCTGGCTCTGGACGCCCTCGCCCGTGAGCTCAAGATCGAGGTCACCGAGGACGACATCAACGCCGAGTTCGAGAAGGCCGGCGTCAAGGACGTCGAGGCTTCCAAGGCCGAGTTCATCGCCGATGGCCGCATGCCTGCCGTCCGCGAGTCCATCCGTCGCTCCAAGGCCGTCGACCACCTGGTCGAGAACGCCAAGGTGACCGAGGTCGACGAGACCGCCAAGGACGCCGAGTAATTCTCGCCACCTTGCCTGCGAGCGCATGCGTGCGCCCGTGATGGGGTAAAGTTATACACCGGTTATCCGGTTGCTTCGTACGGTGCCAGCCAATGCATAGCATGCGGGCACCGTACGTTTATCTAGAACCAATTTGGTCCGCAAGAGAGAAATGGAGATGCGTATGATCGCCAAGTTCGATTCCGCCCTCGTGCCATACGTTATCGAGCAGACGCCGCGCGGCGAGCGCAGCTACGATATCTATTCGCGCCTGCTCAACGACCGCATCATCTTCTTGGGCGAGGAGATCAACTCCGTCAGCGCCAACCTGGTCGTTGCCCAGCTGTTGCATCTTGAGAGCCAGGATGCCGAGAAGGATATCTCGCTCTACATCAATTCGCCCGGCGGTGAGGTCTACTCCGGCCTGGCGATTCTTGACACCATGAACTTCATCAAGCCGCAGGTCTCCACCATCTGCGTCGGTATGGCCGCGTCCATGGCCGCTGTGCTGCTTTCGGCCGGCGCTAAGGGCAAGCGATTCTGCCTGCCGCACTCCAAGGTTATGATTCACCAGCCCAGCGGCGGTGCCCAGGGTCAGCAGACCGAGATCGAGATCGTGGCCGAGGAGATCAAGAAGACTCGCCGCGAGCTCAATCAGATCCTGTCCGATGCCTCGGGCCAGCCCATCGAGAAGGTCCAGGCCGATACCGAGCGCGACAACTACCTGACCGCTGCCGAGGCCCTCGACTACGGCCTGATCGACCGTATCGTTACCTCGCGCGATCTCGCCGCGAAGGACGCCTAGGATGGCAGGAAACATGCAGGACAACTTTGACGAGAACGGCAACCCCATCCGCTGCTCCTTCTGCGGAAAAGAGCAGGGGCAGGTCCGTCGCCTCGTAAAGGGCCCGACCAACATCTTTATCTGTGACGAGTGCGTCGCCGCCTGCTCCGAGATCCTTGAGGAGTCGCTGGCTTCGGACTTTATGGACGCTGCCCGCAACGGCAAGCTGCCGGGCTTCCTCAACGACCACGGTCAGGCTGCATCCCAGCCCGCCGTGGACCCCGAGACCGAGGGTTTTGAGCTCGAGGACGATCGCCAGGTCATCACGCACGTGCCGACGCCGCACGAGATCTATGACGAGCTTTCGGCCTATGTTATGGGCCAGGAGGACGCTAAGCGCGCCATGTCGGTGGCCGTGTACAACCACTATCGCCGCGTGATCGAGGGCGGCGCCGCGGTGTCTGCCTTTGACGACGGCTTGGACTCGCAACTCGACGATGATATGGATGAGGTGGAGCTCGCCAAGTCCAACATCCTGCTGCTCGGTCCTACCGGTACCGGCAAGACCCTGCTCGCCCAGACGCTTGCGCGCATCCTCGAGGTGCCGTTTGCCATCGCCGATGCCACCGCGCTTACTGAGGCCGGTTACGTTGGCGAGGATGTTGAGAACATCCTGCTCAAGCTCATCAACGCCGCCGATGGCGACATCGAGCGCGCGCAGGTTGGCATTATCTACGTGGACGAGATTGACAAGATCGCCCGCAAGGCCGAGAACCTCTCCATCACCCGCGACGTTTCGGGCGAGGGCGTTCAGCAGGCGCTGCTTAAGATCCTTGAGGGCACGGTGGCAAGCGTTCCGCCCACCGGCGGCCGCAAGCATCCCCAGCAGGAGCTGCTGCAGATCGACACGACCAACATCCTGTTTATCTGCGGTGGTGCCTTTGTGGGTCTGGACAAGATCATCGCCGATCGCGTGGGCAACAAGGGCGTGGGCTTTAACTCCGAGATTGCCGGCCCCACCTCGGTCGACGAGAACGACCTGCTGCGTCAGGTGCTCCCGCAGGACCTCAACGCCTTTGGCATGATCCCCGAGTTTGTGGGACGTACGCCTGTCGTTACTCAGACGCAGGCGCTCGACGAGGACGACCTGGTGTCGATTCTGACCGAGCCCAAGAACGCCGTGGTGCGTCAGTACCGCAAGATGTTCCAGCTCGAGGACGTTGAGCTTGAGTTTGAGGACGCTGCCCTGCACGAGATCGCCCGCATGGCGCTTGCCCGCAAGACCGGCGCCCGCGGCCTGCGCTCCATCTGCGAGGACGTGTTGCAGCAGACGATGTTCGACCTGCCCAGCGAGGAGGGCGTCGCCAAGGTCATCGTGACCGAAGCCTCCGTAAAGGGCGAAGAACAGCCCCAGCGCATCTACGGGTAAACCGGCCTAAAACGCGTTTGTAAATAGCCTCTGACCATCCACGGTCGGAGGCTATTTTATATATACGCAATAACCCCAACTACCTGTGTTATTCTGAGTGTTTGTTTAAGCTTTAGCGAAGTCATATCAGACTGAAGTAATCGATACCTAAGGCGTGTCCGCCTGCTTGGTTTTCGTAGATTCCGCACGAGCCGAAGAGCACTAAATGTGCTCTTCGTGCGAGCCAGGACCTGACCGAGCGAAAACCAAGCAGGCGGACACGCCGATGGGACAGGGAGAGATATATGGAAGAGATGCCCAAGAACTACGATCCGTCGACCAACGAGCCGGCGATCCTACAGAAGTGGCTCGACGGCGGCTACTACAAGCGCCGCGAGGGCGTGGGCGACTGCACCGTCACCATTCCGCCTCCCAACGTGACCGGCAAGCTCCACATGGGCCACGCCACCGACGACTCCATCCAGGACGCCATCATCCGCATGGCCCGCATGCGCGGCAAGTCCACGCGCTGGGTGCTGGGCACCGACCACGCCGGTATCGCTACGCAGACCAAGGTCGACAAGAAACTCAAGAGCGAGGGCATTAGCCGCCTGGAGATCGGTCGCGACAAGTTTGTCGACGCTTGCTGGGATTGGACCCACGAGTACGGCGGCATCATCGTCGAGCAGATCAAGCGTATGGGCTGCTCCGTTGACTTCGATAACGAGCGCTTTACTATGGACGAGGACTACGCGCAGGCCGTACGCAAGGTCTTCTGCGACTGGTACCACGACGGTCTGATCTACCGCGGCAAGCGCATCGTCAACTGGTGCCCCAACTGCACCACCGCCATCTCGGACGACGAGGCCGAGTACAAGGACGAGAAGGGCCATCTGTGGCACCTGCGCTATCCGCTGACCGAGCCGGTCAACGGCCAGGACTACATCGTCGTCGCCACCACGCGCCCCGAGACCATGCTCGGCGACACAGGTGTCGCCGTCTCCCCGAAGGACCCCGAGAAGGCCGCCTTCGTGGGCAAGACCGTCAAGCTTCCCATTGTCGACCGCGAGATCCCCATCTTTGAGGATTGGCATGTCGACGCCAACTTTGGCTCCGGCTTTGTCAAGGTCACCCCGGCCCACGACCCCAACGATTACGCTATGGGTCAGGCTCACGACCTGCCGCAAATCAATATCTTCGATGAGCACGCGGTGGTCGTCGAGGGCTATGGCGAGTTTACCGGCATGAACCGCGATGAGTGCCGCGAGGCCGTCATCAAGTGGTTCGAGGAGCACGACCTGCTCGATCACGTCGAGGACCTCGATCACTCCGTCATGCACTGCTACCGCTGCGACGCTGCGCTTGAGCCGTGGCTGTCCGAGCAGTGGTTTGTGGCTGTTGACAAGCTCAAGGGGCCGGCGCTTGACGCCGTTAACTCCGGTAAGGTTACCTTCCACCCCGCGCGCTGGACGCAGACCTACACCACCTGGATGGAGAACCTTAAGGACTGGTGCATCAGCCGCCAGCTGTGGTGGGGCCACCGCATCCCCGTGTTCTACTGCGAGGACTGCGGTTGGGAGGACGCCCTGACCGAGGACACCGACGTGTGCCCCAAGTGCGGCGGTCATCACGTGCACCAGGACGAGAACGTGCTGGACACGTGGTTTAGCTCGCAGCTGTGGACCTTCGCCACGCAGGGCTGGCCGCAAAAGCCGGAGCTGCTCGAGGGCCATCACCCCACGACGGCGCTCGTCACCGCGCGCGACATCATCGCGCTGTGGGTTGCCCGCATGGTCATGAGTTCGCTGTACTTCCTGGACGAGGTGCCGTTTAAAGACGTCGTCATCTATCCGACGATTCTTGCCAAGGACGGAAGCCGTATGTCCAAGTCCAAGGGCAACGGCGTTGACCCCATGGACCTCATTGGCATGTACGGCGCCGACGCCATGCGCTACAACCTGCTGACGCTGTGCACCAACAACCAGGACGTCAAGTTTGACGCGAACATCGATAAGAAGACCAAGAAGCTCATCGACAGCCCGCGTACCGACCAGGCTAAGTCGTTTGTGACCAAGATCTGGAACGCAAGCCGCTTCCTGCTTATGAACATGGAGGGCTACACGCCCGGCGAGCCCGTCGTGGAGACGCCGGCCGACGCCTGGATGTTCAGCCGCCTGGCAAAGGCCGTGAAGATGGTCACCGAGGGCATCGAGAACTACACCTTTGGCGATATGGCCCGCGGCGTGCAGCAGTTCTTCTGGAACGAGGTCTGCGACTGGTACGTCGAGGTCACCAAGGCCCGCTTGAAGGGCGAGGGCCGTCTGCAGGCTCAGCGTAACCTGATCTTTGTGCTCGATACCTCCATTCGCTTGATGCACCCGCTTATGCCGTTTGTCACCGAGGAGATCTGGGACAACATGCCGGCGAGCGTGCTCGACCTGGATGCCGAGGGCAACGTGAACCGCGCTGAGGCGCTCATGATTGCCAAGTGGCCGGAGCCCGCCGACTACGCTAAGTATGTCGATGAGCCCGCCGAGCGCGCGTTTGAGCTGTGCCGCGCCGTCGTTTCCGCCGCTCGCGCCACGCGCTCGCGTTACCGCTTGAGCCCCAAGGCCGAGCTCGACGTGGTCGTGCGCGCCGGTGCCGAGGACATCGAGAAGCTCGAGAGCCTGCGCTCGACGATTGAGCCGCTGGCGAACACGGCTTCGCTGATCATGGGCACCGACGTTGAGAAGCCGGCTGCGAGCATCGCCGTGGTCGACAGCGGCGTCGAGGTCTTTGTGGTGCTCGAGGGCAAGGTTGACCTTTCGGCCGAGAAGGCGCGCCTGGAGAAGGAGATTGCCGCGGCCCAGAAGGAGCTCGCCGGCTGCGAGAAGACGCTTGCCAACGAGGGCTTTGTGGCCAAGGCCGCGCCCGCGGTGGTCCAGAAGAAGAGGGACCGTGCAGCAGAGCTCAAGGAGATCCTGGCGGCACTGACTGCTCAGGTTGCTGACTTCTCGTAAGGTGGACTGTGGGGCGCGGTTTGGGGCATTGCTCGCTACTGCGAACAGTCCTGCTCGCACGAAGGCCACATTAAGTGGCCTTCGGCTCGTGCGGAACTTGTATCGAGCAAAGCCCCAAACCGCTCCCATAGCGGTTACGGGGGCGTCCGCTGCCTGTGATGGCCACATTGCTGATGCCTTGACTCCGCTGCAAGCGGGTAGTGGCTGATATTTTGAATGGGAGGGGCTCGTTGTTTTGATGGGCCTCTTTTTATGTTATTGGAGACTTTGGTTATGCCTAAGCGTTCTGGCTTGTATAGCGTTCCTTTCTCGTTTGAGTTGCTTTCGTTTGATGAGGCTGTTGGGCTTGCTGCTGATACGGGGCGGATTTCTGGGGATGCTGGGCCTCTGCTCGAGACGGTTGTCGATATGCTCGATGAGCTGGGGCGTCCGGACGAGTATTTCGATTGCATTCAGGTTGCCGGCACCAATGGCAAGACTTCGACTACGCGTTTTTCGGCTGCCATTCTTCGTGGTGAGGGGTTAAAAACCGCACTGTATACGTCGCCGCAGCTGGTGCGCTATCCCGAGCGCATGGAAGTCAATGGACGCGTCGTGAGCGATGAGGCGTTTGCCCGTGGCGTTTCGGCCGCTGTTGAGGCGGGGCATCGAGTGAATGCCCGTTGTGTGGCGGCGGGGGAGCGCGCCTATACCATCACGCCGTTTGACCTGCTGACGGCTGCCGCGCTCGTGGTGTTTGCCGAGGCTTGCGTGGACGTGGCCGTGCTTGAGGTCGGTATGGGCGGGCGCTGGGACGCCACGAGTGCGACTAATCCCGTCGCCGTTGCCATTACGGGCATTGGGCTCGATCACACACGTATTTTGGGCGACACGCTCGAGGCCATTGCGGGGGAGAAGGCTGCAGTTATCAAACCCGGGCGCTTGGTTGTTTTGGGCGAGGGTACGCACGAGGCGAGCGTTCAGCGCGTGATGGATGCCCGTTGCCGCGAGTGCGGCATAGTGCCGCTGGTGGTGAACCATGCCACGACCAAGGTGCCGGAGCACGTGGGCGATACCGTGGAGTTTAGCTGTATCACGCCACGCGCGATTTATACGTCGAGCATGGTCAAGCCGGCCTATCAGCCGCAGAATGCTGCGTGCGCGATTATGCTCTGCGAGGGGTATCTGGGTCGCGAACTCGATCATGACAAGCTCGATGCGTCGCTTATGGGCTGCCCAACGCCGGGCCGATTTGATGTGCTGGGAACTGACCCGCTCAAGCTGATCGACGCCTGCCATAACCCCCAGAGCTGCGAGAACTTTGTGAGCGCGCTGGACGAGATCGATCCGTGTGTTGAAAATCGCCCCACGCTGCTGTGCGCCGCGCTGGCAGACAAGGACGTGGCGGGTATCGTTGACGTGCTGATCCCGGCTTTCCCGCGCGTGGCCGTGACGCAGACCGATTCCGATCGCGCCCTGCCGGCAGAGGAGCTCGCCGCCCTTGTGGACGCCGATAAGCTCGCAGGCGTGTACCCCAGCGTTTCCGAGGCCCTTGCAGCTTTCAAGGCCGCAGGCGAGCCCTTCGTAGCAGCCGGCACCATCACCCTAGCCGGCGAAGTAGCCGGCCTGCTACGCTAACCCATTCCCTCATCAGTTGCGGTGAAATACGGACTGTTGGGGGTGCGGACGATTTCTTGGACCGCGTCTAGGCGTATCCAAGCTTCCTGCGGTACTCCATCGGGCTGAGCCACCCGAGGGACTTCTTGATCCGCTCCTCACGATAGTACACGAGGTAGGCCTCGAGCCTGCCCATGAACTCCCCGGCCGTCACGCCCTCCCAGTCCCTGTAGCGGAAGAACTCGTTCTTGAGGCGGCCGAAGAAGCCCTCGCAGGCCGAGTTGTCCGGGCTGCAGCCCTTCGCGGACATGCTCCTGACCAGCCCGTTCTCCTCGCAGATCCCGATCCACTCCGGCCAGCGGTAGTGGCCGCCGCGGTCCGAGTGGATCGTCGTGCGGGCGCCCGCCGGCCTGGCCGCGCATGTTAGCACTACTGTAAAAACAACCAATTTCGCCATCGCACTTTAGCCGATTCC